>JALHNS010000193.1 GCA_022843445.1 Gemmata sp.
GGTAACCCTTCAGATAGCCAGCGAACGCCGGCCCCAACCGCGCGATTTCCTGGTCCGTCATCGGATGCCCTCCCGATAATGGACTCATCGACATTCAGGAAACCCGCGCTGTAGTGTTACGCAAGCTGCTGGATGATGTATTCGGCGAAGAGAACTTTATTGCGACTATTGTATGGCAGAAGCGGTATGTCTCGAACGTGACAGCGAAATGGCTGTCTGATATGCACGATTTCGTACTCGTCTATGCCAAGCATCGAGATACAGTTCAAGTGAACTCTTGGGATCGAACAGAGGAACAACTAGCCGCTTACAAGAACCCGGACGAAGACCCCCGGGGCAACTGGCGTGCACAAGACCTTTCGGCGAGCAAGCCGTATTCTGCGGGTCAATTCACGATCACAGGCCCAACGGGCTTGCAGTTCGATCCGCCACCCAACCGCTACTGGCGATGCAACCGCGAACAGTTTGAACTGTGGAAGGCAGACAATCGCATTTGGTGGGGAGTGAACAAAGATGCGCGACCCATGTTGAAGGCGTTTCTTGCAGAGACTGAACGAGGGATTACACCGCATACTTGGTGGGATTACGAATTCGCAGGGCACAACAAGGAAGCAACTCTGGAACTCAAGGATTTGTTTGAAGGCGATGCCCCATTTGATACACCGAAACCTGTCAAATTGATGAGCCGGCTGATTGAGCTTTTCTGTTACGAATCAGGATTGGTGCTGGACTTCTTCGGCGGTTCAGCCACGTTTCCTCATGCAGTATTATCGCACAATGCGAAAGGTGGCTCTTCACTGCGATTTTGTGTGATTCAACTACCCGAAGTCATTGAGCGAGTGGAATACAAGAACATCGCGGAGATCACGAAAGAGCGGCTTCGGCGCGCGGGGAAGAAGGTGAAAGCGGACACTCCGCTGTTCGCCGGCGATGTGGGCTTCCGCGTGTACAAACTGGACACGTCGAACATTCGGCCGTGGAACCCGACGCCCGACGACCTGCCCGGCGCGATCGAGTTCCACACCGACCACATTCTCGAAGGGCGCACCGAAGACGACATCCTCACGGAGCTGGTGCTGAAACTCGGCCTCGACCTGTGCGTGCCCATCGAGAAGCACACCGTCGCCAAGAAGACCGTCCACAGCATCGGGGGCGTGCTGTTCGTGTGCCTCGCCGAGCGCATCACCGCGGCCGAAGCCGTGCCGCTGGCAAAGGGTATCGCCGACCTGCACAAATCTTCCGGCGGCGTGGGCGAAAGCATGGTGGTGTTCCGCGACAGCGCCTTCGACGGCGACGACGTGGTGAAGACCAACCTGACCGAGAACCTGCGTCAACTCGGCCTGACGAACGTGCGCAGCCTGTAGTTCGGACTTGCGCGCACCGCGCGCGCGACCGTACAATCGAGTGCAGTTCGTCGCCCGCTCCACTCGACATGCGTTCGGCACTCCGCGCGGCGGCGCCACCCTACACAAGGTGAGCCGCCGCCGCGCGGTCGCGCGCGCCGGGTCGCAACACGGAACCCGCCCCATGAAGCTGCAATTCGAGAGCGACCTCGACTACCAACTCGACGCGATTCGCGCGGTCGCCGACCTGTTCCGCGGGCAGGAAGTGTGCCGCACGGAGTTCACCGTCACCGCGCCGCGCGACCCGCAGTTGCGCATCGAAGGCGCGCAGAACGACCTCGGCATCGGCAACCGGCTGCAACTGCTGGACACGCAACTGCTCGCGAACCTGCGTGCGGTGCAACTGCGCCACGGACTGAAGCCGACCGAAGAACTGAAGGCGAACGACTACAACTTCACCGTGGAGATGGAGACGGGCACCGGCAAAACCTACGTGTACCTCCGCACCATCTTCGAGCTGAACCGGCTCTACGGGTTCACGAAGTTCGTCATCGTCGTGCCCAGCGTGGCGATCAAAGAGGGCGTGTACAAGTCGCTGGAGATCACTGAAGAGCACCTGCGCGCGTTGTACGGCAAGGTGCCGTTCTCGAAAGGGAACAACTACTTCGTCTACGATTCGAGCAAGCTCGGCCAAGTGCGGAACTTCGCCACCAGCCCGCAGCTTCAGGTGATGGTGGTCACAGTCGGGGCCATCAACAAGAAGGACGTGAACAACCTGTACAAGCCGACCGAAGACGTCGGCGACGAGAAGCCCATCGACCTGATCCGGGCGACGCGCCCCATCATCATCGTGGACGAACCGCAGAGCGTGGACGGCGGCCTTGAGGGGCGCGGCAAGGAAGCGCTGGACGCGATGCACCCGCTCTGCACGCTCCGCTACTCGGCCACGCACGCCCACAAGCACCACATGGTGTTTCGCTTGGACGCCGTAGACGCTTACGAGCGGAAACTCGTGAAGCAGATCGAAGTGGCGTCGCTGTCGGTCGAAGGCGGGCACAACAAGCCGTACGTGCGCGTGCTGTCGATCAAGACGCAACGGGGCAAGCCGCCGGTCGCGAAGCTCGAACTGGACGTACAGCAGGGCAAGGGCGTGGTGCGGAAGGAACTGTCGGTGAGCGGCAGCGAAGACTTGGAGCAACTGACCGGCCGCGCGGTGTACCGGAACTTCCGCATCGGCGAAATCAGCGCGCGGAAGGACGGCGAGTTCGTGGAAGTTCACGCGCCCGGCGCGCAGCACTACCTGAAGCCCGGCGACGCGACCGGCGACGTAGACCGCGCCGCGGTGGTGCGCCAGATGATCCGCCGCACCATCAAGGAGCACTTCGACAAGGAACTGCGCCTTCGGCACCGCGGCATCAAAGTGCTGACGCTGTTCTTCATCGACGCGGTGGAGAAGTACCGGCAGTACGACGCCGCGGGCGGGCGCGTCGCCGGCGAGTACGCGCGCGTGTTCGAAGAGGAGTACCGCAAGCTGGCGCAGAACCCGACGTACCAATCGCTCTTCAAGGGCGTAGACGTTGCGAGCGAAGCGGCGGCGGCCCACGATGGCTACTTCTCCATCGACAAGAAGGGCCAGTGGCAGGACACCGCGGAAAACAACGCCGGGAACCGCGAGAGCGCGGAGCGCGCGTACAACCTCATCATGCGCGAGAAGGAGAAGCTGCTCAGCGCGGACACGAAGTTGAAGTTCATCTTCTCGCACAGCGCGCTGCGCGAGGGGTGGGACAACCCGAACGTGTTCCAGATTTGCGCGATCCGTGAGATGGGCACCGACCGCGAGCGCCGGCAGACCATCGGCCGCGGCCTGCGCCTGTGCGTGGGCAAAGACGGCTCGCGCGTTCGCGGCTTCGACACGAACACGCTGACGGTGATCGCCACGGAGAGCTACGAGCAGTTCGCGGAGAACCTGCAAAAGGAAATCGAAACCGACACGGGCATCCGGTTCGGGATCGTGGAAGACCACCAGTTCGCCGGCATCGCCGTACCGGACGCCACCGGGCGGCACGCGCCGCTGGGGTTCGAGAAGTCGAAAGCGCTGCACGCGTATCTGAAAGAGCAAGGGTACATCGACAAGAGCGGGAAGGTGCTGGATGCCCTTCGCACGGCGCTGAAGTCAAACACGCTCGTGCTTCCGGAAGCGTTCCAAAACCTGTCGGACGCCGTGAACGAAGTGCTGCGCAAGCTCGCCGGGCGGCTCGAAATCAAGAACGCCGACGACCGCGAGCGGATCGGCACGAACAAGAAGGTGCTGCTGTCGGAAGAGTTCCGCGCGCTGTGGGACCGCATCAAGCACAAGACGACGTACCGCGTGCAGTTCGACAACGAGAAGCTGGTAGCGGACGCGGCACAAGCGCTGGCGAACGCGCTCGAGCAATCCCCGGTGACCGGGGCGCGAGCGCAGTTCCGAATCGCGGACCTCGAAATCAACAAGGGCGGCATCGCGACGAAAGAGAAGGAAGTGTCGTCGCCGGTGGCGCTCGCGGAAGCGGACATCGAACTGCCGGACATCCTGACCGAGCTTCAAGACAAGACCCAACTCACGCGCAAGAGCATCGCCCGCATCCTGACGGGCAGCGGTCGCCTCGCAGACTTCGCGCGGAATCCGCAACGGTTCATCGAACTGGCCGCGGCGACCATCAACGACACGAAGCGGCAAGCACTCGTGGACGGCATTCGTTACGAACGGCAGGGCACCGAGCACTACGAGAGCAAGCTGTTCGAATCCGCGGAACTGCTGGGCTACCTGAAGACCGCTGTCGCGGCGAAGAAGGCCGTTTACGATTACGTCGCTTGCGATTCGGAAGTCGAGCGGAAGTTCGCCGAGGACTGCGAGAAGAACGCGGCCGTGAAAGTGTACGCGAAGCTACCGAGTTGGTTCCGCGTGCCGACCCCGTTGGGCAACTACGAACCGGACTGGGCCGTTCTCGTTGAAACCGACGGCACCGAGCGCCTGTATTTTGTCGCCGAGACAAAAGGGACACTCTCCGCGCTGGGCCTGCGCCCCACCGAACAGGCGAAGATCAACTGCGGTCGGGCGCACTTCGAGGCGCTGGCCGAAGGCGAGACGAACCCGGCGCGCTTCGTCGCGGCCACGACCCTCGCGGACGTACTCGCGCACACGCGGTAGCGCCGAGCACCCGTGGCGTGGTGCGGACCAGTTCGCCGTCAGTGAAGTGCAGGTGCAGCACCCGGCCCGTGCGCCGGAAGCATTCCTCCACCGCCTGCCACTCGATCTCCGCGCCGGGGTCGCTCTCGGCGCGCGACGCCAACTCGTCGCCCACCGCCAGCAACTCCCCCCCACCCGCTTTGTGAGCAGCTTCGTGCCCGCCGCGAAGCAACCAGCGAAATATTCAACCTGAGCTCATTCGTCACGAGCGGAACCACATCGGATCGACCACGCAGTTCGGGTCACGGTTGAGATCTGTCGTGAGGACGCCATCGAAGCTCATGGTGACCTTTAAGCCGTACCAATCCGTAGACGTATCTTCCTTCCGCACTCGCGACAGTTTATCGAGGAGGAGGTCCATGTCGTTTGTTGTTCGCACTGACTGCAGACTACCGTTCGGCAGAACGACACGGAGTTTGGCCGAATAACCCTCAGCTGATGCGAACCAGCGGGCGTCAATGAATACGGCAGCCCACGGAGCGGCCTCGGCCTGCGGTTTTGCTTTGGGGTTGGCCTGCTTAACGGCGAAAGCAGCCTCTGCCTCCGCTCTGATCAAACGACCGAGCTTTCGGACCAGTTGTTGGAACTTCTTTTGAACGGCCTCGGACATCTCCATCTTCTCCGGTTAAGGGTTCGGCTCATCGGCAGTGGCTGCCGCGAGCGCCGCGTCCAGAAGTTGTATTTGCTGTGGGTCCAAGGGCGTGCCGTTGTTCATGAACGTAAGCGTAAAGTCTTGACCTCGAATCGTGAACTTGATTCGGAAGGAATCGGGGCGGACGTCGTTGGTCCCGTAGTTGAGTGTGACGGACACGTTGCTCACGTTGCGATTTCGAGTCAACGCTTGTGCCCAAATTGCTTCCATCCGGCCGTAGCCACCGCCCGAGTACCCCTCATACGGGTAGGAGTTCAGAGTCTTGTCCATGGGCACCAAGTTCGGATATTGGTTCTGCCCACTGAACTGCCTTCCGGCCAAGTGCCCGCCAACGTCCCCTGACGCGCCGAGGTGACCGACCCATGTCGTATTCCCGTCGGGGCCGGTATTCAGGTTACTGCTGTTAAGGTTGAATTCGGCCCGTTGGATACGGCCGCGGTGGTCCGTGAAGTAGTGTACGCCCGAGTTGGGTAGGTAGTAATCCGAGTTTGGCCGGAGCACGATACTCACGCACTGCTCTGGACGGCTTGGGCTATGCAGCGCCTTTTTCATCAGGTCTAGTCGCGCTGTCGAAAGCGTGACGCCCTGCTCAGTTTGTTGATAGCGAGTGCCGATCTGGAGGAGGATATTCCAGAAGATTTTCGCGGCTTTGGCAGGGCCGACGCCTGCGATCTTGTCGAGGTCCGCGAACGCTTCATTCCGCGCCCTCCACTCGCGAGAAGTGTTTGTTGCGTAGGTAGTCATTGCCTTAGCGATCTTTGCAGACAGACCCGCGTGGATCTTGAAAGGCTCTTGGATACCTGTCACCGCCTGCACTTCCGCGACGACTTCTTGGCAACTGACGTTATGCGCCCAGAGCGCGAAGCCCCACGTTTCGTCGCCGACGAAGTAGGTGTGTGTGTTGGCGACGCGGACGTTGTACACCGGCTCCCACTGCTCGGTGTCGAACGCCTCGCGCAGCGCCACCCACTCCCCGCTCAGCGTCGAGAGCTTGTCGCCGGCCTTGAGCGCGCCGGCGGGCACCCAGCCCTCGCCGCGCACCCAGAACGGGTGTTCGGGCGTGGTGCGGATCAGTTCGCCGTCGGTGAAGTGCAGGTGCAGCACCCGGCCCGTACGGCGGAAGCACTCCTCCACCGCCTGCCACTCGATCTCCGCGCCGGGGTCCGATTCGGCGCGCGACGCCAACTCGTCGCCCACCACCAGCAACTCCACCGCCACCCACCCGCGCTTGGTGAGCAACTTCGTGCCCGCGGCGAAGCACCCGTGCGTTCAAACCGAGCATCTATGTGCGAATAAGTTGAATTTCACGAATCGAAGCCAGCAGCTGCTCTACGTAGGGATTTAGGTCCAAGAATTGGATTTTCGGAAACGCGCCTTGCTGAAAGATGGGGAGTACGGTTTCGACCCGCAGACCGTACTCAGGGCCGCCACCACAGATACTTGCCGACATCCCGAAGACGGGGCGTTCAAGCCGAACGCCCGGTACCTCATCGAACTCATCTGTGGAAATGAAGTCCACCCCACCAAACAGGCAACCCGTCAGCACGGCCGCCACAGTCTGGAGGTCCAGAGTAGAGGTGAATCGAACGAAACAGTTCAAGACGATCATGAAGGTCTTTCCGACAGTTAGAGATCAGAGCGATAACCCGGGAACGTCTACCGTGCTACGGAACACTTTGAACGCAAATTCACCATTCTTCAACCGTCCCGTGAATGCGGCCGCGAGCTCGTTCTGCGCTTGAAGGATCAGTGCTTTAACTGACTGCCCTGCGGCGTGGTTGGCTTCTCCCGACCTGAAACCAACGGCGCGATCGATGTTGGCGAGCGAAGTGAAGGTGCCACCGGACGGCGTGGGAGTGCCGGGGATCAATCCCACAAGCGTGGTGCTCTTGACGAAAGCATCCACGTCGAAGTGAGACGGATCCCACGGGCGACCATCCTGTTGGAGCGACTTATCGTACGACCAGCCGGTTGCCAGTGAACCGCGGATACCGAACGACACGTCGTTAATCCCGACGCCTTGCAGAATCTGCTGAATCTGCTGGACGATTGGTGTCAGTATCTGGACGGCTTGGCTCTGTGTCTGGGTGAAGACGGCACGAGCTTGCTGGGCAGTGATGTCCGCCGTCGCGCGAGCCACCCACCACAGATCGCGGAGTTGTTCTTTTGATAATTCTGCGCTTTTCAGTTTGGCTTGGAACTCCACCCAACCGGCGTGCGTGTTTTGGCTGTTAGCGACCTTCCACGTTTCCTTTGCCTTGAGCCCGCGTGATGAGAAATCGTTATTGAAGATCACGTTGAGAGCATTCACGAGTCCCGTGTAGGTATTATGCGCCCAGAGCGCGAAGGCCCAGTTCTCGTCGCCGACGAAGTAGGTGTGTGTGTTGGCGACGCGGACGTTGTACACCGGCTCCCACTGCTCGGTGTCGAACGCCTCGCGCAGCGTCACCCACTCCCCGCTCAGCGTCGCCAGTTGGTCGCCGGCCTTGAGCGCGCCGGCGGGCACCCAGCCCTCGCCGCGCACCCAGAACGGGTGTTCGGGTGTGGTGCGGACCAACTCGCCGTCGGTGAAGTGCAGGTGCAGCACCCGGCCCGTGCGGCGGAAGCACTCCTCCACCGCCTGCCACTCGATCTCCGCGCCGGGGTCCGATTCGGCGCGCGACGCCAACTCGTCGCCCACCGCCAGCAACTCCACCGCCACCCACCCGCGTTTGGTGAGCAGTTTCGTACCCGCCGCGAAGCAACCCGTGCCCAGCCACGGGCACGCGTTCTGCTCGATCCGCTGAATCAGTTGCGTTTCCAGCGCCACCACTTCTTGCTGGAGCGCGCGCAGTTGCGCCAGCTTGTTGGACTGCGCCGGGGGCGGCGTCTGGCCGCGCGGCGTGCCCTTGATCGCCGCCAGTTGGTTGGCCTTCGCGTGGTAGGTGTTGAACAGCGCCTTGTCGGCCGCCGCGGGGAAGTCCTTCTCGGTCAGGGTTTTTGGCTCTTTGAGTGTGCCGTTCACCCGCTCGTGCAGGTTGATGATCGCGTGCTTCTTGTCGGCCGTGCTGGCGATCAGCACGAACGTGCGGCCGTCGTAGGTGAACGTGCCCTCGCCCGTCCGCTTCGCCAGCAACCGGCCCGTCGCGCCGTTCGCCGCCGCGCCCGTCCCGCCCCCGTTGTTGTGCGCGATCTTGCGCACCACGGAACGCAGCGCCTCCCCCACCTTCTGCGGCACGAACGCCAGTGCCGACTTCACCTCGCCCCGCAACTTCCCCAACCCCAATTGGGTCGCCGCGAACTGGATCGCCAGCGAGCCGGCCGAGATCAGCCCGCGCTTCAGCGCGTTCTGCACCTCCGCCGCGTTCAAGTTCGCCAAGTGCGGAATGGCGTTCCCGAACTCGGTAATGACGGCGGCCAGTTGCGCTTGGTTCTCCAGAACGAACGTGAGGCCGCGGCCGATGGCCTGAATCGTGCCCACGATGTTCCCCACGCCGGGGATGAACTTCGCCATCAACTGCGGCACCGCGCGCTTCACCGCCTCGGTCAGTTGGGTCATCATCGCGGCCCGCACCTGATCCAAGTTCAGGTCGAGCGCGTCGACCACACCGGCCATGCCTGCCGGCGGGGTCAGCAACTTCTGCACCAGCGCCAGCATCGTGTTCGGGTCCGTCATGTCCGGGTTGTCGCCCAGATACGCGGTCACGAAGTCGCTCAGCGCCGCGACGTTCCCCTCCCCGAACTCCTGCAACAGGATGTTCTGCACGTTATCCCACGTCAGCCCCGAGAACTGCAGTAGGAACGCCTTCACCCCGTCGCTTTCCAGAGACGTGAGGTTGAACTTGGTCGGGTCCAGAGTGCCCTGCCCGAGCCACTCGAACAGCACTCGGTTGAGGTATTCCGGGAGATTGTTGAAGACGTCGTTGGCGGCCCCTTCGAGCGCCGTCCTGAGCGTGGACAGGACGCCGCTCGCGTTCGTGCGCACGGCCTCGATCAGCGCGTTCGCGTGCTGCCCGAACTGCGCGGCGAGGTTCTGGATCATGTGAACGAAGTCGCCGATCTGCTGCATCGTTGTGGGCGACAGTTTGGTGCTCACCAGCGCTTGCGCCGGCGGCGCGGTGTGCGTGACCACACCGTTGTTCACCAACTGCGCGATCACCGTGACCGAGATCAGCCGGTCCCGCACCGTACCGGGCGTTTCGAGCAGGAAGTCCGACACGGTGAGCGAAAACGGTTCGTTCGCCCCCTTCGTCTCCATGGCGAACGTGCGCGACAACAGATCGAAGTTGTCCGGCCCGATGGAGAACTGTTCGATGTCGTAGATTTCGACCGTGTACTTGTACCGCACGCTGGTTCCGGCCGCTCCTGCCAACGTCGTACTCGCCGCGTCCAGTTGGTACGCGACGGTCAGGCTCGATTGCTCGAAGTCCTTGATCTTTACCACCGGCAGGGTCGAATACCGGTTGTACTGGTCGGATGCCGGACGCCCGTCGGCCGTCAGCGTGCCGAAGACTTTCCCGTTGGTGGAACCGCCACCAAGCCCCGGTCCGCCCGGCCCAACCGGTCCCGGGGGCAGGCCGACCGCGCCGCTGTCGGCCGGCGTGTGCCCCGCTTCCGTCGAGAGCGGGTTCACCGCCGGCCCGATGAGAAAGTCTTCGCTCCCGTCCATGACCGCCATCGGTGGCGCGAGCGGCGCGCCCGGGTCGAGAATGGCGAGGTTGAACGTGTACGGAGCGCTGGTGCCGCCATCCTTGTCGGTGACGCGCACTTCCATCGCGTACACCCGCCCCGGCTTCGGGTTCAGGTGCTGCGGGATCGTCACCGTCGCTGTATCGAACGGCGCGCCGTTTTCTGTTTGGCGCAACGGCTGGCCGTTCACCTTCCACTCGTAGGTGAGTTTGTCCCGATCCGCTTCGGACGGCTCGGTGACGCTCAGCGATAGCGTGCCGCCGGGCAGGATCGCCCACACCTCTTGGTTCGCGCTCGTCATTGTGGCGACGTGCGTACCCGCGGAAAGCGTGAACGTAGGGGCGACGTTCTGCACATGCACGTTCACCGTGTCTTCGGTGTACCAGCCCCACTCGTCTTCGATCCAGAATTTCGTCGCGTACACCCCGGACGCTTTGCCGTCGTCGTAGTACCACTTGAACCGCAACTCGTCGGTCGCTTCGTCGTACTCCCAGCCGTAGTCGTCCACATCGCCTTGCTCGATCAGGTCGTACTCACCGGTGCCGTACCAGTCCGCGTACACACTCAGCCCGTCGAGGTTCGACACGTCCACTTCGACGCCGAGGTCGCGCACCGTGAACCACACGTCCGAACCTTCGTTGACGAGCCCGCCGAACACGTTGTTCGAATTTCGGTACGTCACGTGCCCGTCTGGGGCCGCGTTCGTCACGCTCACGTGGAACCACGCGTCGCTCACGCCGCCTTCGGCGTCCGTGACCGTCACCCAGAAGTCGTACTCGCCCGGGTCCGTGAACTCGTATTCCGGCTCCAAGCCGGTCAGGGTCTCGTCGGTCTCGTAATCGCCATACTCGTAGCTCACCTGCCACACCACCGACGTAATTGTCAGTTCGGTGGCCGCAGTCACGCTGAGGGTGCGGAACTCCCCCTGCGTAACGGTGAAGTCTTCTGGCGCGGTCAGTTCCGGCGGCGGGAACTCCACATCCACTTCGAGAGTGATGATCTGAACTGAGGTGCCGTCGGTGACACGCGCCGCGACCGTGCGCGCACCGGTGCTGGCGAACGAGGTGGCGAACCACGAATCGGTTTCGCCCGCGACAGGTTCGAACGTGGTGCCGTCGTAATCCGCGTCCCACTCGAACGTCGCGGTAGCGGGCAAATCTTCGGGCAGCCAGAACGTGACCTCTTCGCCCTTCAGCACCGGGTCCGAATCCGCTTCAAGCCACAGTTCGTTGTCCGCGATCCACACCGTGACCGGTTCGGCCGTTTCGACCGTGTAACCCGTGCCCGCTTGCAGTTCGACCGCGACCGATTCCCACCCTTCGGCCTCGGTGTCGTCAACGGCGCTCACGGCCAGATCGACCGTCGCCTGCCCCGCGGCGAATGTGACGGTGAGCGGTTGACCCGAAGTCGGCGTGGGCGCGGACGCGCCGACGAACACGAAGTCGGTGCCGGGCGTCGCGGAGCCGGACGCGAGGAACGACACGGTGAGCGCGTTCGCGTCGATCTCGGCTTGATCCGCGGTGCGCGTGAACCGCACGACCGCTTGAGCGCCGCCTTCCTCCGCGTCGCTCACCCACTCGGCGCGCACGGGCGTGGCGTCGGGCACCACGCGCTCTTCGAGCGCGGTGACGCTCAGCCGCGCGCGGTGATCGGTGTACCGCGCCCGGAACGCGAACAGTCGGTCGACGCTGGTGAACGCGGACAGGGCGCGACGGGCCAGCCGGCGGACGGTGGTGAGCATCGTGTGTGACGGGCTTGGCGCTGTGCCGGAGCGGTTCCCTCGCGCCCCGGCCGGGGACGAACTCCGGGCATCCTACCCGGAACGCGGTGACGAGCTTGTGCCCGGCACGAAAAGTGAGTGGATGGTACCATCGCCCCAACCCGCGCCAAGCCCAGTAGCGCGATCTTTCGCGCAACCGGCACAATCCAACAGGCGATTGAACAGCCGTAGGTACCACCGCCGTTGTCTACGGAACCCGCGCCCCGCAAGCGATTCGCGGGGTTCCGTAGACGTAGACAGCGTAGACGCCTCACGCGCCCGCGGCGCTCGTCACCAGTGCGCGGATCGCGGCCCGGATGTGTTCGGGCAGGTTCGGCCACGCGACCACGAGCGCGAGCAGTTCTGGGGGTAGTGCGCCGCTTTCTGCGCCGCTTGGTTCAAGAAGTGCCGTTTTCGTAGAGTATTTGCGAGAGGTTCGATTCCCCGCGCCTCCACTAATTGGGGTTGCAGCGAAAGCTGCAACCCATTGCTTTTCAGTACTTCCGGCTTGTCTTCTTTCGGAACACGTCGATCTCGCTGCCGTGACGGATCCACGTTCGATAGATTCGCTTCCGTTCTGTCGCCGGGTCTGTGCCCCCGGTCCCGTGCGCGGCGCGAACCACCGTCCTCACAGAAGCCGGCTACAGGTCCGAATCAGCGCGATTTGGTACGAAGCGTTCGGCACGCGGCCGCGCGCGGTCGGGCCGGAAAGCGTAAGGTACACGTTCTACCGGCCGCGCACCCGCGCCCCGAGTGACAGCCCGCGCCCGGCCAACAGCAAATACACCAGCGCGAGCAGCAGCGGCACGGCGGCCCACAGGAGCGATTCAATCGGGTTCTCTGCGGCGCTCGAGAGCACCGCACCGGTGTGCTTCTTCACGATCAGCTCGCCGACCAGCATGCCGCCCGCCAGAAGCACCACGAGCGCGAACAGGTCCGCGGCGAACGGGATCAGTCCGGACCGCGCCGCGGGTTCCGGCTCCGGCTCCGGCGGCGGGGCCGGTGCGGGCCGCGGCTCGCGCTTGGGCAGCGCCTTCGGCGGCGGCGGTACCGGCAGTTCGAGCAGCGGTTGCGTGCGCGCCCGCGCAGCGGGCGGTTTCGGCGGCACGTTCAGTTCCGCCTCGGTGCGCGCGCGGGCCAGCGCGTCCAGATCGAGTTCGGGCACCGAGGCCGCGTCGCGGTCGGTGTCGGCGGCCGGTTGCGGCACCGCGAATTCGGCGCTGCTCAGCCCCTTGGGTTTCTGCCGGTTCGCGTCGCTGAGGCTCGCGGCCGTCGGCCCGCCCACGTTGAAGTCGATGTCCGGGGTCGAGTCCGGTTTCGACATCAGCACGTCGTTGGCGGTCGCGCTCGCGGTGTCGGCGGCGCTGGGCGCGGGCGGTACCGGCTTCGGTTCGGGCTTCGGCGGTTCCGCCCGCGGCACCGGCGCGACGGGCCTCGGCGCGGGCGGCGCGACGGAGCGCTCGAT
>JALHNS010000194.1:0-9918 GCA_022843445.1 Gemmata sp.
TGCCGCGCTGAGGGCGGTTAGGCGCGCCCGGCGCGGCCGGTCAGCTCCCAGCGCAGCGGGCGCGCGCACTCGGCGCACCCCCACGCGGCCGCGAACTTCGGCGCGAACCCGGCCAGCGGGTTCGTGCCGTGCCGCTTCTCGTACGCGCGCGCCGCCGACCACGTTCCCAAATACCCCAACAGCCCGTCCAGCGAAACCACCGCCGACACCTCGAGCGCCGGCACCGGCACTTCCGCGAACGGGAACTCGACGTCGCGGAACCGCGCGTCCAGAAGCGCGCGCTCGGGCGTCCAATAGGGTGCGATGAACGCTTCCCACTCGCGCAGCACCGCATCGATTTCCGGTGCCACGCTCGGCGCGAGGTAGCACGTCGCCGCGACGATGCCGCCGGGCTTCAGCACGCGCCGAACTTCTGCGAAGAACCTTGGGCGGTCCACCCAGTGCAGGGCTTGCGCGATCAGCACCGCGTCGGCGCTCGCGCCCGGCAGCGGGCACGCTTCGGCCGGGGCCACCGCGTAGGTCACGTGCGGGTGCGGGTCGGCGTGCGCGATCTGCTCGGCGCTCGCGTCGGTGGCGAGCACGCGCGAAAAGTGCGCCGCGAGCGGTACCGCCGCTTGGCCGTTGCCGGTGGCGCAGTCCCACGCCAGTTCGCGCGAAGGCGCGAGGCCCGCGAGCCACGCGAACAGCTCCGGCGGGTACGCCGGGCGGAACGCGCGGTAGCGCGCGGCCCGATCGGAGAAGTGATCTTTGTACGTCGGGTTCACTCGTCGCCTTCGTCGGGTGCGGGCGGCGGGTACAGCGCCGCGAGCCGCGGGAACCGGTCGCGCGCGTCGGCTTCGCTCAGTTGCAACTCGGCCGCGGGCGGCTCCGGCGGGCGGTCCAACCGCGCGTAGAAGTCGCTCAGGCCGGTGAGTGCCTCGTACGCGCGCAGCGCGGCGCGGTCGATGTCGAAGGCGTCTACCGGGTCGCCGGTGAGCGCGTCCGCGAGCGAATCGGGGTTCTCGATGCCGCGCAGGTAGGTGGGCTTGCCGCGCGCGACCAGCCACGCGAGGAAGTCGCGGAACGCGGCGGCGCTGTCGGTGCCGTTCACCAGAAGTGCGGCGGCGCGCAGGTCCGGGGTGTTCGCGGCGCGCGCGGCCTCCTCGAACCGCGCTTGGAACGAAACGACCTCGAACCACTTCCGCTCGCGGAGCGCGGCTTCGAGCGCGGCGCCGTGCTCGATGGGGTCGGCGCGCACCGCGGAGCCGATCAGCTCCCAAAAGGTGTCCCACTTCATCTGCATGCGTTTCACACGGTAGTAGGCGCGCCCCGCGTGCCGTTCTGTGGCGCGCGAGAAGTTGCGCGCAGAGTCGAACAGCTGGCGCGGCCCGAACGCCCGGCGCGCGGGGCGCGCCGACTGCGATGAAGAACGGCGCTCAGTCCGACGGGTGCGGCAGTTCGTCGCCGTTCAGGTACGCCAGCGCGTTCAGCGCGGCCTTCAGTTCGGCTTCCTTCTTGGTGCGGCCCCACGCGGCCGGGAACCGCTCGTCGTTCACCTGCGCCGCGATCTTGAACGAGCGCGCGTGCTCCGGCCCCTGCTCGTCGAGCACCGTGTACCGCGGCGCGTCGCCGAACTCGCGCTGCACCACGGTTTGCAACTGCGACTTGGCGTTCGAGCCGATCGCGTCGCGGGCCACGCGGTCGATTTCCGGGCCGATGAACCGCAGCACGAACTCTTTCGCCGCTTCGTAGCCGCCGTCTTGGAAGATGGCCGCGACCAGCGCCTCGAACACGTCCGCGAGCATGTTCGACGGCAGTTCGCCGTGCGTCTGCACGCCCTTACCGAGGAACAGGAACGCGCCGAGGTCGATCTGTTGGCTGAACTTCGCGCACGTCTTCCGGCTGACCACGACCGACTTCACCTTCGTGAGGTCGCCCTCTTGGTAGTCCGGGAACCGCGCGAACAGTTGCTCGCAGGTGACGAGCCCGAGGACGCTGTCGCCGAGGAACTCGAGCCGCTCGTTGGACGCCGCGCGGGTGTTCGCCCCCGATGTGTGGGTGAGGGCGGCGCGGAGCCGCTCCGGCTTCTCGAACCGGTAGCCGATGGCGTCTTGGCACTCGCCGAGAATGGTGCGCTCGTCCATTTGCGTGAGAGGCATAACGCGGTGCGGATGATGGCGGGCAAATGTAAGGTGACTGACAGCCTACCACCGCGCCGCGCGCGCGTCAACGCGCGGGTGCTTCAGAGCGGTCCGCTCGCGGATCGAGCGGACCGCTCTGGGCTTACCGCCGCTTCTTCTTCTTGCGCTCGTCGGCGCGCTCTTTGGCGCTCTTGCGGTGCCCGGTGTCGCCCTTCAGCTTCATGCCGTCCATGCCGCCGGGCAGGAACGCGCCCATCTTCCCGAGGCCCGTCACCATCTTCAGCCGCTGCCACATGCTCATCTGCGACATCTGCTTCATCAGCACGCGCACTTGGCCGAACTGCTTGAGGAACTGGTTCACCTCGTGCGGTTCCACGCCCGCGCCCTTCGCGATGCGGCGGCGGCGCGGCGTGTCGATGATGTCCGGGTCGGCGCGCTCCTTCTTGGTCATCGCGTCGATCATGCCCTGCACGCGCTTCAGCGCCACTTCCGGGTCTTCGCCCTCCGGCACCATCTCCGCCATGCCGGGCATGCGCGAGATCATGTCCTTCATGCCCATCTTGGCGATCATCTCGAACTGCTTGCGGAAGTCGTCGAGCGTGAAGTTGCCCTTCGCGATCGCGTCCTGCTGCTTCTTCAGGTCCTCTTCCGAAAGCTGCTTCTGAATGTCCGCGATCTTCTGCACCACGCCCATCAGGTCGCCTTGACCCAAGATGCGCCCGGCCATGCGCTCCGGCACGAACTCTTCGAGCTTGTCGACCTTTTCGCCCATGCCGACGAACTTGATCGGTACGCCGGTCACGCCCTTGATGGAGAGCGCCGCGCCGCCGCGGGCGTCGCCGTCGAGCTTCGTCAGAATGCAGGCGTTCAGTTCGAGCGCGTCGTTGAACGCCTTCGCGACGTTCGCGGCCTCTTGGCCGATCATCGCGTCCACGACGAGGTAGCACTCGTCCGGCTTCACGAGCTTGTCGATGCGCTTCAGCTCGTCCATCAGCGCGTCGTCGATCTGCAACCGGCCGGCGGTGTCGAGAATCACCGTGTCGCACAGCGCGCGCTTCGCCTGACTCACCGCGTTGCGGCACACGTCCACCGGGTTCGTCGCCTCGCTGTACACCTCCACGCCGATCTGCTCGCCGAGCGTGCGCAACTGTTCGACGGCACCCGGGCGCTGCAAGTCGGCGGCCGCGAGCAGCGGCTTGCGGCCCTGCGCCTTTAAGGTGAGCGCGAGCTTCGCGGCGGTGGTGGTTTTGCCGGACCCCTGAAGCCCGCACAGCATGAGGACCGCGGGGCGGTCGGCGCGCTGCGGGATCTTGTGATCGACCGGCCCCATGAGGGCGCACAGTTCTTCGTAGACGTTCTTGACGATCTGCTCGGACGGGTCCACGCGCTGGAGCACGTCTTGGCCGAGCGACTTCGCTTCGACGCGCGCGATGAAGTCGTTGGCGACGTTGAAGTTCACGTCGGCTTCGAGGAACGCGCGGCGCACCTCGCGCAGGCCGTCTTTCACGTTCTCGGCGGTGAGCCGCCCGCGGCCGCGGAGCTTCTTGAGGGCGTCGCCGAGCGACCGCGTAATGCCTTCGAACATTGGCTACCACCGGGAGCGTGAAAACGAACGTGCCGCGCCGAACCGATCAGCTTACTTTAAGACAACCGCGAGTGCGGTTCAACGGGACCGAAAGCCCGACTGTTCTCGCCCGGTATGCTTCAGAGTGAGTATCCGCAGATTTCGCAGATGTACGCAGATTTTGAAGACCAAGACAGAAGGCAGAATCGAACCGCAGAGGCACAGAGGGCACAGAGAGGAAGTCAAACACAGAGAAAGCAGAGGCTGGGGTTCAGAACCAACGAACTCTTCTCTCTGCTTCGTCTTCCTCTGTGCCCTCTGTGCCTCTGTGGTTAACCCGGTCTTTGCCTTTCAATCTGCGTTCGGCTGCGAAATCTGCGGATAACTCTTCTTCTCGCTCTTCACGGAGGCGCGGATGCGTGCGTTCTGGTGCGCGGTGGTAGCGGTCGCGTGCGTCGGCACCGCCAGCGGCGACGATTGGCCCCAGTGGCTCGGCCCCAAACGCGATGGCGTTTGGCGCGAAACGGGCCTCGTTGCCCAGTTCCCGAAGGGCGGGCCGAAGCAGGTTTGGAAGACCGAAATCGGCGTGGGCTACGCGGGTCCGGCGGTCAGCGGCGGGAAGGTGTTCGTGACCGATTACGTCGCGGGGAAGGGCGTCGCGCTGCCCGGCGGCGGGTTCGCGAAGGGCCGGTTCGCCGGCACCGAGCGCGTCATCTGCCGCGACGCCGCCACCGGTAAGGAACTGTGGAAGAGCGAGTACGCGGTCGAGTACACCGTGAGCTACCCGGCCGGCCCGCGCTGCACGCCCACGGTTGATGGGGAACTGGTCTACACGCTCGGCGCGATGGGTCACCTGAAGGCGCTCAAAGTGAGCGATGGGAGCGTGGTGTGGCAAAAGGACTTCATGAAGGACTACGAAGCCGGGCTGCCGGTGTGGGGCTTCGCGGCGCACCCGCTGGTCGATGGCGACAAGCTCATCTGCTTGGTGGGCGGGAACAACGACAAGTTGGTGGTCGCGTTCGACAAGAAGACCGGCAAAGAACTGTGGGCGTCGCAGAGCTGCGGCGGCGACTTCGGCTACTGCCCGCCGATGGTCTACGAGTTCGGCGGGAAGCGCCAACTCATCATCTGGCACACGCACGCGCTGGTCGGGCTGAACCCGGACACCGGGAAGCGCATTTGGCGCGTCGAGTTCGAGTCGAAGGCGGCGCTCACCGCCCCGACGCCGCGCAAGGTCGGCGACGACAAACTGTTCATCACGTCGTTCTACAACGGCTCGATGCTGGTGCAGGTAACGGCAGACGGCGCGAAGGAAATCTGGCGCAGCAAAGCGAAGGGCGAGACCCCGGACAAGACGACCGACCTGAGTTCGATCATGTGTACGCCGTGGGTGCAGGGCGAGCACATCTACGGTGTGTGCAGCTATGGCGAACTGCGCTGCATCGAAGCGAACAGCGGGAAGCGCCTGTGGGCGAGCATGCAGGCGACGCGGGGCGCTCGCACTCCGAAAAAGTTCGTTGACGAGCCGGAGCCGGACCAGAGCGAGCGGTGGAGCCTCGCGTTCATCGTGCCGCACGGCGACCGCTACTTCCTGTTCAACGAGCAGGGCGACCTCATCATCGCGAAGCTGACGCCGAAGGGGTACGAGGAGCAGAGCCGCTCGCACTTGATCGACCCGACAAACACCATGGCAGGTCGCAACCGGCTGGTGGTGTGGATGCACCCCGCGTTCGCGCAGAAGTGCGTGTTCGTGCGCAACGACAAGGAACTGATCTGCTACAGCTTGGCGGAGTAGGGCGCTTTGGTTTGTTTTCTGTCTGTAGTGCTCTGTTGAAATGATGCCTTCGTCTATTGGCTTTGTGGCACCGGCCTCTGGCCGGTGTCAAGAATCTGCGGACTTTGCACCGGCCAGAGGCCGGGTGCCACAAGAACGAACCGCATCAATTCAACAGAGCAACTCATCGTGAAAGCGAAAGACCCGTCCAACCTGCTCTACGTTCGGCGCTCGCGGAGCGCGCCGGCACGTGGCACTTGTTGAAGGGCGTATAGGCATTTCCCCCGTTGACAGAATTTGAACGCAAGTATGCTATTTATTCGGTCGGCGCAAACCGCGTTCCGACGTCGGGCGTTCGTTCACCCGCGCGAACACAATCGCAGGCGCGCGACGGCCTCGAAATGCGCTCTGGATCGTGAGGGGGGATAGCGCGTGCAGGGTTGGCCAACTCGGTGGCAGGGTGGCGCAAAATGCTAGAATTTTTAGCGTTTGAGGCGAGTTGGCCAGTTGGCCAACTCGGGTGGCCAACTCTGGCTCTCTCACCCCGAGTTGGCCACTTCGGGCGCGGCGGCCCGTGGCGCGCTTCCCATGCAGTACTCGGGCACGAGGTCAACCGTGGGGAGCGCCGAAGCAGGCGCGTCGGTGAACTCTGCGCCGTTCCCGTGGCACCCTCGCGCCGAATTGCCCTTCGCGCCGTTGCGCACACTCGCTATCTCGCCGGCACCGACGATCCCCCCCGCGAGGAGGCCGCGTCTATGGCCCGCCGTGCGTTTACTCTCGGTCTGCTAATCGCGCTCGCCGCAACCGCGAGTGCCCAACCCCCGGCGGCCGCTCCCGCCGCGCCGCGGTTCAAGTGGGAAGCCGGGCAGACGCTCGCCTACCGCGTCGTGCAGGTCACGACCGTGTCCGAAACGACGCTCGACGAGAAGACCAACAAGCCCAGCACCGGTGAGGCCAAAACGAGCCTCAGCATTGATCGCAAGTGGCTGGTGAAGGCGGTGGACGACGCGGGCGTCGCGACGCTCGAGATGAGCATCACCGCGATGAAAAACGAGTTCCGCCAACCGGACGGCAGCGTGGTCGGTAAGGATTCGGCGAAGCCGGAAGACGCGAAGGAAATGGCCGCGTACCTGAACACGCCCATTGTGGTGGTGCGGATGGACGCCAAGGGCAACTTGGTGGAAGTGAAAGAAGCGAAGGGCGGCACCGCGGCGCGGCTGAAGGCCGAGTTGCCGTTCCGTGTGGTGCTGCCGGACGCGGCCCCGGCCGCGGGCGCGACGTGGGACCGCCCGTTCGCGATGAAACTGGACCCGCCGCACGGCACCGGCGAGAGCTACGACTTCGCTCAGAAGTACACGAGCAAGGGCGACAAGGACGGCTACCTCATCGTGGGCGTGGAGACCGCGCTGAAGAACCCGCCGAAGAACGTGAGCGAGCAAGTGCCGCTGGTGCCGATGCTGTGGAACGGCGACGTGTACTTCCACCCCGGCACCGGGCGCTACGCCGGCTCGCGGCTAAGGGCGAAAGCCGAACTGGTGAACTTCCAAGGCGAGGGCACCAAGTTCGTGTACGAGAGCAGCTATTCGGAAGACTGGGTGCAGAAGCCGTAGTTCCACGTTCCACGTTCCAGAAGTTCCAAGTTGAAGACCGTGGAACTCTCGAACTCTGGAACTTGGAACTCCCCACTGGTGTGAATTCCGCGCGTAAGGGCGCTCTCACGGTGCGGTAGCCGTGTACACTGCCTCGACGGTCGGCGCGCGCCGACCGAAGCGCCCGTCACATCGGAGAAGGTCACATGTTTCGCACTCTGTTCGCCCTCGGTATCGTCGCGCTGTGCGCGCTCACCGCGACCGCCGCTGATGTGAAGTACGCCCTCACCGGCGACAACACCAAGCTCACGTTCGTCGGCAAGAAGCCGGACGGCAAGCACGAGGGCGGGTTCGCGAAGCTGAGCGGCTCCGCGACCGTGCCCGACGGCGACCTCACGAAACTGAGCGTCAGCATCGACATCGCAACCGATTCGCTGTTCTCCGACGACGCGAAGTTGACCGCGCACCTCAAGAACGCCGACTTCTTCGATGTGAAGAACCAACCGAAGGCCGCGTTCAAGTCCACGAAGATCGAGAAGACTGAGAAGGGTTTCACCGTGACCGGCGACCTCACGCTGCTCGGCAAAACCAAGAGCGTGACGTTCCCCGCGACCATCGCCGCGGGCGACGCGCTGACCGTGACCGCGGCGTTCGAGATCGACCGCACGCAGTGGGGCATGAACTACGGCAAGGGCAAGATCAACGACACGGTGACCATCGGCATCAGCGTGACCGCGAAGAAGTAACGAAGAGTGGTCCGCCCGCTCCGCCGAATGCGGCGCGGGCACACTTCCAAAGACCAACTCCCATGCCCCCTCTTCCACCGCTCAAAGACACACTCGACGCGTTCGCCAACGCGGTGCTGCCCGCCGCCGGTGGCGCGGCCGTAGCGTGCGCCGCGCTGCTGCTGCTAGGCCGGCGCTTCGGGGCGCTGGCGTCGGCGGTCGCGGTGCTGGTGGGGTTCGCGTGTGCGAACTTCGCGCTCGACCCGAGCGCGCAACCGACGCTCGAAAACACGGCCCGACTACTACCGTGGGTGCCGGAAGCCGCCGCACCCGGGCCGCACTGGTTGCCGCGCGCCGCGCTGCTGCTCGTGCTGGTGGGGTTGGTGTCGCGGTGGGTCGGGTTGCTCGCCGCGCGCGCACTGCCGGAGCGCCGGTGGTGGGTCGCGGAAGTGCTGGTGTGGGTGCCGCGCATCGCTTGCACCATCGTGGCAACCGGCTGGCTCGTTCGCGGGAACGCGGCGGCGGCCGAAGAGTGGGCGCTGCTCCGCTGGCAACTCGCGGCCGTCACGCTCGCGCTCTGGCTGGTGCTCGATTCACAATCGCGCACCGAAGCCGGGGCGGTGGTCGCGGCGCTGCTCGGTGCGAGCCTGTTCGCGGGCGCGGGCGTGTTGCTGTATTCGCACAACGCGAAGTTCATGGAACTCGCGGTGATTGGTGGCGCTGCGCTGTTCGGTGTCGCCGCGGTCAGCGGTGCGGCGCGCGCCGAAGGCGCGCACGCCATCTGCACGAGTGGCGCTGTGCCGTTCGCGGCGCTGCTGCTACCGGGGTTGGTGTTGGGCACGCGCCCGTCGCACGCGGAGAACCTCGTGCCGACTGCGTGCTTCTGGCTCGCGGCGCTGGCCCCGCTGCTGCTGGTGCCGTTCCTGATCCCGCGCCTCGCGCGCCAGAACCACTGGCTGGTGCTTACGCTCCGCGCGCTGCTGGTGCTCGTCCCGCTCGCGGTCGCGGTATTCTTGGCAAACGAGTACGAAACACTTCCGTTCGGCGAAGAAGAGAAGTGGTAACACGCGACACGTTCATACAACATCGGCGAACCCGATTCCCGGAGCCGCCGATGTTCCTTCTCTCCGCGTTCGCCGACGAAATCTCCCCGGACCCGCGGGAACAGGTCGCGGTGCTCAAAGCCAGCCGCGTCCGGTTCATCGAGTTCCGCTCCATCCACAAGACCAACGTGCTCGCACTGAGCGACGAGCAAATCCGCGAGTTCAAGAAGCTCATCGACGGCGAAGGCATCGGCCTCTCCGCCATCGGCTCGCCGGTCGGCAAAGTCGCGGTCGATGCCGACTTCCCGGCGCACCTCGACAAGCTCAAACGCGCCATTGAGCTGTGCGGCGTGTTCAACACGCGCGGCATCCGCATCTTCAGCTTCTACCCGCCGGGCAACGACCCGAACTTCGACCCCGCGAACTGGCCCGCGCACCGCGACGAGGTGATGCGCCGCATGGGCGCGATGGCCGAACTCGCGGCGAAGGCCGGCGTCATCCTGTTCCACGAGAACGAGCACCGCATCTACGGCGATTCGCCCGAGCGCGCCGCGGACGTGTTCGCCACCGTGAACAGCCCCGCGTTGCGTGCGGCATACGACGCGGCCAACTACACCTACGGTAACTACGACCCGGTCGAAGGGTGGGAGAAGACGAAAGCCTACGTCGCGCACCTGCACATCAAAGACTGGAAGCGAGGGGGGCACGCGGCCGGGCACGACTACGGCGTGATCGCGGGCACCGGCGACGGCAACATCGCGTACAGCACGAAGGGCGCGGTCGCGATGGGCTACAAGGGCTTCGCCACGATGGAACCGCACCTGCGCGGCGGCGGGCCGACCGGCGGCATAACCGGCCCGGACCTGTTCCCGTACGCGGTGGACGCCTTCCGCGCGATCCTCAAACAGTGCGGCGGCACCGAAGGTTGATTGTTCACCGCAGAGACCGCGGAGAACGCAGAGAAAGACCGAGTTTGAAACCTCTCTCTTCTTCCCTCCGCGGTCTCCGCGGTGAAACTCCCCCATGCTGAACGTTCACCTGCGCGTTTCCGACGACACCGGGAAGCCCACGCCGGTGCGCCTGCGCGTCTCGGCGGAAGGCGG
>JALHNS010000194.1:9928-13012 GCA_022843445.1 Gemmata sp.
AGACGTCGGCGCGCACCTGAAGCTCGGCCGCGAGCGCTGGTGGCACATCGACGGCGCGTGCGAAATCCCGCTGCCGGCCGGCGTGCCGCTTTGCGTGCAGGCCACGAAAGGCCCGGCGTGGGAACCGCTCAGCGAAACCGTCACGCTCGGTGCCGGGCAAATCTCGCTGCGGCTCGCACTGCGCCGCGCGTGGACCGCCGAAGGTTGGATGAGCGTTGATACGCGAGCGCACTTCGTTCCGCCGCACGCGGCGCTACTGGAAGCGCAAGCGGAAGGGCTGAGTGTCGCGAACGTACTCGCCGCGCCGCTGAACGTGCTCGCGCTCGACGCGAACACCTACACCACGGTGCCGAACCTACTCGCGTTTAGCGGGCAAGTTCCAGCGCTGGATGCCGGTGGCGCGCAGGTGGTGGTGAACACGTTCAACGTTCACCCGGTGTTGGGGAAGCTCGCGCTGCTGAACTCGCACCGCCCGGTGTTCCCGCTCGCGTTCGGTGGGCCGGAAGACACCGACGATTGGGGCTTGTGCGACTGGTGTGACCAGTGCCACCGCAAGAAAGGCGTTGTGGTGTGGTGCGACGCCTTCGAACCGGCCGGCGGTATCGCGGGTGGCGAAGCGCTCGTCGCGGTCGTGCTCGGCAAGATTGACGCGATCGAAGTGACCGACGCGCTGCGTAAAGCGCCACTGCTACCGTGGGTCTATCGGTTGTGGGATGCGGGTGTGCGGGTGCCGCTGGTGGGAGCGAGCGCGAAGGACAGCAACCGCACGCCGCTCGGTTCGATGCGCACGTGGGTGAAGCCGGACGGCGGAACGTGGCTCGACTGCGTGCGCACCGGTTGTACGGTCGCGAGCGCCGGGCCGTTGCTTACCCTTACGCGCGACGGCGATTCGTTCTTCGCGCGGGGTTTTCCCGAACCTACTTCGGTGGAACTGGTATCCAATGGGAGGGTTGTCGCGGTCGGCGACGGCACGGCGGAAGCCGAAGTGAGCGCTCCGGGTTGGGTCGCGGCGCGCACCGCCCGCGGGCCGTTCGGTCACACCTCGCCGCTCGCGGTCGGCGCGCCAGCGCGCGAACCGGACGCGGTCGCGGCGCTGGTGAAGCTGATTCGCCAGACCGAAGAGTGGGTGACCGAACACGGCCGCTACACGAACCCGAAGCGCCGCGACGCTCTCTTGGAGCGCTGCACCGAAGCGCGCGCGAAGTTGGAGGCACCCGCGTGACGCGGTGGAAGCGGTTCGCGGTTTCCTCGCACGTGCGCGCGCGACAGGCGCGGCGCTGGGTGCTGCGGAACGTCCCGGCGCGGGTGTGGCTCGCGTTTCTGATCCCGTCGTTCCTGCTCGTCGTGGGCACGTTCGGCTACCGGCTCATCGAGGGCGAACACTGGTCGCACTTCGACGGCTTCTACATGACCGCGATCACGCTCACGACCATCGGCTACGGCGAGACGCACGAGCTGTCACAGAACGGGCGGCTGTTCACGGTGGTGCTCGCGTACAGTGGCATTTTCACGCTCGCGTACTTCGCCTCGGAACTGGTCCGGGCCGTGGTCACCGGCGAGCTGCGCCAAGTGATCGGGAGGCAGTGGGTGGACGACCAACTCGCCGGCCTTCAGGGGCACCTGATCGTGTGCGGGTACGGCCGCATGGGGAAGATCGTGTGCGCCGAACTCGAGCGCCAGAAACGCCGGTTCGTGCTCATCGACCGCACCGTCGACGTGCTGAAAGAACTGCCGTACCAGTACGGGCTCGCACTGCCCGGCGACGCCACCACCGACGAGTTGCTCCGCAAGGCCGGCGTCGAGCGCGCTAAGGCGCTCATCTGCGTGGTCGGCTCCGACGCCGACAACCTGTACATCACGCTCAGCGCGCGGCTGCTGAACCCGAAGCTGCTGATCGTGGCGCGGGCCGAAGAAGAAGACGCGGAGGTGAAACTGCGCAAGGTGGGCGCGAACAAGGTGATCTCACCGTACCTCGCGGGCGGGCACCGGGCGGTGCAAGCGGTTCTGCGCCCGGCGGTGCTGCACTTCATGGAAATGGCGACGCGGCCGGAGTTCTTAGACCTCCAAATTGAAGAAGTTTCGGTGAAACCCGGAAGCGCCCTCGCGGGCAAGTCGCTCGCGGAGAGCCACCTCGCGCGCGACCTCGGCATCGTGGTGGTGGGCGTCATTCGGCCCAACGGCGAGTTGCTGTACAGTCCGCCACCGGAAACGGTGCTGGAACCGGACGCGACGCTCGTCGCGCTCGGGCAGCGCAAACAACTCGACCGGCTCGACCGGCTCGCGGAACCCGGACGCGGGGCGTAGGGTCGCGCCGAACCGCGCTTCGCGCGTGCTACAATCCATTGAACCACTAACGCGCCACGGTCTCACTTGCACACGATGTCGAGCGCCACGACACCGCCGGAGGGGGACGCCGCGCGCGAGCTGCGGCTCGCGCTCGCGCGGCTCGAAGCACACGTCCAGAACACGCCGCTGGCGGTAATCGAGTGGGACCACGACCTGCGCGTGGTGCGGTGGAACGCGCAAGCGGAGCGCGTGTTCGGTTGGGCGGCGGCGGAAGTGGTCGGCAAGAAGTTGGGCGACTGGCGGTTCGTTCACGAGGCCGATGCCGCGACGGTCGGCCGCGGGGCCGCCGACCTAGTAGCCGGCCGCGAGCCGCAGAACACCCGCACGAACCGCAACTACACCAAATCCGGCGCGGTGGTGTGGATCGAGTGGCACAACTCGATTCAGTACGACGGAACCGGGCGCGTCGGCTCCATCTTGTCGCTGGCGCACGACATCACCGAGCGCCGCGCGGCGGAAGAGGCGCTGGCGGTGAGCGAGGCTCGCGTGCGGGCGGCGCTGGGGAGCGCGAAAATGCTCGCGTGGGACCTAGAACTCGAAACGAACCGGTGGCACACCACCGCGGACCTGTCCGAGTTCTACGGCCTGCCGCGCGGCCCGGACTACACCGACGCGCGCGACGCGCTGGCGGCGGTCCACCCGGACGACGTCCCGGCGGTGCTCGCGGGCCGCGCCCGCGCGCTCGAAACGGGCGCGCCGCTGGGCTACGAGTTCCGCGGCGCGGTGCCCGCGGCCGAC
>JALHNS010000195.1 GCA_022843445.1 Gemmata sp.
CGTTGTCCCCGCGCCGAGTCGAAGAAAGATTGGCCGTAGAAACCCCATCCAGTAGTAGAGAAACTCAGGATCGGTTCCCGCTTTTGGAACAAAGCTTTCGCACGACTGATTTGTCGTCAACTTGACACCCGCCAACGCAAGCGATCCGACCGTACCGCGCGCAGACATAACAACCGTGCCGGGCGGGAGCATTTTTGCGGGAGAATCTCGCAGCCCCAGTTCGGTAATTTGTTCTGCGGTTGCTGTGATCCATTTCGCTCCGATTCTTGTAATGTCCGTTGGCGAAACCCACGGAATTGTGCCGTCTCGCCAGTAGGCCGGATTGTCGCGGTTTGGAGTTCCGCCGCCGACAGCATTAGCAACATCCTCTACCGCAACTTGCTGCCACCCAATTGGTACGCCAAACTTCGCGACCATGAAGCCGAGGGCACCGAACTCACTCGCCATACCCCACCCCCTTCAGCAGTTCGCGCAATTTGCGTTCGGCGTCGGCGCGAGCGGCTTCGGCGGCGTCTAGCGCCTTCAGCGCGTCCGCCACGTCGATGGGTTCCTCCGGCTCGAAGGTGTCCACGTATCGCGGGATGTTGAGGTTGTTCTCGTTCTCCTCCACTTCACTCGCGTCCACCACGCGGGCGTGTTTCGCCAGTTCCGCGGGGTTCGCGTACAGGGCGATCAGTTCCGCGCCCACCGCGTCGATGGCGTCGTGCTCCTCTTTTGCGCGCTTCTCGGCCTCTGCGACGCGCTCGTCGCGCTCGGCTTCCGCCGCCTCGCGCGCCTTGCCGAACTTACCGCTTACCTTCGGCTCCGCCGGCGGGAACCGGTCGTCGAACTCGGCCCGCACGCGACCGATTTCCTCGTCGCGGTCGGCGGCGATCTGCGCCTTCAACCGCTCGCCGTGCTCGGCCACCAGTTTCGCCGCCTTCTTCGCGTCGCCGTAGGCGTGGTAGTGAACCAGAATGCGCATCACGTCTTGCGGGCGCAGTTGGTTCTTGTTGGACAGCTCGCGGTAGTGCCGGGCCGCGTACACGAGCAGCAGTTTGTCGCGCCGCGCCTTCGGCCGCTCCTTGCTCAGCACGAGCAGACACGCGGGCACACCGGCCCCGTAGAAGATGTTCAGCGGCAGCGCGATCACCGCGTCGATGAGCCGCCGGTCGATGAGCGACTTGCGAATCAGGTACTCGTCGTCGGCCTTGCGCTTGCGGGCCTTCGGCTTACCTTCGCCCTCGGCGTCCTCTTCCTCCTCGGTCGCCGGCTGCCCGCGGAACAGCACGCCCTGCGGGCACACCACGCCGGCCTTCCCGCGGTCGGTGAGTGAGGCGACGATGTGTTGGATGTACGCGAAGTCGCCGTAGCCCGCCGGCGGATTGTGAACGAACCGGCCGAACGGGTCCTTGTACTCCTTCAGGTTCTTCTTCGCCTTCGCGGCCTTGTCGGAACCTTGCTCCTCCGGCGCGAGCCACCACGTCGAATCGGAGAACGGGAAGTTCGCAATCGCGAGGTCGAACCGGCGCACGGCGGACTCGTTCGCGGGGTCGCGGAACGCCGGGTCGGTGATGGTGGAGCGCCCGCCCTTGATGTCGGCTTCCATCCCGTGCAGGATGCAGTTGATGCGCGCGATGGCGTATGTGGACCAGTTCAGTTCTTGGCCGAAGTACCGCAGTTCGGCGATGTCGTGGTTCTGCTCCTTGAGGTAATCCGCGGAGTGAACGAGCATTCCGCCGGAGCCGCACGTCGGATCATAAACCGTGTCGCCGGGCTTCGGTTCGAGGATGCGCACGAGGCAATCGACCACCTCGGGCGGGGTGAAGAATTCGCCGGCCTTCGCGCCCGCGTCGTCGGCGAAGTACTTGATGAGGTACTCGTAGGCGCGGCCGAGCACGTCGGCGGTTACGTCTTCGTTCGAGAGCGGAACGCGGTTGAGCCGGTTGAGCAGTTCGACCACCACTTCGTTGGCGATGAGCTTGGAACCGCTCCCGTCCGGCGCGGGCAAGTTCCAATCGACGGTGAACACGCCCTTGAGGTCGGCGTTGGCGTCGGCGATGGCCCGCATCGCGCCGGTGAGCACTGCCCCGTGGTCCTTCTCCGCGTTAATCACGTCGGCCCAGTGGCACCCGTCCGGGATGACGAACCGGTGAACGCTCGCATCGGCGAGCAGTTTCTCCCGCTGCTTCGGCGTGAATGGGGTGCCGCGGTCGTGCTCCAATTGCCGAACGCGCTCCTCGGCCTCGTTGTCCCACTGGTCGGAGAGCCGCTTGAAGAACAGCAGCGAGAGGATGTAGGTCTTGTAGTCCTGCCCGGCGGTGCGCCCGCGGAGCACGTTGGCCGCACTGAGCAGGTGGGCTTCGAGTTGCTGGAGCGTGAGCTTGGGCATGGTGCGAACCCGGTCCGTCGGTGCTGTCCCAGACCGAAATTGTAGGGGGATCCGCGGGCATTACCCGCGGAACTGTCGAAGGCATTACTATCCCTTGCGAACAGTCGTCGGCCGAACCGGTCGCGTGCCCATTCGCTCTTGCTGATCTTGCAGTCAGATGGCACCGAGCGGACATCGCGATCTTGCTTTCGCAAGACTGTTGCGTCACAATCTCTTCTCCTCCATCACCCGTTCACGCGCCCCTATGAATCCCGCGTCCGACCCACTCGCCGCGCTCGTCAGCGCGATTGCCACTTGCGACAGCGCGTTCCGACTGATGGAGGTGCTGTTACAGTTCTGTCGCGATCAAGCGGAGGCGTATCGGGAGTGGGACGATGACCTCACCGGCAAAGCGAACCTTCCGGCGCTTTGCCAACAAGCCCAAGACGTCATCGCCGGATTCGGGGGAACCGTGTTCACGGCCGAAGACCTGCCCGAAATCGTCAGCCAGATTCGTGACGCGGTCTTGGCATTCGTCCAACATGAATCACCGCCACCGGTCGCGCGTGTTTGCGTGCTGCTGTTGGTTTTAGACCACGAGTGGACGCCCAAGTTACGAAGGATGTACCCGGACGATCGCCCCGGCCCACTCGCGCCCGGGCAGTTGTTCCCGGTATACTGGCCAAACCTGAAAGCGAACGGTTGGTTCCCGAAGACTAAACTCAGTGCCGCTCCGAGTTCACTCGCACAACCGCCAGAATTCCTGCCCCAGTGGGGTTTGGCTCCGTCTTCGAATGTGTTCTCGGGTCGACGCGTCGAGTTCGTCTTTCCAGCGCGCACGGAGGTTACGCGCCCGATCACGGGCCCGCTGAAACTCGGCGTCGGTGTCCTGAACGCATCACGAGACGAACTCATGTGGGATACGGTTCCCACTCCGCCGCCCGCGCGATTCCACTCCGTGCGCCCACGTCCCGAAACCCGCGACGCGCAAGTCGCCGCTATGCGCAAGATCGCGAGCGCGGCCGCAACCGCGGGCGTTCGCGTGTTGGTGTTTCCGGAATTGTGCGTGGATCGTGCGGGCGCGGAAGAGCTGTTCCAGCATGTGAAGGGGCTCGATCCGCGCCCCGAGTTGGTTGTCCTCGGTAGCTTCCATTGGCAGGACGAACCCAACCGTCGGAACACCGCGCAGGCGTTCCGCTATGGGACGACAGAACCGCTCTCGCACCACAAGATGACTCGGTTCAGTTACCGCGATCCAGACGACGGGGTGACGTACACCGAAGCCATTCGCCCCGGCGATACCCTCCGAGTGTTTGTGAGCACTGATTGGTCTTTGGTACTGCTCATCTGCCGCGATTTCCTTGACGCGTCGATTCGACCACTGGTCGAGCACCTTCGTCCAACGTTTCTCTGCATCCCGAGTTTCACCGACCCGACAAACGCCTTTGTTGACTCCGTTGGAGCGCTCACGGCGAGGGCGCAGTCGGTGGTTGTGTTCGCCAATGGTCCAGTCCCATCAGATCGCGTCGTTGGTGCGTTTGGCGTTCCTCGTGCGCGCGAACCAGTCGGCAGCGGCGCATCGCTCGCGAGACAAATCGATGCGACTGAACAACTTCCGACCTTACCGTGCCTGTTCGTTTACGACGGCGAAACTGATCAAATTACTCCCTTGCAATGCTGAATGGCTCGTGCTACTTTGACAAGCCGGTTGCGTAGAATAGGTTAGTTCAGGGATGGTTCACCGATCTTGCCCTCACCATGAACCCGAAACTCCTCCATAGCCAGTTTGATCGCCTCGCCCGCAATCCTGCGGACACGCGGCTTCTGAAGCAACTCGCGGTCGAGTTCGGCTCCGCCGTGATTCGGGGTCGTCCGGAGTGGTTGCGTGAGTATCGCGTCGCAGCAGCGGCGGCCCTTCGTGAAATCGAGAAGTCTCAGGGCGACTCCGCGGTCTACGCTCGCGGTGTGCTCTGCGGTTTGCTCGACGCGGCCGGTTGCGCCGAGGAGACGCTGACAGCCGAGCAATCGCGACAGGAAGTTCGGTCGGTCGCGAGCCGTCCGTTACACCGGCAAATACTCCGGGCACTGGACGGCCGCGCGCAGACGACGAAAGCACTCGTGGAGCAACTGGGCAAGCAGAAGTCGCAAGTGAGCGAAGCGCTTCAAGCCCTCGAAGAGTTGGGATTGGTCTGCGCGGTGGTGCGCCTGCCGCAAGCGAACCAAAAAGAGAAACCATACCGCCTGACGCTCACTGGCTCGCTGATGCTCGACGAACTGCCGCTCGACGAATCGCCTGAAGTCGCAGTGGTTCCCGCGAAAGCCCCAGACCAACGAGTTGAAGATAAACCAGCGGACGAGTTGACCGCTGACGAGTGGCTCAAGTTTCTTGAACCCAATTTCGATGTGCCGGGAAGTATTGAGGATGGTGCGTGCATCGAGTTTTACGCTAACACGCTAACGGCGCTCGGGCGCAAACGCCCGAGTGGTATTCGACCACGCGTCGATACAGTGCTGGCTGACGTGCTCGCCGCACTTAACCGCAAGCGCCGAAGCCATTGCATGCCGCAGCTTGTTAAGTTGGCAGTGGCATCGCAGGACGCCTCATCAACAGTGAAGTTCAACTCGTCGTGGGACGATCCATTCGCTTACCATGCTTCGAATCGTCTCGCTCAAATTCTTGTGCTGAGTTGAGTTTCAATCGCGTTAAGCGGGTTGATCGGAGGAGATACTCGACGTGCGAACCGAACAACTCACGGTGGGGTACGTTCGTTTATACGCGCCGGACGCTATTCCTCTGTGGGCACTGTCGTCTAAGTACGCGGTTGCGCACATTGGAAAGGCGTTTGGGTTCGAGCAGTTTCATCTGGCAGAAGCAGACGACAAATCGCTTCCGCCGGGTTTGATGTTCGGACGCGGGCGCGCACCCGCCACGGCACCGGTCGAAACCGCAACGATCGAGCGCCTCCTGATTGGCTACAATCAAGTCGATCTGACGGTTCGACATCTTGATGGGCACAGTTTCAGCGACGTAATCATCGAAGAACTCGGCCGCGTGTGCGACGAGGTCGTACCCAAACACAGCGCGTGGCTTGCGGCTCACCGAGTCGAATTGCTCCAATCTTTGTGGGTTGGGCAACTCGATCTGGCCCCAGAAGACCTGATCGACACCCGCGCGCTGGATGTTCTCTTTCCCGCCCTTGCGACACCGAGCGCGCAAGCGGCACGCAAGCCTCAATCGCGGGGCATCAATTTTCGTATCGACACCCGAGCGTCTCGGCCTGATCTGCTCGAATTGGGGTTTGAAGTGCCCAATGAGGAATTCAAACTCGAACCGCGGATCGGCCGTCTTGCGGAAGACAGAATCTGGTTTTCGGCTTGCGCGCGGCGCTCCGAGGAGCACCTGAAAATCCTAGAAAGCCTCGAGCGCGCGTATCGATCCTAGTCCTCACGGTCCTCTGCGACGGCAGTGGTCACCCGTAGCCGATGAAGAAGCAGAAGTCGGGTTTCTGGGCAAGGTGCAGGGCCAGCGCCAGCGCCACCACCATGTCGTCGTGGTCCCGCTCGCGCCAGCTCTCGAACACCTCGTTGCGGTTCGCCGTCACCTTCACCCGGAACGCTTCCAACTCCTTCGCCAACTCCCCCGCCAGCGGCAACGATGCCGGTACCCGGATGCGGCGCGTTTGCAGCGGCACCTGCAGCGCCCCCACGAGGTTCTTCTTCGCCACCGAACCGCCGCTCCCGCCCTCGCCCCCGGTGATCGTCAGCGGGCACAACGCCGCGCCCACCCCCGACGCGCGGAACAGGTCCACCACCGCGCGCCCTACCCCGGTCTGGTCCACCGCCAACTGCGTGCCCTTCAGCGGCGCGCCCGCGAACCACCGGCCCACGTCCGCGACCACCTGCGGGTACGGCGTGCCCAGCGCCCACCGGTGCAGGTGCCGCACGTCGAACCGGTGCACGAACTTCCCCGTGCGCTCCGGGTCCGGTTCCGCGATCCGCTCCACCACCGCCAGCGCGCTGTAGTCCTGCGCTTGGCCGAGGTCCAACCCGCTGAAAAACTGCGCCGGCGACGCCGGCCGGGTCTCCGCTTCTCGGCGCGCCCGCTCGGCTTCCTCTTCGCGCGCCCGCTCGACCGCGCGGAACTCCGGTGACAGCCACATCGCGCTACCCTCCGAACAGCGGGCGCACGTCCCCGGACACCGCGGCCCGGATGTCGTCGCCCGCGAACACCGCCGCCACGTCGTCCCCGAACACGTTCAGGTACTCCATCGCGAACCACCGCTCGCCCAACTTGCGCCGCTCGCTCGCGAGGAACTCCGCCGGGATCCGCGGGCAGTCCCGCGCCGTCACCGACAGCCGCAAGTAGTTCTCGCCCTCAGTCCACTCCTTGAAGAACCAGCCCGACTTGGCGAACGCCGTAGACAGCGCCACGAACCGCCCCTTGCTCACCGCCATCGTGGGCGAAGCGGCGTTCACCACGTCGTCCGGCACGCGTGCCGCCTCGTCGATCACCAGCAGCGCCGACGTGTACGACCGCATGCGCCGTTCCTTGCCCGGCAGCGCCAGCACCCGCGACCCGTTCGCCAACTCCAACCGCGTCGCGCTCTCCCGCAGCACCGGCACCGGCCGACCAATCGCCGTGTACGCGGTCACCACCTTGCGCAACAACTCGGTCGCCTGCTCCTCCACCGGCGCGACGAGCGTGGTTGTGCTGCCCGGTTGCGTGAGTGCGGTCTTGAGCGCGAGAATCGACACGGCCGACGACTTACCCACCTGCCGGGCGCACAGCATCAGCACCCGCGGTTCCGTGGAGGCCAACAGCGCCGCCTGCCACGGGTCCGGGTTCATCCCCGCGTCGCTCATCAGCCGCGCCGGGTTCGCCCGGTACAGCGCCAACCGCTCCGCCGCCCCGCCCGGCATCTGGGTCTGGAGCCGGTCCAACCGCTCCGCGTTCCGGGTCAGCGTCCGGCGCACCTGCTGTAGCGGCGTGAGCATGTAGGCGGCGCTCCAGTTCCTCGATCCGCGCGCCTTGGGCCGCGGCCAGCTTGACCAGTTCGCGCACCTCGCGGTCCGGGTACAGCCCGCGCAGTTTGGCCTCGTCGGACAGGATGGCGAGCGCGGTGCGGTAGTCGGCGGCGTTGACCGCGCGGGCGTACAGCGCCATGCGCTGGGCGAGGTGCCGGGCCACGACCCGCGTGCGGCTCTTGTCCTGCCGTTCGACGAGCAGCGCGTCGGCGCGGGCGATGTACTTGCGGATCTGGCGGTCGGACACGTTCCACCCGCGTTCGGAACCATACTGAACGATGTCGTGGAACTGCGCGCCGTCCAGACGGACGCGCAGCACCTCCTCGACGCGGCGGGCGATCTCGGCTTTATCGCTCTTGCGGCCCATCGGTTGCGCTCACCAGTGTGTCGATCCATTGTGCGTGCCAGTCGTGCAGGGCGCGGTCCCGCACCGCGACCAGTTGCTCGCGGTTTTTGTTGGTGCGTAAGTTCGCGCTGCCCTCGAATACCAGCCCGTCGTTTTCCCCGAGGTCGAACAGCGCGACCTTGCAGTGCGACCGGGCCGCGGCGACGCGCACGTTGGGGAACTGGCCCAACTCTGCGACGGCCCATTCGTGCAGGTCCTTGTTGTGCTCCTTGAAGAACACGCTCACGAGCAGGGTGAGCGCGAGCGGCACCGGTTCCGGTCGCGGTTCGAGCAGCCCGCACAGTTCGGCGACGTTCCGCTTGGAGTAGCACAGCGTGGCGATCCGCAGGTGCCGGCAGTGGGGCGCGCGGCGCACGGTGGCGGCGATCACTTGGGCTAGGTCGAACGTGCCGAGCATCAGGCAGTGAACCGCGGTCCCGGGTTCGGGCAGGTCCGGCAGCAGTTCCGCGGCGGTGCGGGCGGCGCGCTGGTACCGGCGTTCGGCGCGGGTGTGGTGCCGGGGCGGCGCGTCGGCGTGCGGCGCGGCGCGCCCGAAGGCGGGCCGCGGCAGTTCGCGGAACGACAGCGGCGCGGGCCGGTCCATCAACTGCCCCCGCCCTTCGCCGCCCGCTTATTGGCCTTCGTGGTGCGCTTGGTGTTCGACGCGGCCCACTTGCGTTCGGCGGGCGCATGAACTCGAAGAACGGGTTGGCCTTGTCCGCGGCCGACCGCGGCTTGGGGCTGGCGCTGAACGCGGTCTTGCGTGCCATCGGGGTGCCCTCGCGCGGGTGCACCCCATTATCGCGCGACACGCAGGAACCGCACGGCTTGGCACTCCAGTGCTCAAGTGATGCGTCTACGTCTACGGAACCCGCTCGGCGCAAGCGATTCGTAGGGTTCCGTAGACGTAGACAGCGTAGACACCTCACACGCCCGCGGCGCTCCTCGGGGGCAGTTGTTGCCAGAGGCTTGCGGTTTCGACGGTGCGTCGGCCACGAGATGTTTGGTCGGTTATTCAGAGCTTGGTATGACAACTATCGAACTGCCCGCACGACACATCTGGGCGGGAACTCGCTTCGGCGGGACACGACTCCACGTTGGCAGGGGAAAACGATGACTAACCGCATCGGTTTGGGAATTGCCGGACTTGTGGTCGCGCTGTGCGGATGGGCATCTCTGTCCGGCCGAGCGACGACACCGGTCGCCAGCGAACCGAGCGCGCCCGCACCGGCCGCGACCGGCAACACGGCGCAACCGGCACCTCGGCCCAACGTCCTCATCATCATGCCGGACGACATGGGTTACTGGAACGTCGGCGCGTACAGCCACGGCATGATGGTGCCCACGCCCAACATCGACCGGATCGCCAAGGAGGGGATGCTGTTCACCGACCACTACGCGCAGCCCACCTGCACCCCGGGCCGCGCCGCGCTCATCACGGGTCAGTTGCCGATCCGCACCGGCCTCACCACTGTCGGCATGGCCGGCTCGCCCATCGGTCTGGACAAGCGCGACCCGACACTCGCCGAAGTGCTCAAGAAGCAGGGCTACCGCACCGGGCAGTTCGGCAAGAACCACCTCGGCGACCGCAACGAGCACCTGCCCACCGTTCACGGGTTCGACGAGTTCTTCGGCAACCTGTACCACCTGAACACCGAAGAGGAGCCGGAACTGGGCGACTGGCCCAAGGACAAGGGCTTCAACGACCGGTACCGGCCGCGGGGCGTGCTCGACTGCAAGGCCACCGACAAAGACGACGATACCGTGGACGGCCGGTTCGGGCGCGTCGGCAAGCAGACCATCAAGGACACCGGTCCGCTCACGCGGGAGCGGATGAAAACGGTCGACGACGAGTTCCTCGACCGCACGAAGAAGTTCATGGGCGCTGCGGTGAAGGGCGGTCAACCGTTCTTCGCGTGGTACAACCCGACGCGGATGCACATCTACACGCACCTGCGGGCGGGCCGCGAGAAGCTCGCCGCCCCGCACTCGTCCGAACTGGACATCTACGGCAGCGGTGTGATCGAACACGACATGCAGGTCGGCGAACTGCTCAAGACCCTAGAGGAATTGAAGGTCGCGGAGAACACGATCGTCGTCTACACCTCTGACAACGGGGCCATGGCGTCGTGGTGGCCAGACGGCGGCACCACGCCGTTCCGCAGCGAGAAGGCGACCACGTGGGAGGGCGGCGTGCGCGTGCCGTTCATGGTCCGCTGGCCGGCGAAAGTCGCGAAGGGCAAAGTCTCGAACGGCATCCACGAGCACACCGACGTGTTCACTACGGTGGCCGCAGCCGCGGGCGTGCCAGATGTGGCAAAGGACCTGAAGGCGTCGCACAAGGTCCACATCGACGGGGCGAACCAGTTGGCCCACTGGACCGGCGACGCCCCGTCGGCGCGGAACGTGGTGTACTACTACAACGAAGCCGACATGTGCGCCGTCCGCATCGGGAACTGGAAGTCGCACTTCCAGAGCCGCAACGGGTTCTTCGATTACAACAAGCCCGCGGCGCTGGTGTTCAACCTGCGCATGGACCCGTTCGAGAAGCACGACGGGCAGAAGAACAACGACATTGCCATGAAACTCGGTGTGGCGTGGGGCGGGCAGGTGCAAGACGCGCTCGCCGCTCACCTCGCGACCTTCAAAGAGTTCCCGCCGCGGCAGAAGGGCGGCACCCTCACGCCGCGCCCGGAGAAGTAGCCGCGGTTCAGTACTTCATGGTGAGGTTCAACAGCCCGCCGTACCACGTGCGGGTGCCGCTGATCGCCCGAAGCCCGCGGCCCGGGATCGAGACCCCGAAGCCGCTGGTCAGGAACACGTTCTTCGTCAGCCCGCGCGTGTAATCGACGTAAAAGTCGTCGGACAGGTGCGCGTCCGGTACCCCGACCAACAAGCGCGGCTCGCCGCCGGACACGTCCAAGCGCGTGGCCTGCCCGAACTGGAGGGGGCTGTTCACCCGGTCGGCCCGGACGTGCCAGTAGTAGAAGTTCACGAAGTCGCGCGGCGACACCACCAGCGCCAGCGAGATGCGGTGCGCGAGCAGGTTCGAGTTGAGGAACGCGAACGAGCCGTTGCTCCCGGACGACCAGAGCGGCGGCGCGCCCTCGTAGAACAGCGGGTCGAACTTCTCGTACCGGGCGGTTCGCGGGTTGTCGCCGGTAAAGGTGCGGAACGCGTAGGCCAGCGTCGGCTTGAGGGCGACGCCGGCGAACGTGTGCCCCACCTCGGCGTTGTAGGCGAAGGCCCGCATGTTGATGCCGTCGTTCCACTGGTAGGCGAAGTCGCCGGCGGCGTACAGCCCGGGCAGGTTCTCGCGCAGCGGGTGCACCCGCGCGTACGTGTGCACCGTGTTCAGCCCGTCGCGGCCGTTCGGAATCAACCGCACCGGGGCCGCGAGGTACGGCAGCATCGAGTTGAAAACGTTGATGTACGCGAGACCGACGTACTGGTTCGGGCCGAGCGCCACCTCGGCCTTGCTCCCGGCCAGTTGGGTGTTGGTGTTGCCCGACCGCAGCTCGTTCGGGTTCAGGTAGAACGTGTCGAACGAGAGCGGCCCGTAGTTCAGTTTGGCGAGGGCGGCCTCCTCCCACGCCCGGCGGGCGAACGTCGTGACCGCCCCGCGCTCGAAGCCGTTGACCGCACCCACCGAGATGAGCATCCCGGAGCCGATCTTGTAGGGCTGGCGGCCGTACGAGATGTCGATCGTCTGGTTCGCTTCGGCGTTGCCGTAGCGGAAACCGAAGTAGGCGTCTTCGACCGCCCAAAGCCCGCGGTTCCCCTGCTCGAACAGGTCTTTGCCCACGTTCCCGGACGCGACGTAAGATACGCCCGAGTACACCGCGAGCCGGTCGTTGGCCGACAGGTCCGTGCGCACGCCCGGTTTCAACCAGCCCTCGGTCCAGAAGCGGTCCGGCCTGTAGTTCGCGTCCGGGGCGAACCGCTGCGACAGCAGCCACCACGAGTCCACGGCCCACGTCGGCTGTACCGTCGCATCGAACCCGAGTTTGACGCGCAGCGGACCGTTCTGGAACAGGAGCGGGTCGGCGGGCGGTGCCGGTGCCGCCGGGGGCGCACTCGATTGGGGCAGCGCGCTCGGAGTCGGAGTCGGGGGCGCGGGCGGTTCGCTCGCGCTCGGTGCTTGAGCCGGCGCGGTGCCCGCGACCAAGATTAGGGCCGCAAGCGCCGCCGAGAGTGGTAGTCCCCGCACGGCTACGCCCCCCCCGTGTCGCCAAACGGCATCGGCTCTCCGGCGATCATCCACGGAGGGCACAACGCGCTGCACTTTGCCCCATTTCCGAACGCGAATAGGCATCCGCGTTCCCCGGGTCAAGTGGAATGTCGACGCGACCGGCACCGGTCCGCGGTCAGTGAACGGTGGAGATTCACGACTTCAGGCGGGCGAACACGTCGCACCCGCGGCGCGGGCCACCAGCGCGCGGATCGCGGCGCGGATGTGTTCGGACACCTTCGGCCGCGGACGGCTCCGGGCCCGACGGGCGCGCAGTGTGCCAGTGCGCAACTGGCCTGCGCGTGTTCGCGCCTTGGGGCACGGGCGCGGCCCTTAAGACGCGGGCGGGTCGGGCGTAGCGCGGGTTCTGGAAGTGGGTGAAGCGCTGGCACGGCCCGATCCCCAAGCGGATCGATCCTGCGGGGCCGGATCGACCGCCCGACCGACGAGCGCCGGTTCCAGCGCCGCGTGTTCGCGTTCCAGTGCGTGCTGGTACTGGGCCTAACGAGCGCGACTGGCGCGCTCGGCACGCAAGTCGGCTGTCGCGCCCTGCCGGACGCGCTGTGACGTTCACTTGGAACGCGGCGGGTCTGATGGGCGGCTGTCGCGGAACGGTCGCGAATCCCAAATCTTCGCCGTCTTGTCGTAGCTCCCGGTGACGATGCGGGTGCCATCCGCGCTGAACGCCGCCGCCGTCACGCGGTCCGTGTGCCCCTTGAGTGTGAGCACCTCGGCCCCCGTCTTCGCGTCCCACACCTTCGCCGTGTTGTCGTGGCTCCCGGTGACGATCCGCGTGCCGTCCGGGCTGAATGACGCCGCAGTCACCGTGTCCGTGTGCCCCTTGAGCGTGAGCACCTCGGTGCCGGCTTGGGCGTCCCACACTTTCGCCGTATCGTCGTGGCTCCCGGTGACGATCCGGGTGCCGTCCGGGCTAAACGACGCCGCGACTACGCTGTCGGTGTGCCCCTTGAGGGCGAGCACCGCGGCACCGGTCTTGGCGTCCCA
>JALHNS010000196.1 GCA_022843445.1 Gemmata sp.
CGTGGGGCGGCACCGTTCGGGGCGCGTGCGCTCCGAATGGTGCCGCGCTCACGCTTCCGCGGCGCGCACCGCACAGCGCTTCGGCGCGCGCTCCAGCGCCAGCACCGCCACCGCGTACGGCCCGAGTCCGGCGCACACCCCCAGCGCGAGCGCCGGCCACGTCGGTTCGGCCGCGGGCAACAGGAGCCACACCGCCGCGGGCGCGAGCGCCGCACACAGCGGCTTCAGCCAGCACCGCCGCGCGTACTCGCGCACCGGCACTTCGAGCACGCGGCACGCGCACACAATCGTGAACAGGCAGAACAGCGCGTTCGGCACCGCGACCGCGACCGCGACGCCCGCGATCCCGAACTCGCCCACCAGCGCGAAGCACAGCACGAGGTTCAGCGCCGCTTCGCACAGCGCCGCCCGCGCGAACAACTTCAGCTTGCCGAGACCGTACAGCACGCGGGCCGCCACCGATTGCGCGACCGCGAGGCTGAGCGCCGCGGCGAGGATCGCGGTGGCGGGGAAGCACGCTTCCGCGAGCGCGGGCCCGCCGAGCCAGCGGTCCAAGAACGGCGCGCCGAACGCGAGTAAGCCCAAGTGAACCGGCAGCACGAGGTACAGCACGGCGCGCGTGCCGTCGAGCAGCACCGCGCGCACGCCCGCGAGATCCCCGGCCGCTTCGCGGGCGCTCACCGCGGGCGCGAGTGTGGTTGTGACGTGCCGCAGCAGGTTCTTCGCCATCTCCACGATGCGCGCCGCGAGCGCGTAGTGCGCCGCCGCCGCCAGCGACACGAACCCGCCCGCGACGATCGCCCCGGTTTGCACCGTGACGCGCCCCGCGAGCATCGCGAGGAACGCGTCCGCGCTGTAGCCGCGCACCGCGCGAAGCGAAGTGCGGTCCACGTTGCGGAGCGAGAGCGCGAACCCCGGCACGAGCCGGTAGCACAGCGCCGCCATGAGCACGTGCTCGAACAGGTTCGTGGCGGTGAAAACGAGCGCGAGCGGGAGCAACCCCGGCCCCGTCTCCATCACCCACACGGTGCCCGCGACGCGCGCCGCGAGCGCGGCGAGCCGCACCGCGCTCTTCGCCCCGAACCGCTGCGCGCCGTCGAGCACGTTCGGGAACACGCTCAGCGGGAGCGTCACGGCGAGGTTCGCCAGCATGAGGAGCAGGAACGGCAGCACCTCGCCCGCGCCGTCGGTGAGCTTCCGCTCGATACCGGGCGCGACGAACGGGGCCACCGCGCAGCCCACGAGGAGCGCGCACGCCCCGGCGGCGCAGAACAGCGCGAAGCACGACGCGACGACGCGGTTGCGCTCGTCGGTCTCGCCGGTGGCCGCGTACCGCGCGACGAACCGCACGAGGCACGCCGCGATGCCGAGGTCGAAGAGGGTGAAGTACGCGAGTACGCCCTCCGCGACGCACCACGCACCGTACTTGGGCGCGCCGAGCGCGCGCACGAGGTACGGCGCGAGGAAGAACGCGGTGGCGAGGGTCGCGGCGAACGCCGCCCAGTTGGTGGCCGCGCCAATCACGAGCGCGCGGCGCGCGGAATGTGGATCGCTCAACGCATCGGCCTCCGTGCCAAGCGCGCATCGTACCGCGCCGCGCCGCGCCGCGCGAAGGGCAACCGCGACTTCGCGGCGCGCCTACGAATTGAATAGAGCGGGTTCGGGACCGGTGTAGCGGTTCGGAACGTGCCGGTTTCCACGACGCGGAGCGTCGTGCCACTATTGTGGTGCGACGCTCCGCGTCGCATTCGCTGCACCGGTCCCGAAACCGCTATGGTATACGCACGATCATTTCTTGTCAACAACGCGCGCGCCCGGTTCACAGGAACGTGGCGATGTCGGCGAACGGCTTCTTAGTGATGTGCGGCACGGTCGCACCTTCGGCCGGGTAGCCGGTCACGAGCAGCAAATACGCGCGCTCGTGCGCCGGCCGACCGCACAACTCGTTCAAGAACCCCATCGGGCTGGGCGTGTGCGTCAGTGTGGCGAGGCCCGCAGTGTGCAGTGCCGCGATCAGCAGCCCGGTGGCGATGCCGACCGATTCGGAGACATAGTAGTGCTTCACCACTTCGCCGGTGGGCGCGACGCCGTGCGGTTGCGCGAAGATCGCGATGAGGTGCGGGGCGGTTTCGAGGAACGGCTTGCTCGCGTCGGTGCCCAGCGGCGCGAGCGCCGCGAGCCACTCGTGCGGCGCGCGGCGGGAGTAGAACTCGCGCTCTTCGGCTTCGGCCGCTTCGCGCACGCGGCGCTTGAGCGCCGGGTCGCTGACCACCGCGAAGTGCCACGGCTGCTGGTTCGCCCCGCTCGGCGCGGTCGCGGCGGCGCGGAGGCACGTTCCGATCAGCTCGCGCGGCACCGGGCGCGGGGAGAAGTCTCGCACCGTGCGCCGCCGCGCGAGATCGGCGGCGAGCGCGTCGGCCCGCCGCGCCATCTCGTCTGGCGGGTACTCGCGAAACGCTAGCGGCTCGAACGTCGGCTCCGGCACTTGGTCGGGACGGCTCATCGCGGGGTGTTCGAGAGGGTGATTGAGTTGCGCGCGACGGTGCGCCCGATCGCCACCACCGTCCTTGTAGACCGCGCGCCGGTGCGATACCTTTATTCATCGCGCTGTGAGGGGACTATGGAACGCGGACCGCAACTGGGTCAACTGATCGACGACGGCGACCGCCGTCGCGACGCCATTCACATCGCGGTCGCGCCGGTCACGGCGGCGGAGCGCCTCGCGCCCGGTCAACACGTCGGTCTCGTCGGCCTCGGAACCGAACAGGTCGGGCCGTGCGCACAACCGCTCGGCATCGTCGATCCGTTCCTATCCGCGCCGGTCGAACCGGGACAGCGGTTCTGGCTGTTCCTGTACCCCGGTTCCATCACCGCACTGCGACACATTTGGACTCACCCCGCGTTCACCGCCGCCTCCGCTGCGGCCGTTCGGGAGAAACTCACATGAGCGAGCGCGCCGGCTTCCTCAAACTGATCGAGAAGAACGAAGACGACATCGTAACGCGCCTCGTGTACGCGGACTGGCTCGACGACCACGGCGAACACGAAGAGGCCGACCGCCAGCGGAAGTGGGAAGGCGCAAAAGAGTGGCTCGTCGCCTTTTGTGCCGCGAACAACCCGCCGGAAGACGTAGAAGACCCGGACTGGTGGTGCATTTCGTACGCGGAACTGGTGGCAATGGCGCGCGAGGCCGTCGCCGGCGCAACCGGAACCGACGACATCTGGTTCTCGTGCGGGAACAACATGGACATGTGCGACGCGCTCCGCGAGAACTGCGCGGAGTTCTGGAAGAACTGGGCGATCGTGACCGGCGTGCCGCTCCCAGACAACATCGAAGCCCGAAGCGGATTCTCGTGCGCGTGTTGAAGGCGCTCAGCCCAAAAGCGCCTCAATCGGCTTGCCCTTCGAGAGCGCGAACGGGCGACCGCTTTGGTCGTGCTCTTCCTTTGCGCTGTCGATGCCGAGGCAGTGGTAGATGGTCGCGGTGAAGTCCGCGGGCGTGACCGGGTCGCTCGCGGGGCGGCCCGCGATTTTGTCGCTCGCGCCGTACACCTGACCGCCCTTGATGCCCCCGCCCGCGAACAGCACGCTGTAACACTCTGGCCAGTGCTCGCGGCCCGCGTTGCTCTTCGTGATCTTCGGCGAGCGCCCGAATTCGGCTGCCACCACGACCAGCGTTTCGTCGAGCTTTCCTTCGGCTTCGAGGTCCGTCATCAGCGCGTGGAACGCGCGGTCGAACGGCGGGACGAGGTCGTCTTTGTGCGCGGTGAAGTTGTTCCAGTGCGTGTCCCACGCGAACCCGTTGATGCCCTGCGCGCGCTGCCAGTTGCACTGCACGAGGCGCACGCCCGCGCCGAGCAACCGCTTGCCGAGCATCACCGATTGGCCGAACAGGTTGCGCCCGTACCGGTCGCGCTCCTTCTGCGGCGCGGCCGAGAGATCGACCGCCTTGCGCACCGCGTCGGAGGAAATCACTTCGACGGCCTTCGCTTGCGATTCCTTGATGGTGCCGCTCGCCGCGAGGCCGTTCAGCGGTTTCGTTTCGGCGTTCAGTTGGTCGACGAGCGAGAGCCGGCGCTTCAGCGCGTCCGGGTGCTCGTTCGCCACCAGCGGAATGTGATCCAACTTGAAGTTGTCGTCGTTCGGGTTGCCGCCGGTGTAGAGCGGATCGAACTTCGGGCCGAGCGCGCCGGCGAACTGCCCGGCGCGCCGCCCGCCGGCTACGTCCATGCGGTGCGGGACGATCGCCCACGCCGGGAGCGGGCTAGTGCCCGGCGCGATCTTCGCCACACACGCCCCCATGTGCGGCATGTCTTGGCGCGTCATGCTGTTCACGTCGGGTACGCTACCGGGGTACTGATACCCGGTGAACATCCAGTACGAGCCGCGCCCGTGGTCGTTGTGCTCGTGCCACATGGTGCGCACGAGCGCGCTCTTGTGCATCCACTTCGCCGCGTTCGGGAGCAGTTCCGTGAACCGCACGCCGGGGAGCGAAGTTTGGATCGTGGTGAACGGCCCGCGAATGTCGTCCGGCGCGTCCGGCTTCGGGTCGAAGGTGTCGAGCTGGCTGTGCCCGCCGCTCAGATAGAGGATGATGCAATTCTTCGCGCGCCCGAAGCTTTTGGGCTTCGCGCCCGCGGCCCTCGCGGTGCGCGCCACGAGCGAAGGAAGCGTCAGCCCGCCGAGTGCCAATCCGCCGACGCGCAGCAGTTCGCGGCGGTCCAGTGGCGACGAACCCCAGAGGTTCAACATGGCGAACTCCGAGCGGAGCGAAGGCGGGACGCGCGGGGCGCGAAAAGCGGCGTGCAATCAACTTCGGCCGAGTGTACCATAGAGCCGATTGTCCCGCCAGCGGTTTCCTACCATCAGAAACGCGGCCGGGGTTGAAACTCCGACCTATGCAAGGTGGTCCCGTTGGGACCACAGAAGAAGCGCGCGTTTTTGACGCCAACGGCGTCACCTTGCAGAGGCCGGGGTTTCAACCCCGGCGATCCTATGCGCCACCTCTTCGCCATTGCGCTCGCGTTCGTTTTGTTCGCGCCGGTCGCGGCTCGCGGGGCCGATCCGCGCGTCGGCATTCACCTCGCGCACGGGTCGCCGACGCACAACGTCGTGGAAAGCGCGTGGCCGCCGGTCGCGGAGCGCGGGACGACGACGCGCGTCGCGTTCACCGGCACGAACCTCGGCACCGGTCTCGACGTGTGGCACTCGCTTCCCAAAGGTGCGCTTACCGCGAAGCCGGTCAGCAGCGACGCGAACAAACTCGTCTTCGACATCACCGCGAGCGCGGACGCCCCCGTCGGCGTGTGCGGGTTACGGCTCGCCACGCGAGACGGCCTCACGAACGCGATTCTCTTTCACATCGAAGACTTGCCGGTGCGTGCCGCGGAGCGCGAGCTGAAGTTGCCGGCGTGCGTGTGCGGCACGTTCCGCGAAGGCACCGCCGACAAGTTCCGCATTATTGTTGGCGCGAACGAGCGCGTCAGTTTCGAGTGCGTGGCGAACCGCTTGGGGCGCGACGCGGACCCGCTGCTCGTGATTCGTGATGCGACCGGCGCGTTCGTGACGGAGCGCGACAACGACCCCGGCTTGTACTTCGACTTCCGGTTCGCGCACACGTTCGAGAAGGCCGGAACCTACACGCTCGAAGTGCGCGACGCGCGGCTGAAAGCGAACGCGCACCACCACTACATTCTGCGTGCGGGTAAGTTCCACGCGGCGCGCGCGGCGCTCCCGAACGCGGTGCCGGTGCCCGGTGCGCTCGCGGGTTCGTTGCACCTTCAGCAGCTCAAAAGCGAAGCCGGAAGCGCGTGGGTACCGGTGTTCGCGGCCGAAGGCACGGTCACGGTGGCGCGGCCGTTCGACGCCTCCCGCGACGACGCCTTCGCGCAGCTCACCAGCGGCCCGGCGTGGCGCGCAAATCCTTTCCTCGCGCTGAACCGGCACATCGAACTCGGTGCGCTCCAAGCGACGCCCGCGGAAGTGCCCGGCGTGCTGTGCGGCGCGCTCACCGAACCCGGCCGGCGTCAGGGCTTCTCGTTCAAGCTCGAAAAGGGCCAGAACATCTACGTGCGCGCCGAAGCGAAGGCGCTGAACTCGCCCGCGGACCTCGAACTCGCTCTCGTGGACCGCACCGGCCGCGAACTGCGCCGCGGGCAAGAAACACGCGACGAACACAGCTTGGAGTTCACCGCGCCCGCGGCCGGGCTGTACGGCCTCACGGTACGCGACGCGCTCCGCGACGGCAGCGACGCGCACACCTATCGCGTGGTGGTGCGCGACAAGCCGTTCCCGCCGAGTGTCACGGCCGAAGTCGAAGGGCTGACCGTTCCGCGCGGGAACTATCAGGTGGTGCCGCTCGTGGTGACTCGCGGCGCGGCGAAGGGTGACATCCGGTTGTCACTTGCTGGCGCGCCGAACGGCGTGAAGTTGACACCGGACGTGATCCCCGACGGCGCGAGTGCGCTCGTGTGCAAACTCGAAGCGGATTCCGGCGCGCCGCTCGGCGTTCACACGCTGCAAATCGTCGCCGAGTGCGGCGGGGAGAAGTTCCTCGTGCGCACTCGGCCGCTCATCGACAAGAAATTCCAGAACGTCGATCTCATCCCGATTGCCATGCGCGAAGACCAAACGCGCCTGCCGCCGGCGCTCGCGGACCGCTTCGCGGTGCAAGTCGCGCCCCCGGCCCCGTTCGCGTTCGAGCTACCAGACGCGAAGGTGACGCTCTCGCGCTACCAATCCGCGCCGATCCCGTGTGCGGTCACACGCGCGCCGGGCTTCGACGGCCCGATTTCGTTCCTCGCGGTCGGCGGGCAACTCGCGGACAAGGACGAGGGCCGCACGCGGGTGTACGCGGAGTTCCCGGATTCGACGTCGCAGAAATCCGCAGTGTCTGGGGTAGTGGTGTCTAAGATTCTCTCCAACATCGGTGTCACGCGCATCGAAGTGACCGCCACTGCGACGCACGAGAAGCGCCGCATCGCGCTCGTGCGCACCTTCGAGTTGAACCTGACGCCCGCCTACACCATCACGAGCGACGCGCCGAAGGTGGCGCTACTGCCGGGCGAGCGCGGAAAGGTGCGCATCGGCGTGGCGCGCCGCCCGGGGTTCGACGGCGCGGTGACGCTTCACCTGAACCCGCTAGCGGGCTTGGAAGCGCCAGAAAGTGTAACGATCCCGAAAGGCGAAACGAGCGTCGAGTTCGCCGTTCGCGCACTGCCAACCGCGGACGCCCGCAAGCAGAACTGGCAGCTCACCGCGACCGCCGACGTGAGCGGCTTCGAGGAAGAGTTGCGCGCCGCGCCCGTGGAAATCGAGATCAAGAAGGTCGAGCCGCCGAAGAAGAAGTAACGAGGTTCGTCATGTTTCGCACGCTCGCCGTTGTCGCATGCGCGCTCGCGCCGGACGCCGCGCGCGCCACGGAGCCGGACGTATCGTTTCGCACGGACGTGATCGCGGCGCTGTCGCACGCGGGGTGCAACTCCGGGGCGTGCCACGGGTCGCCGCAGGGGAAAAACGGGTTCCGCCTCTCGCTGCGCGGCGAGAACCCGGACCTCGATTTCGCTTCGTTAGTGAAGGAAAACGGCGGCCGGCGGGTGAACCCGCAGCAACCGGACGAGAGCCTCGTGTTGCAGAAGGGCGCGGGCCGCGTCAGTCACGGCGGCGGGCAACTGTTCGGCCGCGACGCGCTCACCTATCGCACAATCAAGAAGTGGATCGCCGTCGGCGCGCGCGACGACAAGCCTTCGCCGCTCGTGCGCCTCGAAGTGTCGCCCGCGAGCGGGAAACTCGATCCCACCAAGCCGACCGCGAAGCTCAGCGCGACGGCGCACTTCGCGGACGGCACGAAGCGCGACGTGACCGCGCTCACGGTGTTCACCACCAGTGAGCCGGCGAAAGTGGACGCGAGCGGAACCGTCACGTTCGCTCGCACCGGCGAAGCGACCGTGCTGGCGCGCTTCCTCACCAGCTTCTCCAGCGCGCGGTTCGCGTTCGTTACACCGGACCCGGCGTTCGCGTTCCGCGCGCCCGCGGCGAACAACTTCATCGACTCCGCGGTGTTTGCGAAGCAGAAAGAACTGCAACTGCTCCCGGCCGCGGTGTGCTCGGACGAAGTGTTCGTGCGCCGCGCGTTCCTCGATACCATCGGCACGCTTCCCACACCGGAAGAAGCCGCGTCGTTCCTCGATTCCAAGGAGCCGAACAAGCGCGCGAAGCTGATCGACGCGCTTCTGGAGCGTGAGGAGTTCGCGCACTTCTGGGCGCTCAAGTGGGCGGACGTGCTGCGCGGCAGCGCCACCACCATCAGCGAGCGCGGCGTTCACAGTTTCCACCGGTACCTCGTGCGCAGCGTGGCGAGTGATAAGCCGGTGTCACAGCTCGCGCGCGAACTCGTCACCGGCACCGGGAACGCGCTGCACAAGCCGGCCGCGAACTTCTACCGCGTGGCCCGCACGCCCGAAGACGCCGCCGAAGCGGCCGCGCAGCTGTTCCTCGGCGTGCGGGTGCAGTGCGCGAAGTGCCACGGGCACCCGTTCGAGAACATCTCGCAGGCCGACTACTACGGCCTGGCCGCGTTCTTCGCCCGCGTGCAACTCAAAGGCGCGCAGTTCGGTTCGGACGACGAAATCGTGTACACGCAGCCGAACCGCGAGCTGAACAACCCGGTCACGCGCCGCCCGCAACCCCCGGCCGCGTTCGGGTGGGTGCCGCCGGCGAGCGACGACCGGCGCGACGCGCTCGCCGATTGGCTCACGAGCGCGAACAACAAGTTCTTCGCCCGCGCGGTGTCGAACCGCGTGTGGTTCCACCTCATGGGAAAAGGCATCGTCGATCCGGTGGACGACTTCCGCGACACGAACCCGCCGAGCAACCCGGAGTTGCTGAACGCGCTCGCCGAACACTTCGCCAAAGGCGGCTATCGCACGAAGCCGCTCGTTCGCGCGATCCTCAACTCGCACGCGTACCAGCTTTCAAGCGAAGCACCGGCGCAGTCGAAGTTCGCGGCCGACCCGGAGCGCTACTTCGTGAAGGCGATCGTGCGGATGCTGACCGCGGAGCAGATTCTCGACGCGGTGAGTTCCGCGACCGGTGTACCGGAGCAGTTCAAGGGCTACCCCGCAGGCACGCGCGCGATCGAACTTCCAGAAGGCGGCGTGAACCACCCGTTCCTCACGGCATTCAGCAAGCCGGTGCGCGACGTGATCTGCGAGTGCGCCCGCGAGGAAGACCCGGCGCTTCCGCAAGTGCTCCACCTGTTGAACAACGCCGGCCTCTTAGCGAAGGTGGACTCCGACAAGGGCCGACTCGCGGCGCTTCTGAAGAGCGGCAAAGATGACGTATGGGTGACGGAGCGCCTGTACCTCGCGGCGCTGAGCCGCCGCCCGACGGCCCGCGAGCGCGAGCTGGTGGCGAAGCACATCGCGAGCGCGAAGGACCGCGCCGCCGGGTTCCGCGACGTGCAGCACGCGCTCCTGAACCTAAACGAGTTCCTCCTGCGGCACTGATGCCGTCAGGCCCCGCGCAACTGTTCCGGCGGCAGGTAGCGCGGCGGGAGCGCGGCGGCGAATTCTTCGTCCGCTTTCGCGATCTGTCCGCTGGCGTGAACGACGATCACCCATACCTTCCCGGTGAACGCGGCGCGCACGGGCGCGCGGCCGCGCGCCACCTCGGCGAGCAGGTCCGGCGCGATCGGCACCGCGAGGTACACCGAACAACCGGGCTTCGCTTCTGCAAGGTACGCGAGATACGTCCGGTCGTTCGCGCCGCGCACGGTGAACACGAGCGGCGCGTCGTACTCGACGAACACCTCGTCCGGCTCGAACGCGCCGAGCGGGTGCTGTTGCGGTGATTGGAGTGCAATTTCGTTCATCGTTCGTGGCTCGCGCGCGAGGACGGGCGATTCGGCACGGCTCACACTTTCTGGATAACGGTAAACCCGGCGTGCCGCGCGGTACCGTCGCACGGCCACCACGACACGTGTCCCCCGCGCGACGGCTTCACGACACCGTCCGCTTCGGCGAGGACGCCTTCGGCAATCAGGTTGCCCAACTGCGGGCTTTGCTGCGCCCGCGCGACCGCGGCGGCGAGGTCGGTGAACACCGACAGCGACCGCGAGCGGCACTGCTGATCCGCACCGCCCGTCACCGGGATGCCGAGTTCGTGATACGACACGAAATCGTCCGCGATCGGCGGGTCGTGGCTCACGATCCGGTACACCGTCAGCCCGCTTTTCGGCGGCGCGGTCGCAACTCCCGGCGGGCACCCTTGCGGCCAAACGGTCGGGTCGAACATCGCGATTGTTCCGGGCGCGCGTGCACTTACCGTGGCGGGGGCCGCGCACGCAAGGGAACTTGCGCCGGCACCCGCGTGGGGATATTACGCCCGCCAGAACAACGCGACCAGAAGCGGTACGAAATCGGCCCGACGGCCACCGCTCCAACGTCCGACCGGACGGCGAAGAGTCACTCTATTGTTCGTCACGCGCGCCGTTCCGTCAAGTGCCGCGGCGCGGCGTAGAATGGGTGCGTTCCCTCTCCCGCGAGGTGCGCGTCATGGATTTCCCGCTCCCGCCGGTCGGCGAAGGTCTCATCGAGGTCGAACTCGTGCGTTGGCTCGTGCGCCCCGGCGACGCAGTCGCGCGCGGGCAGAGCCTCGCGGAGGTCATGTCCGACAAAGCGAACATGGAGGTGCCGTCGCCGTTCGCTGGCACCATCACCGCGACCGGCGCGCAACCGGGCACCAAGGTGAAAGTGGGCGAACGGTTCCTCAGCTACGAACCGGCCGCCGGCAGTTCGCGCGAAGACACCGCCGCCTCGCCGCTGAAACAACCGATTACCGCCGCCGTCGCGACCACCGCGAGTAACACCGCGAGTAACACGAGCGCTCTCGGAACAGCGCTCGCGCCGCCGAAACACACCAACGGGCACGGGCCGCTGCCGCCGGCCGCGCCTTCGGTGCGTCAACTCGCGCGCAAGTTGGGGGTCGATCTCGCGCAGGTGCGCGGCACCGGCCCGCACGGGCGCATCTTAATTGACGACATCGCGCCGCTCATCGCCGCCAAACGTGCGGACGCGAAACCCGCGCCCGCGGCGCACGCCACCGACACGTCGAAACTCGATTTCGGCGTCGCCGGCACGCGCATGAAACTGATCGGCACGCGCCGCAAAATCGCCGAGCACCTCGTGGCGTCCAAGCGCGCGATCCCGCACTATTCGTATGTGGACGAGTGCAATATTTCGGACCTCGTGAAGCTGCGCGGCACGCTCCGCGACCCGCTCGCGCAGACCGGCGTGAAACTCACGTACCTCGCGTTCTTCGTGAAGGCGGTGGCCCGCGCGCTCAAGGAAGTGCCGGTGTGCAACAGCACCTACGACGAACCGGCGAGCGAGATCGTGCTGCACGACAAGTACAACATCGGCGTCGCGGTGGCCGCACCGAACGGCCTGATCGTGCCGGTGGTGCGCGACGCCGACAAGAAGGACGTGGTGACGATCGCCGCGGACATCGACCGCATCAGCAACGACGCGAAGGCCGGCAAGAGCAAGCTCGACGACCTGCGCGGCGGCACCTTCACGGTCACGTCGGTCGGCGGGATCGGCGGCCTCATTTCGACGCCGATCATCAACCACCCGGAAGTCGGGATCATGGGCGTGGGCAAGGTGGTGAAGCGCCCGGTGTACGACGAGCACGGCGACCTGAAGCCCGCGGACATCGTGTTCCTGTCGTTCTCGTTCGACCACCGCGTGGTGGACGGGGCCATCTGCGCCGCGTTCGGCAACGCGGTGATCCGCTACCTGCACGCGCCGGCGCTGCTGCTGCTGCCGGAGAAGGCGGGCGCGTAGGCGGGGCGTGTTCTATGGTTGCGCGATCCCGCACCAGTGAGCCGCGCATGACCCCGGCCCCCCTCGCCGCTCCCGTCGCCGCCCCCCCGTCCGCGCGTTCGGTACTGGTGCCGTTCGCCTGTGCCGCCCTGTTCGCGCTGGCGGTGGTGGCCTTCGGTCCGCAGTTCGCGCGCGCGTTCGCCCCGACCGACGGCTACAGCGATTTCGTGCAAGAGTGGCTCTCGGCCCGGAGCTACTGGGCCGGCGATCCGGTGTACCTGCCGCAGCGCGAGGCGCTGCGCCGCCGCGCCGGGCTGGACCTGCCGGACTTCGAGACCGTGATGCCGTGGAACGCGCACCCGCCGGTCGCGGTGCTGCTCGCGCTGCCGTTCGGCCTCACGTCGGACTACTCCGCGGCGCACCTCACGTGGAACCTGCTCACGTTCCCGCTGATGCCGCTGGCGCTGGTACTGGTCGCGCGCGAGCTGAACCTGCGGGTGCCGTGGTGGGGGGCGCTCGCGGGCGCCGCGCTGCTGCTCAGTTGGAACGCGGTGTACAGCCAAGTGTACCAAGGGCAACTGAACTGCGCGCTGGTGTGGTTCGTCGCGCTGGCGTGGGTCGCCGACCGGCGCGGGGCGGGCGCGCTGGCGGGCGCGCTGGCGGGCGCGGCGGCCGCAACGAAGTTGTTCCCCGGGCTGCTCCTCGTGTACTTCGTCGCGGGGCGCAAGTGGCGCGCGGCCGGCGCGCTGGTGCTGACCGCGGGCGCGCTGAACCTCGTCGCCCTCGCGGCGTTCGGCCCGTCCGCGTTCGAGACGTACTTGCGCGAGGTGGTGCCGAGCCTCGACGTGTTCCGCCACTCGTGGTTGAACGTGTCGCTCACCGGGTACCTGACGCGCCTGAGCGCGGCCCTCGGCGCGCCCCGGGGCGGCCCGTGGTTGGCCCTCGGGGCGCAACTGCTGGTGGCGGCCGCGGTGTGGCGGGCGGCGCGCCGCGCGCACCGGTCGGACGAACCGG
>JALHNS010000197.1 GCA_022843445.1 Gemmata sp.
GCCCGCGGGAACCGGCTCCGGCTCGTGCGGGCCGAGCGGCGCGGCCGGTTCGGGCGCGACCGGGTACAGCGGTTCGCCGCTCTCGGTGAGCCACAGCGCCGGGTCGGCGGGAATGGTGTGCGCGGCGAGACACTTGCGGCACACGCTCGGTTGCCCGGCGCGGCGCTCGTTCACGGCGGCGGAAACGGCGGCACAGTGCGGGCAGGCGTACCGAATCATCGGTCACTCCGGGGCGAACGCGGGCCACCCGATTGCGTCGGTCGAACGGGCTTTCGTTCGTCACAAATCTAGCTTACGCGCAGTCCCGCGGCGTCACAACCCGAAGGCCAATCGCCCCAAGCCCCCCAAAGCGCCGCCGCGCGGCTACCGCTTGGTCAGTACGAACCGCCCGCTGTCGCGGCGGCTGCTGAACGCGGCATCGAAACTCGTGCCGGTCGCGGTGGCCGTGGTGCGGAACGAGCCGAACGGCCCCAACCGCTTCTCCGCGGTCAGCACCGCCGTGCCGTCGCCCGCGGGCGTCGCGCCCATCGTCGTGCTGTAACGGAACGGGACCACCAGCGCGAACCGGCCGCGGTAGGTCACGCGATAGGTGTCCGCGCCTTGCGGCACGAACCGCGCGTGCAGCGGGCCGCGGTGCCCGTTGTCGCTCTGCCAGTACCCGGACCATTTCCCGCTCAGGTCCGGCTCTTGGGCCGCGGCGACCGGCGCGAGCGCGAACCCCACAACCGCAACAATGGCGCAGCGCAGCATGTGCGTTCTCCGTGAGTGAGTGCGGTCGATTGTACCGACCGGGCCCGCGGCGCGCAACGCGGTGCTATGCTTGCGGCACCGGTTCGGAGGACCGGCCATGGTTCCCGCCCTCGTCGCGTTCGCGCTCGCCCCGGTGCCGGTTCCGGCCGACACGGTGCGCGTGGCGGTGCCGCTCCGCGCCCCGCTCGCCGCCGGGTTCGCCGCGCCCGGCTCGCGCGTCGATGTGGTGTTCCCCAACGCGGACCCCAAGGCCCGCGTCGCGCTCGAGGGTGTGAAGGTGGTCGCGCTCGATGCGACCACCGCGAACGGCAAGACCGTTCAGACGGTAACGGTGGAACTGAGCGCGAGGGGGGCCGAAGCGGTCGCGCCGCTCCTCCGCGCGAAGGCGGAACCGCTGGTGTGGGTGCGCGAGTTCGCGAAGCCGCCGGCGGCACTGCCGAAGGGCCGCACGCTCATCGGATTGGAACTGAAGGACCCCGCGGCCGGCGGGTTCGTCGGCCCCGGCTCGCGCGTGGATGTGGTCGCGGCCGACGGGACGCGCGCGCAAGTGGCCTTCGAGAACCTGCTGGTGTTCGCGGTGGACGGCGGCGCGGGCAACGGCCCCACAACGTACGCGCTGGCGGTGCCACTGGCCGACGCCGAGCGCGCCGCGCTGCTGTTCCGCAAACCGGGCGCGGCTGCGCTCGTGCTCAAGAAGCCCGACGGGAAGTGAACCGCGTTACCACCCGTCTTCGACCGGCGGCGGGGCGTAGTCGGACGAGCGCAGCCGCGCCGCGCAGCGGTCAATGTGCCGCCAGTATTGCACCAGCCGCACCAGCGCGATCGGGTAGCACACGAAGATCGGGTAGATGAGGCACCCGCTGGCGAGGAGCACCAGTGCGATCACGCCGAGCCGCCGGCCGTAATCTTCCGCCGGCGTGTGGAGGCCGCGGTCGCGGAACTCGGCCCGCAGCGACTCGGCCACGCGCTCCACGGTCACGGTGGCCCACACCCTGTTGAACACCGGGACGAAGTTCAACCACACCTGCCCGGGGTCCATGCGGCGATTGGGCGGGGAAACGGCGCGCAGCGCGCGGGCCAGCGCCGCCAGAAGCGCGGCGCTGAGAGCGAATACGACCGCGAGGGCGAGTGCACCCCCGCCCACCGCGATCAGCACCTCAAGGTCGCGCGGGCGCATCAGTTACCGATCGTCATCGTCGTCGTAATCGTCGTCGCGGCGGCGCTTCCGCGGCCGGTCGTCGTAGTCGTCGTCCAGATCGTCGCCGTCGTTGTAGGCCGCGCTGTACGCGAACTTGTTGCACGCCACTTGCATGGCGAGCAGCAGCCGCGCGTAAAGGATCAGCGTGATGATGCCGAGCACAAAGATCGCCAGCCCGAGCACGCTCGCGATCACCCCCCCCCCGGCCGCGGCCTGAACGCCTCCCATGCCCCCGGCTCCCGCACCCGCGACGGCGACGAGCGCCAAGGCGATCATCACGACATACAGCGCGATGAGGATGATCGAGAGCGTGAGCACGGTTCCGGCCTGTTGCTCCAAGTCGCTCCGCCGGATGCCCTTCGCAACGGCCCTGATGAACAGGATGAAGATGATCTCGGACGCGATCCAAAACACCGTGTTCACGCGCTCGATGTTGGCCGCGAAGCCGAGCGGCAGGAACGGCCCGGCGAGTGCGTTCAGCAACCCCAGAACGGTAAGAATCATCGCGATGGCTTGCAGGCACACGGTCGCGATGATGAGCTGCTTCGCGGAAGCGAGCGACGGCGGGATCACGAGGCACTTGATCCGCCCGATCAGCTCCAAGATCGAGCCGGTGAAGCTCAGCGCGCCCACGACGACGAGGAGCGCCAGAAAACCGTCGAGGACGCCGCCCGCGCCGTTCATCGCGCCGCCGACCAGCACGAGCGCGCCGACGATGCCGATCACCACGGCCAGCACTTTCAGCATCAGCCCGGTGTAAACGGTTTTGAACCCGCTTCCCACCTGTTTCATCACGTCCATCGGAACTCCCGGTTGGGCGGTATTCGGAATCCGGCGCGAATCGGGGCGGCGCGCTCACTTCGCGGCGAGCAACTGGCGCAGCACGTACTGTAGGATGCCGCCGTTCTTGTAGTACTGCACTTCTTGCGGCGTGTCGATGCGGCACACCGCCTTGAACTTCACCACGGTGCCGTCCGGGTGCGTGGCGGTCACGGTCAGTTCGCGGCTCGCGCCCTCGAAGTTCCGCTCCAGCCCGGCGACCAACCCTTCGATGTCGAACGTCTCTTCCCCGGTCAGGCCCAGCGCCGCCGCCGACCGGCCCGGCTTGAACTGCAGCGGCAGCACGCCCATGCCCACGAGGTTCGAGCGGTGGATGCGCTCGTAGCTCTCCGCGATCACCACCTTCACGCCGAGCAGGTTCGTGCCCTTTGCCGCCCAGTCGCGGCTCGAACCGGACCCGTACTCCTTGCCGCCGAGAATCACGAGCGGCACGCCGGCCTTCTGGTAGGCCATCGCGCCGTCGTAAATGCTCACCACTTCGCCGTTCGGCAACTTGGTGATGCCGCCCTCGGTGCCCGGCACGAGCAGGTTCTTGAGCCGCACGTTGGCGAACGTGCCGCGCATCATCACCTCGTGGTGCCCGCGGCGCGCCCCGTACTGGTTGAAGTCCTTTTGCGCGACGCCGTTGCCCATCAGGTAGCGGCCGGCCGGCGAGTCCTTCTTGATGCCGCCCGCGGGCGAAATGTGGTCGGTGGTGATGCTGTCGCCGAGTACGGCGAGCGCCCGCGCGCCTGTGATCTCGCGCACGGGGGCGGGCGTCACGCTCATGCCGCGGAAGTACGGCGGGTTCGCGATGTACGTGCTCGCGGGGTCCCACGAGTACCGGTCGCCGGTGGGCACGGTGAGCGCCTTCCACTGCGCGTCGCCCTCGTACACCGCGCCGTAGATGCGCTTGAACGATTCCGTCTTGATCGATTTCGCGAGGACCGCCTGCACCTCTTGGTGCGTGGGCCAAATGTCGCGGAGGAACACCGGTTGGCCCTCGGTGCCCGTGCCGAGCGGTTCGGTTTCCGGATCGAAATCGACGCGCCCCGCGAGCGCGTACGCGACGACCAGCGGCGGCGACGCGAGGTAGTTCGCGCGCACTTCCGCGTGAACGCGGCCCTCGAAGTTCCGGTTCCCGCTGAGGACCGCGGAGACGACGAGCGCCTTCGCGGAAATCTCCTTCGATACCGCGTCCGGCAGCGGCCCGCTGTTCCCGATGCACGTCGTACACCCGTAGCCGACGACGTTGAACCGCAGCTTGTTGAGGTCTTCGATCAGGCCGGAGTCGGTGAGGTAGTCCGTCACCACTTGCGAACCGGGCGCGAGGCTCGTCTTCACCCACGGCTTCGTGCTCAGCCCCTTTGCTACGGCCTTCTTCGCCAAGATGCCGGCCGCGATCATCACCGACGGGTTCGAGGTGTTCGTGCAGCTCGTAATCGCGGCGATCACCACGGAGCCGTCGTGCAGCGAACCGGGCACCACCTCGACCGGTTGCGCCGGTTGGTCGCCGGACATCGGCAGCGCCGCGCCCTTCGCCTTGTTCGCCGCTTCCTTCAGCTTCGGCAGCGCCTCCGCGAACCCGGTCTTCATCTTCGTCAGCGGCACGCGGTCCTGCGGGCGCGCCGGCCCGGCCATGCTCGGCACCACTTCCGCGAGGTTCAGTTCCAGAACGCGCGTGTAGTTCGCCTGCGGCGTGTTCGCGTCGTGGAACAGCCCTTGCTCTTTGCAGTACGCTTCGACGAGCGCGACTTGGTCCGCCGGGCGGCCGGTTTGGGCGAGGAACCGAATCGTTTCGGCGTCGATGGGGAAGATGCCGCACGTCGCGCCGTATTCGGGGGCCATGTTCGCGATGGTCGCGCGGTCCGCGAGCGGCAGTTCCGCGAGGCCCGGCCCGAAGAACTCCACGAACTTCCCGACCACGCCCAACTTGCGGAGCATCTGCGTGACGGTGAGCACGAGGTCGGTCGCGGTCGCGCCCGGTGCGAGCTTCCCGCTCAGCTTGAACCCGATCACCTGCGGGATGAGCATGCTGACCGGTTGGCCGAGCATCGCGGCTTCGGCTTCGATGCCGCCGACGCCCCACCCGAGCACCCCGAGGCCGTTAATCATCGTCGTGTGGCTGTCGGTCCCCACAACCGTGTCCGGGTACGCGACCTTCGGCCGCTCCGCGGGGGCGTCGGGGGCTTCGGCGTCCGGCACTTCGGCCATCACGCCGCGCGCGAGGTACTCGAGGTTCACTTGGTGGCAGATGCCGGTGCCCGGCGGCACCACCTTGAAGTTGTTGAACGCCTTCTGGCCCCAGCGGAGGAACGTGTACCGCTCTTGGTTGCGCTCGTACTCGAGCGCGACGTTGTCGGCGAACGCCTTCGGCGTGCCGTACTCGTCCACCTGCACGGAGTGGTCGATGACCAGTTCGACCGGCACGAGCGGGTTGATCTTCGCGGGGTCGCCGCCGAGTTCCTTCATGGCGTCGCGCATGGCCGCGAGGTCCACCACGCACGGCACACCGGTGAAATCTTGCATCAGCACGCGGGCGGGCGTGAACGCGATCTCGGTGTCCGGCTCCGCGACCGGGTTCCAGCGCGCGAGCGCTTCCACGTCGGCCTTGCGCACCGCGAGGCTGACCCCCTCGTTGCGGAGCAGGTTTTCCAACAGAATCTTGAGCGAATACGGGAGGTTCTTCGCTTGCGGGATCGCGGCTTCGACGGCCGAGAGCTTGAAGATGGTGTAGTTTTTGCTGCCGACGGTGAGCTTGGACTTCGCACCGAAACTGTTCGCCATTGGAGTGTCCGCGCCGGGAGTGGTGTGAGCTTTGTGGGTATTGTTGGAGTTGCGCGAAGCAGTTCAAGGTGTGGCTCGTTGTGGTTGTAACCCCGTGCTATTTCAGTTCCCACACCCAAGCGACGCCCACGCCGTCTTTGGGCAGCGCGCGCAGGGCCCATCCGCCGACGATCAGGCGCTTGCCGTCGGCGCTGAACGCGGCGCACCGCAACTCGCCCGCGTAGTGCTCCGCGAGCGTGTGAACTTCGGGCGGGTTCGTGCTCAGGTCGATTGCGGCCACCGCGTCGCCCGCCGCCACCAGCCAGCGGCCGTCCGGCGAGACGCACATGCGGTACACCGGCCACCCGAGGTCGATCTTCTGCACCGGGTCCGGCTTCGTGTGGTCCCAACCGTACACGGCACCGCTTTCCGGGTGCGCGGAGAACGCGCGCGTGCCGTCGGGCGTCACGGCCGCGGCGCTCACCGCGTCCGGCTTGCCGTTCACCTTCGGCACGGCCCACTTGCGCCGGTTCTCGCCGCTGGTGGTTACGCGCTCGACGACCCCCTCTTTCGTCCCCGCGATCAGCACCTCGCCTTTGCGGTCGGTGGCGAGCGCGTGAAGGTCGGACTTGGTTTGGATCTGCGCCGGCGAGCGCTGTTCGAGCGTCTCGGTGCTCCAGAACAGAACGATCCGGATGTCGCGCCCGTCGCCTTCGGGCGTCAGACCGGCCGCCACATACTTGCCGTCGCCGCTGAGGGCCGCGGAATCGATCGTCTGTGCGAATCCGCGATCGACCGTTTCCAGACCGTGCGGGAACGCCTCCATCCCGTTCAGCGTGACCGGGTTGATGCGCTCGAACCGGTCGGTGAGCAGCGCGCGGTCGGTCACGAGCACGGCCTTCGCGTACGGGTTCAGGCTGACCGGGTTGCGGAACCGCAAGGGCGCGGCCCCGGGTGCCGCCGCCCACACTTCCCACGCCGAATCGCTGCCGTCGTCCTTCGCGCCGCCGCGCGCGATCACGATCTCGCCGTTCGGCAGGAACCCGACCGCCGTCACCTTCTCTTTGTCTTGCGCCGGCACGAGCGCGACGACCTTCCACGGCGTCGGCTTCTTCGCCTCGGGTGCCGGCACGCGCTTCGCGTCGATGTTCGGCCGCGCGCCGACGTTCGGGCCGGGGATCGGCACCGGTTTCGGCACCACGGGCACCGGCTTCGTGTTGCCGCCCGCGTTCGAGTTCGGGTTCGGGGGAAGCACCATGAGCACCACGAACGCGACCGTGGCGACGAGCAGCAGGAGCGCGGCGACCGCGATTATCACCTTCGGGCGGGGGCCGCGCGGTTCGTCGGCGGGGAGCGGCAGCGGCGCGACGAAGCTCTCCGTGCTGCCGGAAGTGGAATCGGCAGCGGGCGGCGCGGTCGAGTCCGCGCGCGCGATCGGGGCGCCCGGCCGAACCACCGTATCCGCGAGCGGCGCGCCGAGCGCGCGGAGGGCCGCCGCGAGTTCGCCGGGCGTCTGGTAGCGGTCGTCGGCGCGCTTCGCCAAGCACTTGCGCGCGACGGCCGCGAGCGCCGGCGGCGCGGGCACCTCCGGCACCGGTTCGTGCAGGTGCGCGTACAGCAGTTGAATGCCCTGCGCGGCGTGAAACGGCGTACGGCCCGTGAGCAGGAAGAACAGCGTGCAGCCGAGCGCGTACACGTCGGCCCGCGTGTCGGCGCGCTCGCCGCGCGCCTGTTCCGGGGCCATGTACGCGGGCGTGCCCATGATCGCGCCGGGCACCGTCGGGTTGCCGTCGTCGCGCAGCGGGTCGAGCGCGCGGGCGAGGCCGAAATCCGCCACCTTCACCACACCGCCGGGCGCGAGTAGCAGGTTCGCCGGCTTGATGTCGCGGTGAACGAACCCGAGATCGAGCGCGTGCTGAAGGCCGTCCGCGGCTTGCGCGACGTAGTCTCGCGCGACGTCCGGCGGGAGCGGCCCGCGGTCCCTCACTACCCGCGACAGGTCCGGGCCGTTCACGAATTCCATCGCGATGTAGAACTGACCACCGGCCCGGTCCGCGGTGTACACCTGCACGACGTTCGCGTGCCGCCGGCGGGCCGCGGCTTCGGCCTCGCGCAGGAACCGGCGCACGGCTTCACTGCTGGCGGCGAATTCGGCGCGAACGGTCTTCACCGCGTCCTCGCGCCGCAAGAGCAGGTGCCACGCGCGATAGACCGCCCCCATGCCGCCGCGCGCGATGAGGTCCAACACGAGGTACGGCCCGAGTTCCAGTTCGTTCGGCGCGCCGCGCGCGAGTGCGTCGGCCTGAAACGGCGTGATAGTGGTGAGGTTGGTGCCGTCGCGCAGCCACTCCGCGAGCGGCGCGGATTCGGCGGGCCACCGGCGCAGCGCGTCGCTGACCGCGCACCGGCACGCTTCGCAGCGGGGCAGGTGCGCGCCGAGTTCGGCGTCGAGCTTCGCCCCGGGCGCGGCGAGGCCGGCCGCGACGCGGGCCGACAGCGGGCAAGTGTCGGGCATCTGCGGGGCCTCGGAGGAGTACGACGCGACACAACACGAACAGCATATCCTTTACGCGCGTGGGCCGCACAGGGCTTCCGCCCTGTGCTACGGTAGGCGACCCTGCTCCGCAGGGTGCTCAGACAGAAGAACGGCGCGATTGTCTTCCGCCCCGGAGGGGCCGGCTTCCACAGCACAGGGCGGAAGCCCTGTGCGCCCTTCGCGGACAACCGGGACGCGCACGTTGATGGGCGCGCGCGCCTTCATACTACTGTTCTCATCCGCCCTTTTTCGGAGGTTCCCGCAGATGGCCGTTGCGCACACCGGCGATTTCGTGCGGTCGAAGGCGAACGACCTCGGCATCGGGAAGCTCGGCACGGTCGGCAAAACGACCGTCACCATCGACTACTTCGTCGCGCCCGGCGTGCCGATCCGCACCGAAACCGTCACGCGCGCGTCGGTGGGAATCGCCACGCTCGACTGCGAAACCCGCGTCTACCAGATTCTGCCCGATGGCGTTTCGTGGCGCGCCGGCCGCGCGCTCGCGGAGAACAGCGGCAGCTACCTCGTGCAGTTCCCGAACGCGCGGCGGTTCGAGACGGTGCCGCAGAAGGAGCTGTACACGCGGTGCGAAGTGCCGGTGCCGGACCCCACGGTGTTCCTCGCGGCGCGCATCACCGAAACCCCGCTCTGGCAACTCCGCCGCGCCGGGTTCGTTCGCGCCGCCATCGAGCAGCGCCGCGCGTGCGCCGGCATGACCGGCCTCTTGTCATCGTGCATCGACATCGAACCGCACCAAGTGGAAGTCGTGCGCCGCGTACTCCAAGACCCGGTGCAGCGGTACATGCTCGCCGACGAAGTGGGCCTCGGCAAAACCATCGAAGCCGGGGCCATCATCCGGCAGTACGTGCTCGACAACCCGAAGACGCGCTCGGTGCTCGTGCTCGTGCCGGCGCACCTCGAGCCGCAGTGGCGCGCCGAACTCACGAACCGGTTCCGGCTCGCGCCGTTCTTGGATCGCAGCGTTCTGCTGAAGCCGCACGACGAAGCCGGCGACGCGGCCGAACAGGGCGCGGGCCTCATCGTGATCGACGAAGCGCACCAACTCGCGCGCTGGGTGAACATGCCCGGGCGCAGCAAGCAGAAGAAGCAATTCGAGGCGCTGCGGAAAGCGGTCGCGGACCCGGACGTGCGGTTGCTGCTGCTCTCCGCGACACCCACACTGCACTCCGACGAATCCGGCTTTCAGGCGCTGTTGCACCTGCTCGACCCGACGATGTACCCGCTCGGCGACATCAAGGGTTTTCGCGCGCGGTTGGAGAAACACCAGACCGTTGCGCAGCTCTACCACCTCTTTAAGCCGGACGAAGAAGGCAGCTACCTCGAAGGCGCGCTCGACCAGTTCCGCGAAGCGTTCCCGGACGACGCGCGGTTGAAAGAGCTTGCGAAGGAACTCCGCCCGCTACTCGCGTACGGTGCCGATCCCGATTCCCCCGACCGCGAGCGGCTGGTTCGCGCGGTGCGCGCGCACATCTCCGAAGCGTACCGGCTTCACCGGCGGCTCCTGCGCAACCGGCGCGCGGACGACCGCGTCGAAGGCTTGCTCCCGGGGCGCGCTGGCACCGAGATTTGGGAGTACGCCGACCCCGGCACCGAGAGCGTGACCGCCGCGCTCGAAGCGTGGCGCGTTGCCGCTGCGAAAGCCGCGAAGCCGAAAGACCAAGCCGCGTTCGGCGCGGTGTACGCGCTGTTCGCGGAAGCCGGGGCGTGCGACTTCGGCGTGCTCGCGGAACTCGCGGGGCTGCGCACCGGCGAAGATGTTTCGCCGAAGCTCGCGCTCAGCGCAGCCGACAAAGCCGCGCTCACCGAACCGAAGCTGTTCACCGGCGAACTCGATCTGCTCACCAGCATCCGCGACACCGCGAGCGAGGCCGACGAAGCGCACCGCATTCGCGCGCTCGCCGCGGGCTTGGAGAAGCTGTTCAACGCGAAGCAAGCCACACCGGCGCGCGCCGTGGTGTTCGCCAGCTACCCGCACGTCGCGGACGAAGTGTTCGAGGCGCTGAACGCGCGCTGGCCGGGGCAGATCGCGCGGCACGGGCGCGCCGGTTGGCAGCACTACCGCACCAGCACGTCGTTCCGCGCGCTCGTGTGCGACCGCACGGCGGAAGAAGGACTCAACTTGCACGGCCGCGGTTCGGTACTCGTTCACTACGATCTGCCGTGGTCGCCGAACCGCATCGAGCAGCGCATCGGCCGGCTCGACCGCTACGGCGTCGGCACGCCGGTGCGCTCATTCCTGCTGAGCGCGCCGGGCGATCCCCTCGCGGCCGGTTGGAGTGACTACCTCGACCGCGGCTATCGCGCGTTCAACCGCTCGGTCGCGGCGCTTCAGTACCTCACGGAAACCGAACTCGCCGAACTGCTCCCCAAGCTCTTGCTCGAAGGCGCGCCGGCGCTGACCGCCGCAACTGACCGCCTAGCGGGTGACGAAGGAGTGGTGGAAACCGCGCTGCGCGAGATTCAGGTGCTCGACGAACTCGACGCGGTGGAAGCTCCGCCCGGTCACGAGCGGTTCGCGGACGAAATGGCGCAGGCCGACCACGCGCGCCGCGCCGACTGGCAGCTCGCGATGAACACGTGGGCCGCGGACACGCTCCAGTTCGCGCGCCGGTTCGACGGCGGCCCAGAGTCGGACGTGTGGCGCTACCAGTTTCAGCGCCCGCGGCCGAGCGGCCCCAGCACGCTCATGCCGGTCGATCGCATGATGCGCCACTTCGCGCACGTCATCGACACCGAAGACGAGCGCAGCACGCCGGAGCGCCCGCTCACGTACGCGCTCACCTTCGACCGGCGGAAGGCGCAGAACCAGCGGGCCGCGCTCGCGCGCATCGGCGACGCGTTCATCGATTCGCTGGTCGAATACGTGTACTCCGACGACCGCGGCGCGTGTTCGGCGACGTGGCGCATTCGCCCCAAACTGAAGGTGCCGAAGCCCGCGGAGGTCGCGTTCCGGTTCGAGTTCGTGGTCGAGTGCCCGACCGAAGCCGCGCTCGCGGAACTGCCCGCGAAGGGCAACTGGTCCGAGATCGCCATTCGCCGCCGCGCCGACTGGCTGTTCCCGCCGTTCCCGATCACCATCTGGCTCGACCAAGACTTCGAGGTCATCACGAACGCGGCGCGGCTCGCGCTCGTGAGCGAAGACTACTCGAAGCTGCGCCGCCCCGACGGGGGCCGCGACTTCAACCTGAACGCGGAGCGCTGGGGGACGATCAGCGAACACTACCCGCGGGCGGCGTGGTCGAAGACCGTGACGGCCGCGCGCCGCGCCTCGGAGAAACTCCTACGCGGCACCGACGAATGGGCCGACCGCGTCGCGGAGCGCGCGACCGCCGCCGAGCGCACCTTCGCGGAGCGCGACGCCCAGACCGCGAGCCGCCTCGCGTTCCTCAGCGGCAAACAGCGCGCCGAGGAGAAGGCGCGCTCGAAGATCGAAGAGGCCGTGAGCGCGGCCCTGCTCGCCGGCATCCGCGAACCCGCGGTGCGATTGGATTCGATCGCCGCGGTGTTCGTGGCGAACTGGAACCCGTTCACGGAATCGGACGAATGACCGAGTTCGCAGACCGCGTGCTCACGCGCAACGGCGCGCCTTCCACTCCCGCCGATCTACTCGCGGCGGTAGAAGCCGAACCGGTAGTGCGCGTCGCGGACGCCGAGCTACTTCAGTGGCTCGCCGCGCACCTCCCCGCCGACCGGTTCGTTGTGCGAAAACTCAGCGAAATCAGCGTTTCGGCCGCGCTCGTTTCGTTGAGCGAGTACGCGCCAACTCCGCCGGCTCCGGCCGCGCCGGAACCGCTCACGCTCGATTCGCTGCTGAGCGCGCTGAAGGCCGCGCTGCTCGCTCGCGCCGCCGCGGCCCGCGCCGCGTGCGACGAAGCGTTCAAAGCCACCGGCACCGTCGATCCGCAAATGCGCGCGCTCGCCGAGACGCACGCGCCCGGGGTCGCGGCATTGCTGGACGGCCCGACGAAGGACGCGCTCCTGCAGGGCACACCCAAAGCGCCCAGCGCGCTCGCGGCCTTGGCCGCGGGCGAACCGGGCGAGTTCGTGCCGGCGCACTTCGAGTTCGCGGCGGTGCCCTCGCACCGGCTCACCGACGTGAAGGTTCAGCGCTACGTTCAGAAGCTGAAGACCAACACGCAAGGCGAGCGCGCGACCGCCGCGGCCCTCGCAAACGAAGTGCGCGACGAAGTTCTGGCGGCGCGTGTCGCAATCACAGAGCCGCCAAAACGCGAACCTGAACAAGTGTACGCAGAGACGGTGCGTGCGATTCACGATTCCGGGAAGATTTTGGTACTTTTGTTCGACGCGCCGGACGTCGCGGTTGAGGCGCTGCCACTCGACGGCGCGCGCGTCGCGCTGGTGAGCGCGGCCGAAGACGCTTTCGCGCTCGCCCCCGCGCCGGTCGCCGAACCGGCCCCGGAACCGGTGCCCGAACCGCAACCAGAAGTCGCGCCGGAACCGCAGCCGAGCCCCGAACCGGAACCGGTCGCGGAGGTCGCGCCCGAACCGCTCGAACCGGTCGCGGAGCCTGTGCCGGTCGAACCCGAACCGGTCGCGGACGTCGCGCCGGTCGCGGAGCCGGAACTCCCGCCGGAGGCCGCGCCCACGGAACCGCAAGTCGAAGTAGCGGCGGAACCGGAAGCGCCGCCGGAAGTCGCGGTGCCCGAACCGGTCGCCGAAGCGCCGCCGGAACCGGAACTGCCGGCCGACCTGCGCGCGTTCCTCGCCGCGGTG
>JALHNS010000198.1 GCA_022843445.1 Gemmata sp.
CTGGGTCGGCTGGCGGCGGATGCCAGTCAACTGCTCGATCCGGTCGGCGGCCTCGGCAATGGTCCGGACCGGGTTGGTCGTGAGGGACGCCCGGACGGCATCGGCGTGGGCGGCTAGGTCGCTGACGGGTCCGGTGACGCCCCACCGCCGAAGCTCGTCGAGACCGCCGGCCTTGTACGCCTTGACGTACCGCTGGACGGTCGCCCGCCCGAGGCCGGTGACGGTCGCCGCCCGCTCGCGGGTGTCGCCGTGGTGGAGCAGCCACAGGACCAGCATCTTGCGCCGGACGTGCGCGTCGGGGTGGGCGTCACGCTCGGCGTTCACGACCCGTTGCTCGTCCTCGGTCAGGGCGATCGGGAACCAGGCCATCGGGGTGACTCCTGCGGGCGGGTTCACCTGATCTACCGAACCGATTCCCAAATGGATCATTCACGGCCGGGCGGAGTATAACGTCGAAAAGACCTCTTGGTGAATCTCCCAACCATCCAACACCGGGTCGGGCGCGTAGCCGAGGTACGCAGCAGTGGGGGGCGGCGGGCGGTCGTCTAGGAGGTCCCGGTCGCTGGCTCGGCCGACGACGACGCACGCATGTCTGTGGCGCGTCAGAAGCACGCACAAGCGCCCCGGGTCCAAGTGAAACTCGTTCGCCTCGGGCAGCCCCGACAGCGGATGCCACACGAACGTCACCTCGAACTCCAAACCCTGTAACTTGTTCGCGGTCTCCACGACCACGCCGTCCAACCCGTGCGCGTCCAGCGCGGCGCGCAAATAGTCCTTCTGGTCGTTGTGACTCACGCCGACCGCGACCTGTGATTGCACGAGCGCCGTCCGCGCGGGTGTTCGCTCGCATCGCACCCGCGGCTCGCGCGCGAACAGGCGCGCGACGAGGTCGGCGAGGAGGGTCACGGCGTCTGGGTCCGCTTGAAGCACCGCGGCCCGAGGCAGTTCGACGTGCGCCCAACCGGACTTGGCGGCGCGGTCGAGTACCGGATCGAGCCGCGGGTGATACCGAATCCGGCTAATGCGTAACCCTCTCCAATGATGGGAGGGTTTACCATGAACCGACTACCGGTTGTCGAGCACTTGAGTCACGACGAGATCGACCGCCGCTACCGGGGGTGCGCCGACGCGGCCGAGAAGACGCGCTGGCACGTGCTGTGGCTGGTGACGCGCCCCGACCAGCCGCTCTCGGCCACCGCCGCGGCGAAGCTGGTCGGGTTCACCCCCGCGTGGGGCCGCGCCATCCTCAAGCGGTACAACGCGCACGGTCCCGACGCCATCGCCGACGGCCGCCGGGACAACGGGTCCGCCCCGAAGTTGACGGCCGAACAGCAGGCGCAACTGTTCGCCGCTCTTCAGGCCGAACCGCCCGACGGCGGGCTGTGGAGCGGGCCGAAGGTGGCCGCCTTCGTGAAGAACCGGTTCGGGGTCGAGGTGTGGCCCCAAACCGGGTGGCAGTGGCTCAAGAACTTCGGGTTCCGCCTCGTGGTCCCGCGCCCGCGGCACCCCAAGGCGGCCACGCCCGAACAGCAGCGGGGGTGGCTTTGACCGGCTGCGGGCGCGGTTGGCGCAGTTGCGGGGCGAGCACCCGGACCGGGAGGTCGAGTTGTGGTGCGAGGACGAGGCGCGGCTGGGCCTGAAGCCGATTACCCGGCGCGTGTGGGCGCTGAAGGGCACCCGCCCGCCGTCGAACGGCCGGCACCGGTTCGAGAGCGTGTTCGTGTACGGGTTCGCGCATCCGGCGAGCGGGCGCGGGCGGTTCGTGATCCAGCCGAAGGCGAACGCGGAGTGCATGGGCCGGGCGCTGGCCGCGTTCGCGCGATGGGCCGATCCGAGCGGGCGCAAGGTGTTGGTCGTGATCGTCGATGGGTCGGGCGGTCACACGGCGAAGAAGTTGGCGGTGCCGGCGAACGTGGTGTTGCACCGGTTACCCAGTTGCACCCCCGAGTTGCAACCGGCCGAGCGCCTGTGGCCGCTGGTGCGCGAAGGGCTGGCGAATCGGGTGTTCGATGACCTGCCGGCACTCACCGACACGTTGACGGCGCGGTGCGCGTGGCTGGCCGACCACCCCAAGGTGCTCGGCGGAGCGGTCGGGTTCCACTGGGCTGTCGCCGCCTGACGGTTACGGATCGACCAGACTTGGTATCAGAGACGCCTCTACCCAACTGTAACTCGCGCACGCCGGGAAGCACTGCGGGGCGGAACGTCAGGTCCGGGTAGAAGTGCTGCGCCACAGTCGCGGCCCGCGGGTCGAGCCGGCGTGTCACCGGCAACCCGTGCACCGGTGTGAGCGGGTGGTTGCGGAGCAGCACCCCCACGGCCGTCTGGAGCGGGTCCTCGGGCAACCCGCGCCAGCGCCCGGGGTCGGCCACGGTCGCGAACGGGTTGATCTGCCCGGGATCGCCCACCAAGAGGTGGCGCGGCGCGAGGCCACCCACCGTAAAGTACTTTGCGGAGTCCGCCTGATACGCCTCGTCCACGAACAGCAAGTCGAAGGGGGCGAGATCGCCGCGAGCGAAGGCGTCCCCCAGTTTGTTGAGTGTCCCGACGATGAGGTCGTGCCCGTTCGCGGCTTTCGCGGTCGCCACGCGCACGCCGGGCAGCGCCGCCACCGCGTTCGGGAGCGTCACGTCCTTGGCGGGCACGAACGTGACCTCTTCGCGCCCGCCGAGCCGGTTCGCAATCGCGCCGACGAGGCCGAACGCCTGCTCGTTGGTGGGTGCGGCGACCGCGACGCGCAAGCCCCGCGCGCGAGCTCGGTCCACCGCTTGGGCGAGCCGATAGGTCTTACCCGCCCCCGCAGGAGCGCGCAGCACAACCGCGCTGCGCTGTGCCGAGGCGAAGAGGTCGGCAATCGCACGTTCGGCGACGTCATCGGCCTCGGTAGCTGCGTCCGTATCGAACGGACCGGTCGTGTTGAGGGCCATTCGAGAGCCTCCGGGATCGGGCCTTCGATCGGGGCGGGCACCAGTGCAGCAACCGCCGGGCAATGGGTCCACGGGTCCTCGTCGGGCAAATCGCCCAGCCACTCGGGCGAGGTGTTGTGGATCGAGAAGCACGCCGCGGTCCCAAGGGCCGGCAGTGCAGTTCCCCCACTGCCGGTCATTAGTTTGAGAACGACGTCGCTCCCTCCGCTCGCAGTCGGCAGCACGTCCTCGACCACGTACTCGCGCCCGTCGGCCGCTTCGACCCACCACAGCTCGCGCCCGAGCGGGATCAGACACGGGTCGGGCGAGCGCAGGGTGACCAGCGGGCGGCGCACCCGGTTCTTCGGACCGGGCTCCGTGTGGGTCGGGTCCACCGCGATGACGGTTCCGCGCACGGCCTTGTTGCTCAGCACGTACGCCGCCATCCGCAACGGGTCGTCGCACGCCTCTTCGGCTCCCACGCGGCGGCCCGCTTCTTCGAGGTCGCGGAGGGTGTACACCGCTTGGCGCGGCGTCTGGCGCGTGCGCCTCAGACCGCTCCGTGCCATCCAGTCCATGTGGCGGGTGTAAGCGTACCGGTCCGCGTCCCACCGGCGACCGACCGACGGTGCCTCTGGGAGGAGTGCCTCGCGGTCACGGCACCGCCACAACAGGTCCCACGTGCGGAGCAGAAGCGGGCGATAGTGCGCCACGATCGGCTGAAGCAGCGGGGCGACCACTTGCGGTTCGGTGCGCCCCGCGCGGGCGGTGTTGAAGGCATCGACCAAGGGTATGAGGAGTCGGTCGTCCGCGCCCTCGGGGACCGGTCCGACCGGTGAGAGTTCCGCCAGCGCGGCGGCAACGAAACCGTCACCGCCCGCGGGCGGATCGACGAACGCATCCAATGCCGGCAGCGACTGCCGCTCGAGCGCTGACTGCGGGGTGGCCCAGTGTGTATTCATCAATTCCGTCATCGCGACCACGAGCGACTGGCCGGGGAACGAGAACCGGTCCCACAGGAACAACAGGTGCCGGCCCAATCGAACCAACTCGATCGGAGCAGGGCGGTCGCCGTCGGTCGGCAGGTACGCCAGACGGCGCCCGAGACGCCCCAAGAGCGCCGCGGTAGCCCCGTTGGCGACGATCACCTGCGGCGCGGTGCGGGCGATCTTGATCTCGCGCTTCTTCGTGATGATCGTTTCCCGGTCGGCGGCGTGCGCCTCGAACTTGGGGTTGAACCACTTGGCGAACTTGAGCAGCGCGGCGAACGCGAGGTCGCGGTTGCGCGGCTCGCCCGCGACCGCCATCTCGCGGTTGTTGTGGCGGTCGCCCCACCCGAGCGCCGAGGCGGAGAACGCTTCGGCCCCGAGTTGCCAAATCGCGACGGCGAGCGGGTTCTCGACCAACCGGCGGTGGCGGACACGGGCGGCGCGTACGGCGCGCCGCCCCTCGAACGCGCGGGCGGCCAATGCGATGTCGATGTGGTTCACGCGGCACCTCCTACAACCAGCGGCGCGCCGAGTGGCACGGCCGCTGCCTCGTCGATCAGCCGCCCGGCGCGCTCGAGCAGTTCGGCCGCCGGGGTTTCGGCGGGGGCGGGTGGCGCGCCGCGCGTGAGCTCGGCGGCGCGCCCGAGGGTCAGCACATCGGGCAGGAGCCGGACGGCCGCAGATCCGGTCGCGCACGGGGATCCAGCGCCGATCGCTCGGGTGCGGCAGAAGCGCGCGTTGCCACATGTGGACAAGCACCCCGGCGTGTACGCCGTTCCGACCTTGTCTGCGATCTCGTGCATCGCGCCCACACGTCGCGCCTCCTCCGCACCCGTGTCCCCGACAACGGCGAAGGTGACGTCGCCGGGCGTGCCGGCTGCCACATCGGCGGCACGCGGAACCGCGTTTAGCACCCGGCGGACGCGCGTGACGCGCGCAGTCACGCACGGTTCGGACAGCGTGGGTGCGCTTCTGCCGGGCGACGAAGGTGAACCCTGCCCCGAGTTCGAGCAGGAACGACTCGATCTCGCGCAGAATGGCGGCTTCGAGGTCGGCTTCCGAGTAGGTGTCTTTTAAGCCGAGGAAATCGAGGAAATACGGATCGCGAAACACGAGGTCGGGCGAAAGTCGGTCGGCGGTCCGCAACTCGGCGAGTTCCCGTTCCGCGAGCTTCTCCGGCTTGCGGCTGAGGGCCGTGCGCTCGAACAGCATCCCGCCGATCTTCTCGCGCAGGGTGCGAACGCTCCACCGCTTGACGCGGCACATCTCGGCGTAGAAGTCCCGCTTGAGTTGGTCCTTGAGGGGGACGATCTCGACGAAGTGGCTCCAGCCCAGTTGTGCCGCCAGCGCCGCGACCGTCTCGCGCTCCGGGAACACTTCGGCGAACCGGATCATGCGGAACAGGTTGGGCCGCGAGTACCCGTTCCCGTAGTCGGCGGCCAATTGTCTCGACAGTGTCGAGACAATTTCTTCGCCGTACTCGGCCCGCTTCTCTTTCAGCACCTCCGTTCGGACGCGCGCGCCGATGCCCCAGTAAAGCAGCACCAGCGCCGCGTTGACGGCGCGCGCGGTGGCTTCGCGGGCTTGGTCGATCAGGCCGCGCACGTCCGTCAGCAGGTCGCCGGGTACGACGACGGCGCTCGCCTTCGCGGGCACGAGTGCTTCGGTAGCGGGTTTCTTCTTCTTGCTCACCCCGCCACCTCCTTGAGCAGCTTCAGAACATCGGCTTCGACGGCCTTGATGTCGGCTTCGATGGCTTCCAGCGGGCGCGGCGGCTGGTAGCGGTAGAAGTACCGGTTGAAGTTGATCTCGTAGCCCACCACGCCGATGTTGCCGTCCTTCTCGTCGCGCACGGCCTCGTTCACCCACGCATCTGGTACGTGCGGCTTCACCTCGCGCTCGAAGAACGCCTGCACGTCCTCGCCCAGCGGCACGTTCTCGGTGTCGCGCAGGTCGGTGTCCGGCTCTGGGTTGCCGTCCTCGTCGCGACAGATCGAAGCCGTCTCGTCGCGCTCGCTGAGGCTATCGATGATGGCCCGTCGCACGGGCGCGGAAATGCGCAGCCCCGCGCCCTTGATGGCGTCTTCGAGCGCCTTCAAGAAGTCGGGTCGGCTCGTGACCAGTTTCTCCGGGAGCTTCTTCAGCAGCTTGCGGATCGCCTCCTGCTGTTTCGCGCCTTCGGCCTCCTCGGCGGCCCGTTCGCCCGCGTCCTTCTTGCGACTCACTGCGAGATTCAGGAACGCCTTCGCCTCCTCCACCCGCGTCAGTCGCTCGGCACTGGCTTGGAAGTTCAACCGTAGCGGGCGCTCGATCGTGACCTTCCGGTAACCGAACGCGGTGGTCGGGAACACCTTCGCGCGCAGCTCTTTTTTGTCTTCGGGGTTCCCCGTCGGAATCGTCACGGTGGCATCGGCGAACTTCTGGAACAGCTCCACGATGTGCGGGAGATAGTTCTCGGTCCGCTCGACGCCGTCGGGGATGTCCCGCCGCTTCTCGCCGAGGCTCTTGCGCCGCGGCAGCCACGCCTCCGAGGCGTCGATGAGGAGCACCTTGCCCTTGCGTGCCGCCGGCTTCGTGTTGGTCAGCACCCAGACGTAGGTGCTGATGCCGGTGTTGTAAAAGAGTTGCTGCGGCAGCGCGATGAGGGCTTCGAGGTAGTCCTCTTCGAGGATCCAGCGGCGGATCTGGCTCGGCCCGGACCGCCCGTTCAGTGCGCGGGATTGCCTCCTGATGGTGTGTCACGTGCTCGTGATCAACTACGGTAAGGAGTACAGGACGAGAGCGGTGCGGCCGGTGCCCTTCCTCGGCCCGAAGGCCGCCCCGGTGAAGTAAGCGTTCTGATTCCACGAGAGCATCCGATGCGACTCTCCCCGACCGGTGCGGTAGTTCTCCTTCTCGCGCTCGCCCCAGCCGCACAAGCCGAGGTGCGGCTGCCCGGGGTGTTTGGCGACCACATGGTCCTCCAGCGCGACCGACCGGTGCGCGTCTGGGGTTGGGCCGAACCGGGCGAGAAGGTCACCGTCGCGCTCGGAGCCCACCGCGCGGAGGCGGTGGCCGACAAGGACGGGGGTTGGGGCGTGGCGCTCCCCGCGATGAAGGCCGGCGGCCCTCACGAACTGACCGTTCGGAGCACCAACACGATTACGCTCACTGACGTGTTGGTCGGCGAAGTGTGGTTCTGCTCCGGTCAGTCGAACATGGCGCTCGGCGTCGTGAAGTCGCTCAACGCCGACAAGGAGGTCGCCGCGGCCGATTACCCGAACGTCCGCCTCTTCACCGCGCCGACGGTCGAGAGCAAGGAGCCGAAGGACGACCTCAAGGCGCCGTGGCACGTCTGCTCGCCGAAAACGGTTTCGTACTTTTCGGCCGCCGCGTACTACTTCGGCCGCGAACTGCACCAGAAGTTGAAGGTGCCCGTCGGGCTTGTTGTGTCGGCGGTCAACGGGACGCGGATCGAGCCTTGGACGAACGCGGCAGGCGTCGCGTCCGTGCGCGAGCTGGACGGCAAGGACAAGGCCGAGAACGGAGCGCTTTACAACGGGATGGTTCACCCGCTGACGAAGCTCCCGATTCGCGGTGTCATCTGGTATCAGGGCGAGGGGAACGTCGGCGACGGGCTGTGGTACTACCACCGGATGCGCGCGCTCGTCCAAGGCTGGCGGAAGGCGTGGGGGCTCGGCGACTTCCCCTTTTACTACGCTCAACTCACACCACTCAATTGGGGCGGGAAGCCGAAGGAACTGCACGCCGAACTGTGGGAGGCGCAGAGCGCGGCGCTCCGCATCCCGAACACCGGAATGGCGGTGACCAACGACATCGCCGGGCACGTCGGCGACGCCCACCCGAAGAATAAACAGGAGGTCGGGCGCCGGCTCGCACTTTGGGCGCTGACCCGCACCTACGGCGAGAAGGGACTCGTCTACTCCGGCCCGGTTTACCGCTCGATGGCGGTTGAGGGCGCGTCGATCCGGCTCCGGTTCGACCACGCGCACGGCGGGCTCGCGGCGCGCGACAAGAAACCGCTGACGTGGTTCACAGTCTCCGGCGCCGACGGCGCGTTCGTGCCGGCAAAGGCCGAGATCGCCGGCGACACCGTGATCGTGTCGAGCGACGCGGTGAAGCAGCCGGTCGCGGTGCGGTTCGCGTGGTACCAGACCGCGGAGCCGAACTTGGTGAACGGGGCCGGGCTCCCCGCGTCGGCATTCCGCACGGACCGGCCCGAGCCGCCGGGCGCGAAGTACCGGTTCCCGGAGGTCATGGTGATCGTGTACGCGGACTTCCCCAACGAGCCGGAACACCAACTCGCGCTGGCGAAGTATACCGCTGAGAAGGGGTTCAACTGCGTCGAGGCGGAACTGGACAAGCTCGACGTGTGCCGCAAGGCGGGGCTCAAGGTGCGCCTCGGGAGCATCGACTACAACAACCTGCTGAAGGCCGCGCCCAAGTTACGGGACGACCCCGCCGTGTTCGGGTACTTCGTCTCCGATCGGCGCCAGCGCGACGCGTACCCGGGGTTCGCGAAGGTCGCGCGCGATTTCGAGGCCGCCGACCCGAACCACCCGACGCTGTTCATCAACCGGGCCGAGTACAACCAGTTCCCGGAGTTCGCCGACACCGTCCGCCCGATGGTGCTGGACTACTACCACTACCACTGGTGGCCCAAGAACCACCCGGAGCGGTACTACCTCTATCTGAAGATGTTCCGCGACCTGAGCCTGAAGTACGACGTGCCGCAGATGCGGTGCCTGGGGTCGAACAATCCGGCGGAGAAGCTGCGCCAGTCGATGTACGTGCCGCTGGCCTATGGGGTGCAGGCGTTCCACTTCTGGCCCCCGTGGTTCGTGACGTGCAAGATGGACAAGGACCGCAACGCGGTGCTGGAGAACGGCAAGCCGGTGTTCGGACTGAGCGACCAAGCGAAGACCGTCTCCCAAGTCGCGCTGGAACTGAAGGTACTGAGTCCGGTGTTGGTGAAACTGACGAACGTCGCGGTGTACCACACCGACGCGACGCTCCCCATCGGCGCGGAGAAGGCCCCGGCGGAGCACTGGTTCCAACCGGAGGGCGAAACGTTCCTCGTCGGCGAGTTCCGCGACCGCACCGGGAACAGCTACCTGCTCCCGGTCAACCATGGGGTGGACAGGGAGGGCGAACTCACCGTCCGGTTCGACGACGCGAGGATCGGCGCCGAGCTCATGGACCGCAAGACGGGCAAGTGGCGCGCGGTACCCGTCGAACAAGCAGAGCGCGGGCGCGTGCTCAAACTCACCCTCGCGCCCGGCGACGGCGAACTACTCCGCGTGATCGGCCGCTGACGGCCACGACCCGGGTGCAGCATGTGGGAATCGATCGCGCTTCTTGATGCCTGACCGCCGGCGCTCCTCGGCTCGCCCGCACGGGGTGACGATGCGCAGGCCCGCGTGCATCCAGTGAAAGACTGGCCTCCGCAGGTTGTTGGGCATCCGAGGTGCGACCTACCGAACCAAGAGCGGTTGTCATCTCATGCGCTGCGCGATCGGAGGATCCTGTTGAGCGCGCTCGCGCAGCGTGACGACGAGCTCACGGTAAACGTTCGGTGTCGGGACGTCTTGCGGTGAAGAGTCTGATTGGGCTTATCACACGAGGACGTTCGACACGTGCCAAACACCAGGCGCCGCCGTCGCGGAGATCGGTCATGGCGGGACACGGTCGCTTCTTGGAAACAGGCCGAGTAGTCCGTCACCGCGTTCTGCGCCAGTCCCGGGATCGGTGAGCCCAAATTGTTCGCCAAGCGACGTGAACTCGCCCGGCGTGAGTGCGTGCCGAACGCCCGGCCTCGCCCACCTCTAACCCTCGTTTGTCGCGTTCCGGCTGCGCGCCGGTGGGGTGATGGCGTTCGCGGGCCTGTGGAGCGTGTGGACCGCGCCCGACAAGACGAACCTCTTCACCTGCTGCGTGCTGACCACGACCGCCAACGAGTTGGTGCGCCCGCTTCACGAGCGGATGCCCGCGATACTCGCGCCCGAGGAGTACACCGCGTGGCTGGACGCTGACACCCCTGCGAAGCAGTTGCACGCGCTGCTGAAGACGTACCCCGCGGACCTGATGGCCGCGAGCGACGCGAGCCCGCTCGTGAACAGCCCGAAGCACGAGGGACCGGAACTGTTCCAACCCGCGGCGTGAGTACGTTCAGGTGTGTTGCGGCGGATCGCCCGGCCCCGTGCGGTCGTCCGGTCCCTGTCGCGCTCGATTCAGCCGGTCCCACGCGACCGCACCGCCCACCGCCGCGAACACGGCGAGCGCCGCGAACACTTCGACCGGCATCAAGAAGAACCCAGTGCGAGACCGAGGAGCGGCGCGGCGCAGCGGCGGGTGAACACGGATGGAACTCTAATGTGCGCCGCGCGCGGGCCGCGGCGGTCGTGATCGAGAGCGCCGCCGGGCTCGCGGCACCGAACCGAGCCAGACGGTGGGGCGGATCCGCGGGCGACCGCTCGCGGCCGGCGGCGCGTGCTCGCGTGCGCTGGGAGACGTCCCCAGTTCGCACGCTTGGAATTGTCGAAACACGATTCGGATCGCGCGCGTTCGGCGGCTCACTCCGGTTGGCCGTGGAGGTCCGACGCGCCCTCACTTCGTCCCCTCGATCCGCTCGAGCGCCCGCTTCGCCGCGAGTGCCACCCGCAGGTCGCGGTGGTCGAGCAGCGTGTTGAGTTCGGGCAGAGCCGCCCGCGCCGCCGGGCCGATCGCGCCGAGCGCCTCCGCGATCTCCCGGTGAGGCGGGAACCCGGCTTCGTCTTTCAACACGGCGAGCAAATCGGGAACGACCCCTTTCGCGGCGGGACCGTACTTCCCGAGCGCGGACACGAGGACGCCCCGGTCGTGTGGGGTCAGTGCCGGTAAGAGCCGCGCCGCCGCGGGAATCAGTTCCGGGCAATCGGGCGCGAGTTTGGCGAACACCGTCGGGACCGTCCCGCCGGCCGAGCCGCCCGGCGGGGGCAGCATGGCCCGGCCGAGCGCCGCGCGCTGCTTCGCCGCGTCGCCTTCGATGCGGGCCAGCGCGAACGCCGCGAGCACCCGCGCCTCCGGGTCCGGGTCGGCCTGCAACTCCCGCAGGGTCGGGACGATCTGTTTCGCCGCGGGGCCGATCTCGGCGAGGCACAGAATCGTCCCGCGCACGGGGAGCGGCGTCTCGAGCAGCACCGGAATCGCGCCCTTCGCGTCCGGACCGATCGCCCCGAGGGTCGCGAGCACCGCCGGCGCCCGGGACCGGTCGCCCTTCTCGGTGAGGGCGGCGAGCAGTTCCGGGACCGCGTCCTTCGCCCCGGGGCCGATCTGGGCCAGCAGCCGGCACGCGGTGTCGCGCACGTCCGGTTTGGGGTGCGCGAGAGCTTTGCGCAGCGCGGGAACCGCGGGCGCGAACGTCGGACCCAAGGGCGGTCCGTACCCGTTCAGCGCGGGCCCCCACTTCTCGGGCGGCGGGAGCGCCCGCGCGAGTGCCGCAACCGCATCGGGTACCGTTCGTCCCAACGCGCAGACCGATTGGACGGCGGCAACTTGCACCTCCGCGTTCTCGTCCTTCAACAATCGGATCAGCGCCGCTTGCCCGGGCGCAGCGAGCGCGTCGAGGGCGCGCAACTTCGCGAGTGCTTCCACGCGCACCTTCGGGTCCGCGTCCTCGAGCGCACCGAACAGCGCCGTAGCGTCTTTGGGATCGAGACTCACGCGCGCGGCCGCGGCCGACGCCTCGAGCGCGACTCGGACGTTCTGGGACCGGGCCAGACCGCGCAACTCGGGCAGCGCCGCTCGCGCCCGCCCGCCGATCTGCCCCAGCGCGGACGCGGCGCGCGTCTGCACCTTCGGGTCCTCGGCTTTCAGCGCCCGGACCAGTGCGGGCACGGCCGGTGCCCCGATGCGGGCGAACGCGGCCCCGCGGTCGACGTCGGGGGCGCCGAGTTGCGCGACCAAGACGTTGATCACCTCCGGCGGGGTTCGGGCCCCCAGATCGGAGAGCGCCCACGCCGCCGAAGACCGGATCGCGGGGTTCTCGTCTTTGAGCGCGGCGACCAAGGTCGGGACGATCGGGGTGAGGTCGCCTTGGTTGCCGTACGCGCGCGACGTCGCCACCGCACCGATCATGGCGCGGCGGTCGGCCTTCGTGTCGGCGAGCAGTTCCTGAAACGCCTTGACCCCGTCCGGCCCCATCTTCAGCAGCACCGGTACGAGCGCGTCCAGATCGGAGCTGGAGTCGCGCCGGCGGACGTACGCCTTGATGGCGGGCAGCGCGCCCGCGGCGTCGGGGCCGAGCGCGGCGAGGGTCGCGACGCCCGGCCCGTCCCACGGGGTCGGCTTCGCGGTCTTGTACTGTTCGATGAGGCCCGGAAGCACGTACTCCCTCAGCGCGGCGACGCCTTTGGGACCGACCGCCTTCAGAGCCGCGGTTGCGGCCGTTTTCGGGTCCCCCGATTGGCCCCGACCGAAGCTCGGGGGCTCCGTGCTCGCCGGCTCCCCGAGCAGTTTCACGAGCGCCGGGACGGCGCTCTCGGCTTTGGGGCCGATCCGGGCGAGCGCGTCGGCGGCGCGCGCCTTCACGAAGGCGCTTTGGTCCGCAAGCAGTTTCCCGAGTGCGGGAACGGCGTCCGCGGCCGGAGGGCCGAGCCAGCCGAGCGCTTCGGCGGCGACCGCGCGCACCGGAGCGGCCTCGTGAGCGAGCAGGTCCGTCAGCGCCGGAACCGCCTTCGGGCCGATTCGCACGAGCGCGTCGCGCGCGGCCAACAGTCGGAGCGCGTCGGCCCGATCGTTGAGTTTCGGCGCGCGCATCACCTTCACGAGCGCCGTGATCGCGTCCGCGGCGGCGGGGCCGCGCTCCCCGAGCGCCTCGGC
>JALHNS010000199.1 GCA_022843445.1 Gemmata sp.
CGTGCTGCTCATCGACGCCGACGGCACGGTGCCCGGGTCGATCGCGCTGGGCACCGGCGCGCTGCACCCGGACGCGGGCGAAGCCGCCGGCGACATGCTCGACGACTTGGCCGAAATGGGCCTGAAGGCCGGGGCGCTGGTGCTCGTCGTGCCGAGCGACCAAATGCCCACGAACACGGGCCTCGCGGCCGTCTTCCGGTACTAAGTGGCACGCCGCTCCGCGTCGTTCTTCGTTACCCACTCGAACCGCGCTGAACGCGACCGCCGTTGCACCACCCCTGCGACGCGGAGCGTCGCACCACTTTAAGACCGGCGGTTGTCGCGCACGTAATACACCGGGTCACTGAAGCGGCTCTTGCGCAGCGTTTCGGCCGCGAGGCCGGCGCGCGGGCCGAACTGCCCGGCGCGCCCGGTGCGCCGGATCGCGCCCGCCCGCACGAACCCGGCGCGCTCGAACACCGGGTTCGCCGCGCCCATCGCACTCAGCGTTTCGATCCACGGCACCGGGCACAGTTCGCACGCCCGGCGCACGAACGCCGCCGCGATTCCCGCGCCGCGGTACGTCGGGTGCAGCACCACGCGCTGCAACAGCCACAGTTGTTCGTTCAGCGCGCGCAGCGCGAGTTCGGACCGCGCGCCCTTCAGCCCGAAGTACCGCGACCGCGCCGACAGGCTCGCGGCCGGCGTGCCGAACGCGATCACGCCCACCGGCTCCGCGCCGTGCCACAGCACGAACACGCGCTTCACGAACGCGAGCTTGTGCCCGCGATAATGCCACCGCGCGAAGTGCGGCCAGTCGGCGACGGAACCGTCGGACAGCCACAGGTCGCGCGCGAAGGAGACTTCGCGCCGAAGTACCCCCCGGCGCTCGGCGGTCACGCGGCCGTCCCCAGCGCACCGCACCAGCACGTCCGGTTGCAAGTCGTCGGTCGCGTCTTCGTGCGTCGTGGCGCACAGCAGCCCGACGCCCGCGCGCTTCACCAGTTTCCGCACGTTGAGCGCAACCACTTTCGCCAGAGTGCGGTCGAGCGTCGCGGTGAACTCGTCGACGGAGAGAAAGGGGCAAGGGGCGTGGGGCGAGGGGCCAGAGGTAAGTGACGCGAAGCCGAAGCACAGCCGGAACCGGTAGCGCTGGCCTTCGCTCAGTTCCGCCGGCGTGCGCATCAGCAGGCGCGCTTCGGAGAGGCCGCACGCCGCGAGCGCACTCAGGCGCTCCGGCACCGCGCCCGGGAGCGCGTCGATCAGCGGCGCGTCCGGCAGCGGCAGTTCGAGCGCGTCGAGCGCGTTCAGTTGCGCCGCGACCGCGCGCAGGATGGAGCTTTTGCCGCTGCCGCTCGGCCCGACGAACAGCACGAGATCGCCGGGCCGCACGTCGAGCGTCAGGTTCTCGCACACGGTGTGCGGCGGCTCGTGTTCGGAGAGGCCGAACAGGTCCGCGGCTTCGGCCCCGGCCAAGCTGCGGCGCTTCGGCGCGAAATCGTAACGAATGGTGATTGGTGCGAGCATCTGCGTGCCTCGCGTGGGGGGAAGGGAAGTGGTAAACTGGCGATACCAAACGGAGGGCGAACGATGGCCGACACGACACTCGCGGGCGCGCCGGAACTCGAACTCGAAGCGCCGGACGGCTACGAACTGATCGACGACCAGCTCAAGGAAAAGCCCATGGGAGCCGAATCGGACGGGATCAATTGCTTGCTGCTCGCGCGGCTGACCGAGTTCGTGCGCGAACACAAGTTGGGCCGCGTGTTCGGCGCGCAAACGGGCTACAAGTGCTTCCCGAAGAAGCGCAAGGTGCGCAAACCGGACACGTCATTCGTGGCATCTGGGCGACTGAAGGACAACAAACCGCCGAAGGGCGATATCGACATCGTGCCGGACCTGATTGCGGAAGTGGTGTCGCCGAACGATACCTACGAAGACGTGGCCTCGCGCGTGGCCGACTTCAAAGCGGTGAGTGTGAAACTGATTTGGGTGATTAGCCCGGAAACGCGGACGGTGCTGGTGCGCCGGGCCGACGGCTCGTGCGCGGAGCTGGACGAAACCGGCACGCTGAGCGGCGAAGACGTGCTGCCCGGCTTCGCGTGCCCGGTCGCGGAACTGTTCGTGTAGTCGCGCGTGGGCAACGAACGCCGGGCGAGCGGCACGCGTGAGCGTGCCGGTTGTATGAAGCGCGAATCACCGGCACGCTCACGCCGCTCGCCAAAAGTCACTTCTTCGGTTTGGGTTTGTCGCTCGCCGCGGCGCGCTTGGCTTCTTCCTCGGCGGCCTTCTTCACGGCGGCCATTTGCTCGTTGCTCAGCAGCCCTTCGAGCTTCTTCGCGAACGTGGAGACGATCACCTCGCCCTGTTCCTTCCGCAGCGACGCGGTGTCGTCGGCGTTGCCCTTCGCGGCTTGGAGCTTGAACGCGAAGTCTTCGGCCACCGCGGTCTGCACCTTCGCGTAGGTGTCGTTCATCTTCTCGATGAGCGCCTTCTGGTCGCGCGTGAGAATCGCGTCCACTTCCTTGAACAGTTTCTCGGTGGCCTCGGCGCGGGCCTTCGCGGCCTTCGCGAGTTCGTCGGGCGTCGCGTTCGGGTCGCCCTTGGTCTTGAGCGCGCGCAACTCCGGGCTGTCGATCGTGGCGGCGCGGGCCGCGGCGAGCTTCTCGGTTTGCTGCGGCGTGAGGTGCAGCGCCGCGACGAGGCCGGGCACGAACGCGCGGGCGTGCGGCACCTTCGGCGTGGTCCAGAACGGGAAGTCGGTCAGTTCGGGCTTCTTTTTCTGCGCGTGAACGGGCACAGACACGAGCGCCGACGCGAGCAGCGCGAGAACGAACCGTGCGGACATGGAACGGCCTCCGGGAGGGTGCGGAACGCGACGCCGCATTATGCCGCGCCGCCCGCGCCACGGTCCGCGAAAAGTTCACGCGCGCCACTGGTTCGCGCGCTCGTTCTCCGCCGCGAGCCGCGCGGTTTCGTCGATCCGCTTCGCGCGCGTTTCGGACTTCTTCGCGTTGAGAATCCATTCCAGAATGCCCCGCTTCACCGACCGCGGGAACGCCTCCCAATACGCCGCGGCCTTCGGGTACTGCGCGAGCGCAGCGACGAGGTCCGGCGGCACCTCCAGCGCTTCCACGGCGTCGAGCGCGGTCCACGTGCCGTCGCGCTTCGCCGCGTCCACTTTCGCGAGGCCCGCCGGGGCCATCAGCCCGGCTTCGATCAGCCGCGCCACGCGCTCCTTGTTCGGCTTCGACCACTTGCTGCCGCGCTTGCGGGGTGCGAAGTACAGCATCGTGCGCTCGTCGTCGAGCTTGCCCGGCTTGCTATCGACCCAGCCGAAGCACAGCGCCTCTTCGACCGCTTCGTCGTAGCTCACGGCCGGTTTCTTCGCGGCTTTCTTGTAACTGATGAGCCACACGCCCTCGTCGCGCGCGTGGTTCTTTTCGAGCCACGCGCGCCACTCGGCGCGCGTCAGCGGGTGAACCGAGTTCGCCGGCGGCTTCGCGTTCGCCATCGCGGTGCGCCTCGTGCGGTGTTACCAGAACTTCCACCACGGCCGCTGCACGATCGGCGCGGGCGGCGCGGGCGGCGGCGCGACCGGCGGTGTCGGTGGGGGCACCATCTCGCCCGGCGGCGGGCGCTCGAAATCGGTGACGCCCGGCGGGCCGCAATCGACGATCATCCGCGGGCCGAGGGGGGCGAAGCACCGTTTCGCCGCGAGCAGGCCCGTGGGCGCGGTGGCGGCCAGCATCGCGGCGTACCACGCCTCGTAGGGCGGATCGGACCCGCGCCCGGCGTCCGCGTACGCCGGGTACCGGCGCACCCACTCGGCCGCGGCCTCGTCCGGCGTTTGGGCCGCGAACCCGGGCCACGGGTAGTCCGGGGTGCGACACCGCCGACTGCTGAACATGGGCAGCGCGTTCGGCATCAGGGCGTTCGTCGGCTCGTCGGCGCGGCGCTCGGCCTCGGGGTTCGTGACGAGTACCGCGCCGTGTTCTGTCGAGAAGTGCGCCACCGGCAGCACGTCGCCGAACCACACCGGTGCCGGCCCGGCGTTCTCCCAACTGCACGCGAGCCGCAACCGGCCGTAGCCGGCGCGGTGCAGCGCGCCCACCATCTCCATCCACCCGCGGGTGCCGGCGCCTTTGATGCGGTCGCCGTGCGCCGCGGCCGCCGGAGACGCGGCGAGTCCGAGCGGTGTCTGCTCGCGTTCCATGGCGTTACTCCGCGCGCGAGAGGCGCTTCTTGAGAATGGCGAAGTGGTGCCGCGTGTGGCCCACGATGATGTACGCCAGCGCGCGCACGCTCAGGTACGCGCCGTTGGCCTGGCCCCCGCGCACCCACGCCGCGTCCGGCAGCGACCGGAACAGCGACACGTTCGCGCGCCGCGCGATCTCCCAATCCGCGATCACCTCCGCGAACGGCAACCGGTTGCTCTCGGCGTGCGCCGCGAACAGCGCTTCGTCGTAGCCCGGCAGCGGCGTGGCGTCGCCGCGCGCGAACCGCAGCGCGCGATACCCGAACACGCGCTCGCCGTCCGCGACGTGCCCGATCACCTCCTTGAACGTCCACGTGTACGGCGCGTGCAACACGCTCGCGTCCGCTTCGCTCACGGTGCGGAGGAACGCGAGCACTTCGTCCACCTGCGCCGCCATCACCGGCAGCGGGTCCGGTTCGGGCACGAGGTTCACGTACCCGGCGAAGAACCCGGCGTACTCGGTCGGCTCCGGCTTGCGCATGGTGCGCTCCCAAAGTGAATCAGCGGATGTCCGACATGTTCGCACCGAGCAACCCGACGCGCACGCCGGCTTCCTTCAGTAGCGCGGTGGCTTTTTGGTTCACGATCAGCAACACGAACAACCCCACGAGCGGAACCAGTGTGAGAATGCCGAGCACAATTCCGGCATTTTGGCCGTACACGCGGGTGGCGAGCATAAACACGAACACGGTCGCAGTAATGCCGAGCGGGATCAGTCCGAGCAGCACCCACAGTTGCATCTCCGGCGGTACCGCGAACCGGGCACCGGCGACGCAGAAGTAAATGAGGATGCAGACGAGAATGCCCTTCTGCGCGTTTGCGACCGCTCGCAGGTGTTCGCGGCGCGCCGCGCGCCGGCCGCTCACCTCCTCGCCTCCGTCGCCCCAATCGTCGTCGTCTTCGCGGTCCTCGTCGCGTCGTTCGCGCGGGGATTTGTCCCACGGGCGCTCGTTGTCTGGCATTTGGGCCTCCGGTGTGTGCCCCGCAACGATACGCGGTGCGGCCCGGCCCCGCAACCGTCACTCGGCGAGCAGTTCGCGCAGGGCGCGGTCCGGGTTGCTCAAGAAGGCGCGCGTGATCTGGAAATGCTCGGTCGCCGTGTACGCTACCGCACGCACGCCCTCGGCGTCGAGCTGGTAAATGGTCGCGTCCGGGTACGCCAAGATGATCGGCGAGTGGGTGGCGATTACAAACTGGCAGCCGAGCGCGAGGTACTGGTGCAGCAGTGCGAGAAACTGTAACTGCCGCGCGGGCGACAGCGCCGCCTCGGGTTCGTCCATCAGGTACAGCCCGTGCGCGCCGAACCGGTGCCGGAACAGCGCGAAGAACGATTCCCCGTGCGACTGCTCGTGCAGCGACGTGCCGCCGTACGACGTGACGAGCGGCGGTCCGAGCCCCGGCTCGCGGTCCAACTCTTCGATGTTGGTCGCCACGTTGTAGAAGCTTTCGGCGCGCAGGAAGTAGCTGTCCGCGGCCGTCGCGGGCGGGCGCGCCAAGCGCAGGTAATCGGCGAGCGCCGAGTGCGACGCGCGGGTGGCGAAGTTGAAGTTGCGGCTCCCGCCCTCCGGGTTCAGCCCGCACGCCACCGCGACCGCTTCGAGCAGTGTGGACTTCCCGGACCCGTTCTCGCCCACGAGGAACGTGACCTTCGGGTGGAACTCCAACCGGGTGAGGCCGCGCACCGCCGGCAGCGCGAACGGGTAGCGCGTCGCGTCCGGCACGCGGTCCCACAGCACCTCGGCGTGCAGCAGGTACGGCCCGGGTGTGCTCTTCCGCCGCTTCGCCACGCGCCACCTCCTCGCCGTAGGATACCCGCCGCGGCGCGGCACGCAAACCGCGTTACGGGGTCCACGCGCGCGGCTCGCGGCGGTTCAGCAGGAACGCGCAGCCGGTCGCGGCGGCGTCGAGCAGGTCGTCGTGTTCGCCGAACGGGAACGACGTCATCTCGTCGTACAACTCGCGCTGCGCCGGCACCGGCGCGCCGGCTTCACCCGCCAACAGGAACGTGCCGTTTTCCACCGCGACGCTGAACGCGGCCACGCGCGCGGCTTTGTCGGCGCTCTGCGTGACGCCTTTCAGTTTCCCGCCGAACGCGGCGTGCCGCGCGAGCAAATCCTTGATGCCGAGGAACGCCGCGTTCGTCTCGAACAGGATCGTTTCGGGGTTCCATTCGCGGTCCAGCGCGTCGATCAGGTGAACGAGGTCCGGGGCCGGCGCGCGGCGCGCGGTCGCCGCGAGCACGCGCACCTGCGCCCCGCACTTGCCGAGCACCACCAGCGCCGAACGGTCGGCGCGCGCGCTCGCGCTCACCGCGGGATCGACCGACAGAACGCGCCGCTCGCACGCGCCCGGTTCGGTCCAGAACCGCACCCACTCGGACCGGATCGCCGCGTCCTCTTCCGCCACCGGCAAGAGGCGGTAGCCGCGCGCGAAACTCGTGGTGCCGATCTCGGCGAGCCGCTCGCGCAGGCGCGCCGCGGGCCACTTCTCCGGCCACACCGGCTCGAAGTCCGGGCCGATCGCGCGGCGGAACAGCGGGTACGCGCCGCTCGCCTTCAAGCGCGCGTTCAGGTCGTCGCGGTGCCACGGCGTGCAGAGGCCCCAGAACCGGCCGTCCGGTTCGAGCAGGTTCATCAGGTTGTTGGTGAAGAAGTCCGCGGTGCGGTCGCGGGCCGCGCGGCTGTGCAGCGCTCGCACGTCCACGATGTCGTCGCACACGAGCAAATCGGCGCGCGCGCCGGTGGTGCCCGCGCCCACACTGAACGCGGACACGCTCGGCCCGATGGTGTGCGCGTCGCGCGCCACCGCGAACGCGCGCACGGCCCACGGGTGCGCGGCCCGCAAGTGCGGGAACGCGGCGCGCACCTGCGGGTTCATCACGATCGCGTCGCGCAGGAACCGCGCGCGCTCGGCGGCCACGGCCTCGGTGGCGCACACGACCTTCACGCGCAGGCCCGGGTCGCGGCCCAGTTCCCACAGCACGCGGGCGCACACTTGCAAGCTCTTGCCGTGGTCCCGCGGCAGTTCCACCAGCGCCCGCGCGTGCCCGGTGAGAAACGCTTGCAGTTCCTCGTGAACTCGGGCCTGCTTCAGCGGCGCGCCGCGGGCGTCGGTGAAACAGTCTTCGACGAAGGCGTTCACGTCGAGCGCGCGCGAACGCAGACCGCGCGCGGGCCGCGCGTCGGGCGGCCCGCAGGTAATCGAATACGGTTGCGCGAACATGGGCACGCCCTCCCGGACGCGCGCCGGCGGCGCGAGAGAGCGTAAAAAGAGGAGAATCGCAGTTGGCTTGTCCGCGAAGGGCGCACAGGGCTTCCGCCCTGTGCTACGGTAGGCGACCCTGCTTCGCAGGGTGCTCAGACAGTGTGCCTCTTCCGCCCCGGAGGGGCCGGCTACCGTAGCACAGGGCGGAAGCCCTGTGCGCCCGGTGTAATTGCGTGACGAACACAACCGTGGGCCATAAGTGTACAATTGTCAACTAAACTGTGCGCTTTTCTGGAAACACCGATGCCGCTAACGATCCGACCGCACGCAGAAGGCGCGACGCTCTGCGTGCGCGCGCAACCGAAGGCCAAGCGCGACGCGGTCGGCGGCACCCGCGGCGGCGCGCTGAAGGTGAGCGTGACCGCGCCGCCCGAAGACGGCCGCGCGAACGCCGCGGTGTTGGATGTGCTGCGCGCCGCACTGAAACTGCCCCGCGGCCAACTGGAGTTGCTGAGCGGCCAGACGAGCCGCGACAAAGTGGTGCTGGTGCGCGGCGTTTCGCCGGACGAACTCGCGGCGCGGCTGAGCGCGCTCGCGGGCGACTAACGGCGCGGCGTCCGCTACAATTCCACTTATTCTGTCGAGACACCGGGAGCGCGCAGCAATGGCGGAGCCGTACACGATCGTGATCGGGCTGGAAATTCACGTCCAACTGCTCACCCAGACGAAGCTGTTCTGCGGGTGCAAGAACCAGTTCGGGCTGAAACCGAACACCGCGACGTGCCCGGTGTGCCTCGGGCTGCCCGGTTCGCTCCCGGTGATGAACCGCCGCGCGTTCGACCTCGCACTGCGCGCCGCACTCGCGCTGAACTGCTCCATCGCCGGCTTCACCAAGTGGGACCGCAAGAATTACTACTACCCGGACCTGCCGAAGAACTACCAAGTCTCGCAGTACGACCTGCCGTTCAGTCACGACGGCTGGCTCGAAATCAACATCGCGAAGGACGTGAAGAAGGACTACACGCCCAAAAAGATCGGGATCATTCGCGCGCACCTCGAAGAGGACGCCGGGAAGAACCTGCACGACGAAAGTGGCAAGGGCGGCGACACGCTCGTGGACCTGAACCGCACCGGGACGCCGCTACTCGAAATCGTGTCGCAGCCGGACATGCGCGCGCCGGAAGAGGCCATCGCGTACCTCGAAGAGGTGCGACTGATGCTCCGCGAGATCGGCGTTTCGGACTGCGAAATGCAAGAAGGCTCGCTGCGGTGCGACGCGAACGTGAACATCCACGTTCCGCAAGCCGACGGCAAGCCGCACGCCACTCCGCTCGTGGAAATCAAGAACCTGAACAGCTTCAAGGCCGTCGGCCGCGCGATCGCCTACGAAGCGAAGCGGCACTACGAGGAGTACAAGAAGAACCCGGAGAACTTCCGCTTCGGGAAGCTGCTGAAGACGACCGCCGGGTGGGACGACGCCCGCGGCATCACTGTCGTTCAGCGGCACAAAGAAGAAGCCGCCGACTACCGCTACTTTCCCGAACCGGACCTCGTGCCGGTAGTCGTGAGCGAAGCCGAAATCGCCGCGGCGCGCGCCGCGATGGGCGAGTTGCCGCAAGCGCAGCGGAAGCGCCTCGCGGACCAATACGGCCTGACGGCCTACGACGCGCAGGTGCTCACCGCGAAGGGCCGACCGGTTGTCGCGTACTTCGAGGAAGTGGCGAAACTGGTGGGCGACGGCAAGACTGCCGCGAACCGGATGAGCGACCTGATTTACCCGGCGCTGACGGAGCGGAAAGAAGAGATCTCCGCGTTCCCGATCAGCGCGACGGCGTTCGCGGAATTCGTGACGAACGGCCCGGCGAACTCGCAGGACCGCCGCGACGTGTTCAAACTGATGCTCGACGAGAAGCTCGACCTGACCGCGGCGAAGGCGAAAGCCGGCATCAAAGAGGTAGACGAAGCGACGCTGCGCGCGGCGGCAGTGGCGGCAATCGCGGCGAACCCGAAGGCGGTGGCCGACTTCCGCGGCGGGAAGGACGCGGCGAAGATGGCGCTCGTGGGCGCGGTGATGAAGGCGAACAAGGGCGCACCGAACGACGTGGTGCGCCGCCTCGTGGAAGAGGAACTGGCGAAGGTATAATGCGGCAACCGACGGGAGGGCGAACGATGGCCGAACAGAAGTGGTGGGAACTTCCCGGCCCGGCGCCGTCGCCCGAACTGCTCGAAGCGATGAAAGAGGCCGAAGCCTACGGCCGCTATTTCCGCGTCACCGGGCGCGAAGCGCCGCCGGACTGGAAACCCGGCGACCCGATCCCCGAACCGAACTACGACGAGGAACGGTTGTGACCTTCCTGATTGACACGGACGTGCCTTTGACGAAGCCGTCGGGACCGTTTACGAGCAACTGAAAGCGATGAAACTGAGCGTCGGCACCATGGACCTGCGGATCGCCGCGACCGCACTCGCGCGCGGCCTCACGACCGCGACTTCGCACAGGTGCCCGGTTTGAAGGTCGAAGATTGGACCCGCTGACCCGCCTCACTCCTCGTCGTCGTCACCCTCGTCGGTCAACTCGCGGACCTTCTCGATGAGCTGCTTCATCGTGACCGGGCGCACCAGCACCGCGCCGCGGGCGTGCTCGCGCGCGTCCTTCTTCCAGCCCGCTTGGTCTTCCGACAGGATCAGGATCGCGGCCACGTCCAGTTGCGCCGCGCCCGCGGCCTTCAGCACGTCGTTGTAGGCGGTCACGCCGTCGCGCCCCACGGTGCCCGCGTCGATAACGGCCGCGTGGTACGGCTGCTGCGCGTACCGCTTCGCCGCTTGGCCGGGGTCGATCGAGAGCAGCACCCGGAACCCGCGCTCGCGGAACTTCTCGCGGAACGCGTCTTGGAGCTTCTGGTTCTGTTCCACCACGAACAGCGTCTTCGGCCCCGCGGGGGTGCGCGAGACCGGCCCGGTGTCTTTCGCGCCGCTCAGCTCGCGCTGCGCGTCCTGCAAGCCGTCCACGAGTTGCTGCGGCGTCTGGTACCGCTGCCCCGGCTCGAACGCGACCATCTTGCCGAGCACCTTCATCAGCGGCGGCGTGAGGCCGAGCATCGGTCCCATGCGGCGCAGCGTGTCTTCCACCTCGGTGTACCGCCGCGCCTGCATGCGGGCGTTGCGGTCCTTCGTGACGGGCATCAGCGGCTCGCCCGTGAGGCACTCGTACAGCACGCACCCCAAGAAGTAGATGTCGCTGCGCACGTCGCCGGCCTTCTGGTTGGTGGCCTTCTCCAAGCCGGCGTAATCGACGGTGCGGTCCACCGCCACGTCGTCGTCCTTTTCCCCCTGCCGCTGGAGCGTCATGGACCCGGCGCCGGCGTCGGAGCGGCTGAACTCCGCGAGGCCGAAGTCCACGAGCTTCGCCTGCCCGTTCTGCACCGCGATCAGGATGTTCGTGGGCTTGATGTCCCGGTGCGTCAGGCCGCGCGAGTACGAACTCGCCAGCCCCTGCGCGCACTCTTCGATGATCCGCAGCGCCTCGTCCGGGTTCAGCTTCTTGCGCGCCTGTAGCAGGTCGCGCAGGTTGCCGCCCTCCACGAACTCCATCACGATGAAGTACTGGCCGGTCTTCGAGTCTTGGTTCACCGCGAGCACGGACACGATGTTCGGGTGCCGGATGGCGAGGCCCAGCTTCCCTTCCCGCATGAACAGGTCCACCTTCTGCTTGTCCATCGTCCACTTGTTGCGGAGCACCTTGACCGCGACCACCTGCCCGGTGCGCGGGTCGTCGCCGCGGTACACGCGGCCGAAGCTGCCGGACGCGATCTTGTACAGCAGCCGGTACCCGCCGAGGACGTAGCCGTCGGTGTCGCCTTTGAGGAGCTTGTTGCCCTGCCACGGCGTGAGGTACCGCTTGCGCTCCAGGAGCCGCACGAGGTCGGCCGCGGGCGCTTTGCGGTCGGCCAGTTCGATGAGGCACTCGCGCACTTGGTCGTCGGTGACGAGACCGAGCCGCAGCGCGAGTTGGCCGATGCCGGAAGCGTCGAGGTTCGCAGACATGGCGCGCGCCGCGAGGAAGGGACGGGAAGCCGTGATTACCTTACCACCGCCGCGCGCGGCCCGCAACGACGCTCCACCAACGGGTTGTGCCGCCGGGTGCGACTGTAACGGCTGCGCGGGTCGCGCGCCCTCACACGTCGCGCCGCTTCAGCAGCGGGCGACCGATGTTCGGGTCGTGCGCGGTGAACGCGCCTTCGTTGGTGTCGCGGGTGAGGTGCCGCACGAACATCTCGAACTTCGCGTCCAAGTCGTCGGCGTGGTGCAGGATCAGCACCTCCGGCACGCACGGGAAACTCGCCGACCCCCACGCCGGCAACTTCTGGTGCGTGATGACGCAGTGGAGCAGCAGATCGAGCAACTCTGGGTTCAGGTCCGGCACGCGGGCCGCCGCGGCGCGAATCAGGTCGTAGGCGAGGTACAGGTGGCCGAACAGTTCGCCGGGCACGGTGTCCTTCACCGGCAGGCCGGGCGGCGCGTCGAGTTCGCGCACGCGGCCGATGTCGTGGAGCACCGCCGCGGCGGTCACCAGCCCGCGGTTCAGCGGCGGGTGCAACTCCGGGAACTGCTCCGCGTACTTCGTCGCCAGCCACCCGCAGGAGCGCGCAACAGAAAGCGTGTGTTCGAGCCAGCCGCCGGCGAAGGTGTAGTAGCGGCGCGCCGACCCGGGCAGCGCCTTGAGCGCCGCCGCGTGCTCGCTCAGCAGGTTCAGCACGAGCGCGCGGAGCGGGGCGTCGGCGATTTCGGCGCTCACGAGCGCTTCGAGGTCCGCGAGCATGGCACTCGCGTCGAACCGCGACCGCTCGGCGAAATCGAGTTCGCTGAACCCGGTCGCGCGGTCGGCTTCGACCACGGCGCGGATCTGTTCGATCTCGATCTGGGGGCCGTACTTCTCGTTGTCGTTGAAGGTGCCGCGCACCTTGAAGAACTGCCCGACCTGCCAGTCGAGCGCTTCGGCGAACTGCGCGGAGTCGTTCCAGAACGGCACCGCGCCGACGGTGCGGCGGGCGTCGCGGAACTTGCACGTAACGAACGGCTTGCCGTCGCGGGTGCTGCCGCGGGCCTTGTGCGCGAGCTGCACGAAGAAGTCGGCGTAATCGCCCGGCGCGAGGTCGCTGAGCTTCGCGAGAGCGGGTTTCTTCTTGGTCACGGCGCGCCTCGGTGCGGGTGCGGTGCATGGTACCGCGCCCGCGGCGCGAACGCGATGCCCGTAACGCGCGCCGGGCGCGCCGCGCCCGCGGCCCCGGTTGCGGACCGC
>JALHNS010000200.1 GCA_022843445.1 Gemmata sp.
GCCGCCGGAGTTGCCCGGCCCGCCGGGCGGCGCCCCCACCGGGTTGCACCCCGGCGCGCAGCCGCTGCCGCTGCCGTTCTTGGAAATGATGAAGTTCGCCGCGGCCCCCAAGGACCAAGCGAAGTACGCCGCGGCGCACAAGAAGTACGGCAAGACGAGCCTCAAGAACCCGCTCAAACTGACCGTCGCGGGCGCGACCACTTACGACATCGTTCTGAAAGACTAACGGCCCGATTCGTTCCGATCATCATCCGCCGCGCCGCCGCGCGGCACCTCACCGAGGAGCGCTCATGTCTCACTCGTTTCGCACCCCCGGCAAGCGGTCGGCGTTCACGCTGATCGAGTTGCTGGTGGTGATCGCGATTATCGCGATCCTCATCGGGTTGCTGCTGCCCGCCGTCCAGAAGGTGCGCGAGGCCGCCGCCCGCACGCAGAGCCAGAACAACCTGAAGCAGATGGCTCTCGCCGCGCACAACTTCGAGAGCACCACGCGCAAGCTGCCCTACGCCTACGGCGACTACTACTACAGCTACCCCGGTTTCACCTACTACTACGACTACGGGAACGGCTACACCGGGAACGTGTTCTACGGCCTGCTCCCGTACGTGGAGCAGGAGGCGCACTTCAAGTCCGGGGCCACCACGGCCACCGGCTACCGCTACACCGCGGGCAGCTCGGGCACCACCTTCGGCAGCTTCACCGCGAACGTGGCGTACCGCGCCCCGGGCGGCAAGGTGAAGACCTACATCGGGCCGGGCGACCCCACCATCGACACCGACCCCCAGAACAACAGCCCGGTGAGCTACATTCCGAACTCGTCGGTCCTCGGCTACTCCACCCGCCTCGAAAAGTTGCGCAACGGCACCTCGAACGTGGTCATGTTCACCGAGGCCTACGCCAGTTGCCGCACCCGGATCAGCTACTTCTGGTCCCCGTCGTCCTCGTGGACCTACCAGCGCCAGCAGGCGTGGAACTTCGGCTACTACTACGAGAAGGGCACCCCGTACTCGACGAACCCGTACTACACGATCACGCTGTACATCGGCACGGCCGCGTACGACTACTCGACCACCAACTACTGGCAGAACCCCATTCGCCCGTTCCAGACCCGGCCGACGCCGGACCGCTGCCGCTACGAACTGCCGCAAGGGCACAGCAACGGCGTGCTCCAAGTGGCGCTGGGCGACGGCAGCGTGCGTGGGGTGCGCGAGGGCGTGAACATGCAAGCGTGGCAGAGCGCGATCTACGACTGGAACTACGGCGGCACCGGCACTCTCGACTAACCGCCCGCGCCCGAGCCGTTCCCGCCGCCCGGCCCCGCAACGGCCGGGCGGTTCGCTTTCGCACTTCCCCGACAGCCCGCCGTTAGAGCGGTTCTCGATCACTCGTAGCGGTTCGATTCGGGCAGCGAAGAACGACGCGGAGCGTCGTGCCACTATCGTGGTGCGACGCTCCGCGTCGCATTCGCTCCACCCAATCGAGAACCGCTCTAGTTGAGCGCCCAGAGCAACCCGATCGCGCTGAGCGCGACGGCCAAGAGCACGATCCCGGCGAACCAGACGTTGGGGTTGTCGAGGACCGGGCCGCGGTTGGTCCCGACGTGCTCGCGGAGCGCCTTCACGACCTCCTCGAAGCCGGCCATCCGCGAGTTGAGCGTCGCTTTGCCGTGAGGGGTCGATACGACGGCGGTGCGCCCGTGACGGGGGTGCGCGGCGAACCACCATTCCACGTGAACGGCGAGGAGTTCGTCGAGCCGGCAGGTGTAGACGGCATCGGTGCGCACGGACCAGAACCGCCGCGGGCGGTGGCAGCGCTCGAACGTAACGGTGCCGGCGGCCTCGTCCACGACTACACGCATCCCGGCCTGAAACGGGCCGGGCTTGTTCCAGTTCCACTCGCACACGAGTCGGTCGCTCATCGGCTCGCACCTCGGTTCGGGGTCAGCGCTGCCACAAACCGGCGCGATCGGTCCACCGGATCGCCCGGAACTCGGCCCCGAGTCCGACCCCTGCCAAGGCGAAGAATGCCAGAACCCACCAGCGCAAGGGGTGCAGGCGCGAGCCCTCATCCACGAAGGCGAGGGCGATCGTCGGGGCCGCCCAGAGCACCGTGAGTACGGTCATCGTGACGGCGTTGCGCAACACGTCGCGCCGCTTCGCGGTCGCGACCGGAATCGCCAGCCGAACCCACCGCGGGCGGTGCGGCGCGGCGCTTGTGCCGTCTTCCACGCGAACTCCCTCTGCTGCTCGACGACACCCCGGACCGCCGTTCGCCTACTGCTCGGCCGGAACCGCCTCGCCCGCCTTTTCGAGGATCGACCGGGCCTCGCCGAGCGTTAGCACGCCGTCGGCTAGTGCGGCTTCCCAGTCCGGTTGGAGGCGCGGCGTCTTCTCTACCAGCGCTTTGGTCTTCTGGAACAGCGAGTCGCCGACCGGCTTCGCCTGCACCCGGTTCGACACGCGCCAGACGGCCAGCGCGACGACAACAGCGCCGACGAGTGCGGCGGCGATCCAACTTGCCCGCGTCAACTTGTAAGCCATTGAGTCACCTCAACATCGAGTGCCCTGCCCGGCAACCCGGTGCGAACGGGAGCGCGGGACAGTCAGTGTTCTTTGGGTCGGGTTCGGCCCGCCGCTGTCGGTTCACCCGCGGAACACGAGGACGGCAAGCAACACCACCGCCGCGAGTTGTAGAACCGCGACGGCGAACAGGAGCCGGAACAAGAGCGCCCCGCCCTTGTCGGCGGCTAACCGGAGGAACAGCAGTTCCTTGTACACCGCATCGAACTTCGGATCCCCTGTCCCCTCGGACTTCGTTGGCACATCCACGCGGTCGGTCCTCCTTACGAAGCGCCTCGGTGGTCGCAGTCCCGCGACGCGCACACCGACGCGGGCAGTTACTTGTTGCCCTCTGTGGGGCCGAGCACCCCCCGAGCCGTCCACGTCGCTTCGCCTTGGAACGACGCCGTCGGGGACACGTGCCGCCACTTGAAGCTTTTCGCGGTGCATTCCGTCACCACGATGTCCGACGTGTAGTTGCCGCCGAGACTCACGTTCGGCGGCGACGCGTACGGGATCGGGAAAAAGATCACCCCCTCTTGGCCCTTGATCGCCGCGAACTTGCCCTTCTGCTCGAACGTCTTCGGCGGCAGCGCCGACGGCGGGGCGCGCAGCCCTTTCGCCTCCCAAGTGAAGTCTTCGAACTCCAGACCGGGCTTGAGCTTGCCCTGAGAGGCCGCGAGTTCGAGCGAGCCGCCGAGCAGCTTTTCGAGAAGGCCCGAGTCTTTCGTCGCGTCGTCCCGGAAGTCGTCCGGGCGCGGGACCGCGGCCCAGACGAACCCGGATTCGGTTTCCGCGACCACGGTGTACCGCCGCTTCCCGCTCGTCAGTTTGAGGTGCGGTTTGCTCAGGTACGGCGCGGGGTAGTTGACCGCGCCGGTGAACGCGGGCCCCGGCGCGACGGTGTCCTTCTGAGCGAGTGGGGCTTCGGCAACCACGACGCGGATCGAATTCCCCGCCTTCCCGTCGTCGTCCGCGACGATCACGCGAACCGACCCGAGTTCGCCGGCGCTGGGGCGCGTGACGTGCAGATAGCCGAGCACCAGCGCCGCCGAGGTCGAAACCGCGAGCAGCACCGGCAGCACCCAGCTCCGGCGATCCGAGGCAGACGCTTCCATTGGTGTCCCTTTCTTCGCCGAACGCGGTAGATCTGCTTCGCAGCACCGCCGCGCGAGCGACGCAATTCGGAACTGCCGACCGGATGCGGTTCGCGGTCCTACTCCTTCTTGGCCGCCCCGGCCGTCGCCACAATGCCGACCACCTTCGCCGACTCGCCCTTGACGCGGACGAGTAGCGTCCCCGCTCGCTGCTCCTTCGCATCGACCAGCGACACGAGGAACCCGTCCGCACCCCCGACCTCGAAGATCTCCTTGACCACCGCCAACTTGCTCTCCGGGCCGTCACCGATCTGCTTCTTGAGAGTCGCGAGCGACTGAACCTCTCCGACGGCGTCCGGGCCACCGACACCCTCAATGAGCGGCTTGAGCGCGGCCGCGAGGTCGTCCGCCTTCTCGACGCGGATGTGCTTCGGCTCTTTCGCCTTGATGTCGGGCAGGAGGAACGGGACGTCGGAAGCCTTCACCGCGGCGGGAACGTCCTTCGCCTTCACCGCTTTGAGGAACGCCTCAGCAGCCGACTTCGCGCGATCTTCGGGCTTTTCGGCCGCACGCGCGGCGGAACCGACGACGAGAGCGGCGAGAGCGACGAGTGCGACGAAACGCATGAGATGTTCTCCGGTTGAATGCGGAACTGTTGAACCAAAACTCCTTGACGCACCGTAGCTTCGTGAGCGCCAACCAAACGAGCTCAGCCGCCCGGCGCGGGAGCCGGGTCAGAAACCAGCGCGCGGAGGGGCGCGGGCGCAGGTTGTCACCCGCGAAGGCGGCGCTTGAAGTAGCCGACGACGCCCACCGTTTTGCCCGCCGACCAGAACCAACTCGGCCGGATGATGGCTTCCGTCCCGACCAGTTCCCAGCCCTCCGCCCCGAACTTATCGAACTGCTCGTTCATGTCTGCCGGCAGGCCGGTCCGGGTCCACCGCTCGGCAGAGAAGTAAACGATCTTGTACTCCCACCGCTCGCTCATCGGAAACCTCCGCGAACGACAACGTAATCACCATCCAATTGCGCGCCGAGCGTGAGGATGTCTCGAAAAGCTGGCGATTCGTCGCGCTGGTCCGATCGAGTATCGCCGGAAGAATGAATCCATGTCATGAAAATCCCACCCCGCCCACAACCGCGCGGGCGGTTCCGTTTCCAGCGGTGCCCGCGCCACTTGAATCGCCCGCGGGCCGCGGGTACCTAAACCCTCACGCGCCTTCCCATGGTTCGGAGCACCGCGTGATGAACGTTGCCGTCGTCGGAACCGGGTACGTCGGACTCGTTACGGGCACCTGCCTCGCCGACACCGGCAACGCCGTCACCTGCGTGGACGTCGACGCGGCCAAGGTCGCCAAACTGCTCGCGGGCGAAATCCCCATCTACGAACCCGGCCTCGGCGAACTCGTCGCGCGGAACCGCGCCGCGAACCGCCTCGCCTTCACCACCGACCTCGCCCCGGCCGTCCGCACCGCGCGCGTCATCTTCGTCGCGGTGGGCACGCCCGAGTTGCAGTCCGGGCACGTCGATCTCAAGTACGTGAACGCGGTCGTGGACGGCGTGTGCGCGGTGGTGCGCGACCTGCCGCCGTGCGCCCCGGGGAGCCGCGTGCTGATCCTCAAAAGCACCGTGCCGCCGGGCACCAACCGCGCGATCACCGACCGCGTGCGCGCCAACGGCTGCGCCGACCGGCTCTCGGTGGCGAGCAACCCGGAGTTCCTGAAGGAAGGCGCGGCCATCGAAGACTTCCGCCACCCGGACCGCGTGGTGGCCGGCGTGCGGGACGCGGGCACGGCGGAGGCGTTGCGCGAACTGTACGCCCCGTACTGCACCGCGGAGCGCCCGTTCGTGGCGATGTCGCCGGAATCGGCCGAGATGACCAAGTACGCGGCCAACGCGCTGCTCGCCACGAAGATCAGCTTCATCAACGAGATGGCGAACCTGTGCGACGCGACCGGGGCCGACGTAAACGACGTGCGGCAGGGCATCGGGCACGACGCGCGCATCGGGTTCCAGTTCCTCGCGCCCGGCCCCGGCTACGGCGGCTCGTGCTTCCCGAAGGACGTGAAAGGGTTGGTGTCGGTGGCGCGGCGGCTCGGCCTCACGCTGCGCGTCGCGGAGGCCGTGGACGCGGCGAACGACGTGCAAAAAGAGGTGCTGTTCGCGAAGATCGGCCGGCACTTCGGCGGCGCGGTGTCCGGGCGCACGTTCGCGGTGTGGGGGCTGGCGTTCAAGCCCGAAACCGACGACATCCGTGAAGCGCCCGCGCTCACACTCATCGACGCGCTGCTCGCGGCCGGCGCAACGGTGCAAGCGTTTGACCCCGAAGCGACGGCGAACGTGCGCAAACTGTACGGCGACGCGATCACCTTCGCGCCGAACCCGCTGAGCGCCCTCGACGGCGCGGACGCGCTCGTTCTGGTCACGGAATGGTCCGCGTTCCGCGACGCGGACTTCGCGCAAGTGAAAGCGCGCCTCAAGGCGACGGTGCTGTTCGACGGCCGCAACCTGTACGCCAAGCGCGAAGCCGAGCTGCGCGCGTTGGGCTTCGCGTACTACGGCATCGGTCGCGGCGACCGCTAGAGGATTTGGAAGCGGAAGTCGCGCAGCGACCATGCGAACCACGCGACGACGCCCGCGACGGCGAGCACGAACCACACCGCCGCGAGCACGCTCACGCGCGACTTGCGGTGAAACCAGTAGGCCGCGCCGGCCGCTGCACCCGCCCCGAGTACGACGCCTTCCCACCCGTGAACCGCCTCTGCGGCGTACAACGCGGCCGTTGCCGCGAACGCGAGGAGCGCCCAGCCCGAGCCTTTCGCCGCATCACGCAGAAGCGCACTCATCGTCGTTCCCCCCCGCGTACTTCTCTACCCGTTCGGGCACCGTTCCGCACTCGTCGCGGCGCGCAATTTGCGCGCACATTCCCTCAAGTTTTTGCTTGGCGCTGTCGAGCGCGTCGGTATGGTCCCGCCCGCCCGTCGCCCGATCCGAACCGCGGAGACCACATGCGATCCCCCGTCGCGCTCGCCGCCCTCGCCGCACTCGCGCTCGCTTCGGCCGCCGGTGCCGCCGAACCCGCGCCGGCCCCGCGCGCCACGCGCGACCTGCAGTTCACCGTGCGCGCCGTTACGGTGGTCGTTCCCGACAGCGCGAAAGAACCGCCCGCCACGCGCGTCTTCACCGACGCGGAGCTGACCGCGTTCCTCACCGCGGCGCAGAACGACCCGCGCGCGAACGCCGTCCAGTACCCGCGAATCACGGTGCGCGGCACGCAGCGCGCCGAAGTCAGCGTTCTCGACAAGCAGACGTTCGTCACCGGTATCGACGCGGTGAACGTGAAGGGCCAAGCGGTGTTCGTCCCGCGCAACACGGAAATCGAACTCGGCGTGCGCTGCGAACTGTGGGGGCGCGTTTCCGCCGACGCGAACTCCGTGCAACTGAACTTCGCGCACACCGAAGCGCGGCTGGTGGGCGATGTGCCGCTCGTGCCCGTCACTGTGCCGATTCAGCCGGTGGCCGAGAACGGAAAGAAGGGCAAACCGATCCCACTCACGCAATACGTTCAGTTGCCGACGATTGAAACGCTGCGCGTTTCGCGCTCGGAGTTGGTGGTGCGGTCCGGGGCGCACGCGGTGCTGGCCGGGCCGACGTTCGAGCGCGAGACGCGCACCGAGTTCGGCCCGCCGGTCGTGTCCCAAATCCCGTACCTGAACCGGCTGTTCAAGAACGTGGGCTACAGCCGCGAAACGGTGCGCACGTTCCTCGTGGTGTCGCCCCTCGTGGGCGGCGAATCGGCCCCGTGACCCGCGGCGCTCCGTGACGCGGTCGGTACAACAACCGGAACACTCACGGAGCGCACCAATGGCACTTCAACTGCGCGGTATCGTCCCGCCGGTCGTTACCCCGCTCACCGCGGACCACGAACTCGATCTGCCCGCCCTTCGCGCGCACATCGACTTCATGCTGAGCAAGGGCGTTCACGGCATCTTCGTGCTCGGCACCACCGGCGAGTTCTACGCGCTCGACGAGCGCGAGAAGCAGACGATCGTCGCGGACGCGCTGGCGCACGTGAACGGCCGCTCGCCGGTCTACGCGGGCACCGGCGCGGAGACCACGCGCGAGGTGATTCGCCTCACCAAGATGGCCGAGCGCGAAGGGGCCGCGGGCGTGTCGGTCATCACGCCGTACTTCATCAAGCCGAACCAGAGCGAACTGTTCGACCACTTCCGCCGCGTCGCCGAAAGCACGCCGCTGCCGGTCGTGCTCTACAACAACCCCGCGACGTGCGGCGGCCTGAGCATCGAACCGGACACGGTGGCGAAGCTCGCGGAGGTGCCGAACATCGTCGGCATTAAGGATTCGTCCGGCGACCTGCAAAACACCATCGAAATCATCCGGCAGACGCCGCGCGACAAGTTCAGCGTGCTGAACGGCCGCGACACACTGATTCACGCCGCGCTTCAGGCCGGGGCACAGGGCGCGATCCCGGCGTCGTGCAACATCGCCCCGGAGTTGTGCGTGGGCATTTACGATTCGTTCGTGAAGGGCGACGCCGAAGCCGCGCGCGCGTTCCAATCGCGCCTGCACGGCGTTCGCATGGCGATGAGCCTCGGCACCGGGAACAGCGCCGTGAAAGAGGCCATGGCGCTCTTGGGGCGCAGTGCCGGCCCGATGCGCGCCCCGGTGCTGCCGTTCGGCGACGCGCAGAAGGCGAAGCTGAAGGCCATCTTGGAGAAGGCCGGGCTGTTGTGAGCGCGCGACCCGCGGTACGATGGGCGCGGAGGTGAACCATGAGCGTAGACGCCATTCTGGAAGCGATTCGCGCGCTGTCGCCCGACGAGCGCGCCGAGTTTGACGCGCGACTGGAGAGCGAAGCAGCACCGGAACCGCTGCCGGAACTGACACGGGAGTTGAAGGCCGAGTTGGATCGGCGCATGGCCGAAGCCGACGCCAACCCCGGCGCGCTAGTGCCGTGGGAACAGGTGTATCAGGCGTCGCTAAAGAGGGCCGCGCGATGAGTTTGCCCGTCGTCCTCACGCCCGTCGCTCAGGCCGAGTACGACCAAGCCTTCGACTTTTACGAAGGGCGGCGGGCCGGACTGGGCATTCAGTTCGCCAACCGCGTAAAGGATGTGCTCGACCGAATCGGGGCCAACCCGAAGATTCATGCGCTGGTCTACGGCCCGGTGCGCCGCGCGGTGGTGAAGCAATTCCCGTTTTGCATCTACTACCGCGAACTGCCGGATCGCGTGGAAGTGCTTTCGGTGTTCCACACGAGCCGAGACCCGGCCGACTGGCAAACACGAGCCGACGAACTCGACTCTTGATCCCCCTGCCAAAGCGTCAGGGCGGGGCGCGCCGGCTGTCAGTTTCGGTTCGCTTTGCCCGCAGGCACCTCGTCGCAAACACCATTTTACACTGCACTTCCGACATCACACCCGCACGGGCACGGCAGTTGCATAGCAGCGGAGACACGCGGGGGCGCGCAGCTTCCGCCTTTCCACTTTCGGGAACCGCACATGGGCCTGAAACCGATCGCGGATCGCATCGTGGTGCGCCGCGAGGCCGCCGAAGCCAAGACCGCCGGCGGCATCCTGCTCCCGGACACCGCGAAGAACAAGCCGCAGCGCGGCGTGGTGCTCGCGGTCGGCCCCGGCAAGCTGAACGACGACGGCACCCGCGCCCCGATGCAACTCAAGGAAGGCGACAAGGTGCTGTTCACCTCGTGGGCCGGCGACGAGTTCAAGGACCGCGCCGCCGACGGCGACATCCTCCTGATGCGCGAGGGTGACGTTTTGTGCGTCATCGTGTGACGTTTCGTGTTGTGCGCGCGGGCGCTCGCACCCGTGCGGCGCACCGAGCCGAGCGCTAACCACCGAACACCAAAACCGAACACCAAATACTCAATACCGAGGGTAGCAGATGAGCGCCAAGCAAATCGCGTTCGACCAAGAGGCCCGCGAGGCGATGAAGCGGGGCATCGGCAAGCTGGCCCGCGCCGTGAAGGTGACGCTCGGGCCGAAGGGCCGCAACGTCATCATCCAGAAGTCGTTCGGCAGCCCGACCGTGACCAAAGACGGCGTGACGGTGGCGAAGGAGATTCAGCTCCCGGACCACTACGAGAACATGGGCGCGGCGATGGTGAAGGAAGTCGCGTCGAAGACGAGCGACGTGGCCGGCGACGGCACCACCACCGCGACCGTGCTCGCCGAAGCCATCTTCAACGAAGGCTTGAAGGCCGTCGTCGCGGGCACCAACCCGATGCTCATGAAGCGCGGGATGGAAAAGGCCGTTGAAGACGTGATCGAGAAGCTGCGCGCGATGAGCACGCCGGTGAAGGCCGACGCGAAGAACTACAAGGACCTGCAAGACGTAGCGACCGTGGCCGCGAACGGCGACGCGGTGGTCGGCAAGATCATCGCGGAAGCGATGGCGAAGGTGGGCAAGGACGGCGTCATCACGGTCGAAGAAGCCAAGACCATCGAAACGAACTACGAGTTCGTTGAGGGCATGCAGTTCGACCGCGGGTACCTCAGCCCGTACTTCGTGAACAACCCGGAAACGATGGAGTGCGAACTCGAGGACGCCTACGTTCTCGTGTACGAGAAGAAGATCAGCGCCGCCCGCGACCTGCTCCCGCTGCTGGAGAAGGTGGTGCAGCAGGGCAAGCCGCTGCTCATCATCGCCGAAGAAGTGGACGGCGACGCGCTCGCGACCCTCGTCGTGAACGTCATCAAGTCGAACTACAACTTCAAGGTGTGTGCGGTGAAGGCCCCGGGCTACGGCGACCGCCGGAAGGCCATGCTGCAAGACATCGCGGTGCTCACCGGCGGCGAGGCCATCTTCGAAGACCTCGGCCTGAAGCTCGAAACCGTCACGCTCGCGCAACTGGGGACCGCGAAGAAGATCAAGGTGGACAAGGACAACACCACGATCATCGAGGGCGCGGGCAAGAAGGCGGACATCAAGAACCGCATCGCCACCATCCAGAAGGAACTGGAGAAGAGCACCAGCGACTACGACAAGGAGAAGCTGAGCGAGCGCGTGGCGAAGCTGAGCGGCGGGGTCGCCAAGATCAACGTGGGCGGCGCGACCGAGAGCGAAGTGAAAGAGAAGAAGATGCGCGTGGAAGACGCGATGCACGCGACGAAGGCCGCGCACCAAGAGGGTATTCTGCCCGGCGGCGGCACCGCGCTGCTCCGCGCCAGCAACGGCCTGAAGGCCGGCGGCGACCTGACGGACGACGAGAAGGTGGGCTACAACATCATCGTCCGCGCGTGCCGCGCCCCGGTGAAGCAGATCGCGGAGAACGCCGGCGACGACGGCAACGTGATCGCCAAGGACGTGCTCGCCAACGCCGACAAGAACTTCGGCTACGACGCCCGCGCCGGCGAGTACACCGACCTCGTGAAGCGCGGCATCATCGACCCGACGAAGGTGGTGCGCAGCGCCCTGCAGAACGCCGCGAGCGTCGCCACCCTGCTGCTCACCTCCGACGCGATGATCGCCGAAGAGCAGAAGAAGGACGACAAGAAGGGTTCGGCCGGCGGCGGCTACGACGACATGTACTAAGTCGTAGCTGGTGGATAGTGGCTGGTGGTTAGTGGAAGACAAAGACAGAGCGGCGAAACGAGCCGCGAACGCCAGTGAGCGGCCAAGCAAGCCGACTCACTGGCGTTCGCGGCTCGTTCGTTACGTTTCGCCCTACGCGCGCAGCGCGTCCAGCGCCGCGCCGATGTCCGGGGCGCGCATCAGCGATTCGCCCACCAGCACCGCCCGCGCGCCGGCGCGCCCCAAGCGCTCCAAATCGGCCTTCACCTTGATCCCGCTCTCGCTCACCACCGTGCGATCCGCGGGAATCTGCGGTAGCAGTTCCAGCGTGTGTTCGAGCCGCGTGGTGAAGGTGCGCAGGTCGCGGTTGTTGATACCGACGATCGGCGCGCCGCAATCGAGCACCCGCGGCAGTTGGTCCGCGTCGTGCAGTTCCACCAGCGTGTGCAGGCCGAGCGCGCCGGCCTCGCGCTGCAGCGCGTACAGTTCGTTCCCCGGCAGGCACTCCGCGATGAGCAGCACCGCGTCCGCGCCCGCGGCGCGCGCTTCGAGCAGTTGGTAGCGGTCGAGCACGAAGTCTTTGCGCAGCACCGGCAGGTTCACCGCGGCCTTCACCGCCGTGAGGTACGCGAGGCTGCCTTGGAAGTATTCGACGTCGGTGAGCACGCTGATCGCGGCCGCGCCGTGCGCTTCGTAGGTGCGGGCGATGGCGACCGGGTCGAAGTCGGCGCGGATCACGCCGGCCGACGGCGACGCCTTTTTCACTTCCGCGACGAGCGTGATGAAATTGAACTTGCGGATCGCGGCGCGGAAGTCGCGCGCGGGCGGCGCGGCGGCGGCGCGGCGCTCCAGTTCCGCGTCCGGCACCGCCGCGCGGGCGGCGGCGATTTCGCGGCGCTTGGTTTCGACGATGCGGTCGAGGATGGTCGGCATGCGGGCATCTTACGCGCGGCGCGGCGGTCAGTCCCGCTTGCCGCAGCAGCTCTGCGAAGCCGCGATCCACTCTTCGAGCGTGATTTCCGGCTCCGGCTCCGGCTCCGGAGCGGCAACCGGTTGCGGCGCGGCGGGCGGCTGCGGCGGCACGGGCGGCGGATCGGTGTTCATGCGGGTACGATACGAGGCGCGCGGAACTCGGCCCGCCGCAATTTTGTTGCACACTTCGCGCGGCGGCGCGGCAATCTAGAGTGTCGGTACGCGGTCCACGAGGTGTTCGCATGACAGCGGGTTCGGTCGCGGGTGCGGTGGCGCGGCTCCGCGCGTCGGTGCTGCCCGCGCCCGCCGGTGACGCGGAACTGATCGAGCGGTTCGTGTCCGACCGCGACGAGCGCGCGTTCGAGGCGCTGGTGCGGCGGCACGGGCCGATGGTGCTGGCCGTCTGCCGGCGCGTGCTGCGCAACGAACAAGACGCCGAAGACGCGTTCCAAGCCGCGTTCCTCGTGCTGGCGCGCAAGGCCGGCAGCGTGAGCCCGCGCGGGGCGCTGGCGGGTTGGCTGCACGGCGTGGCGCACAACGTGGCCCGCAAG
>JALHNS010000201.1 GCA_022843445.1 Gemmata sp.
TGCCAGCCGGCGAACACGTCCGGGCCGGGGGCGCGCTCGGCGCTCCACAGCGCGGCCGGCGCGTTGGTGAGCACCGTCCGCAGTTCGGCCTCCACGCGCCGCGCCTGCGCCAGCGCCGCGCGCCGCTGGCGGGCGTCGCGGGCGGTAATGAGGCCCAGCGGTTTGGGCGCGACGTGCAACCGCGACACCGTCAGGCTCACCGGCACCCACGCGTCGCCTTTGGTGCGCAGCAGGAACCCGTCTTGGCCGTGGAACACGACGGACTTGGTGAACGCGCCTTTGAGCTGGTGCGTCCCGCCGGCGCTCTCGAACCGGAACAGGGCCGCGGCCGACGACCCGACCAGATCGGCCCGCGCGTAGCCGGTCATTTTCAGCGCGACCGGGCTGACCTCCAACAGTGTGTCGGTGTCCGGGTCGAGCAGGAAGAGCGCGTCGCCGCTCTCTTCGAAGAGCGCGTGTGCGAGTTCGGCTTGGTCGAGAGAGATCATGTAACGGCAATTAGAATGGTGAACACGTTACTATAGCTCGATTGCGGGGCGACGAGCGCAGAAAATCGCGCGCCGGGCCGCGCCGCGAACCGCCGCCGGCGGTGTCCGCCCGTCGTCACAATCGATACAGTTACTGTGCTCGACCGCCCAACCGACGCGCGGTTCGGGGTCGGGTGTTTCAGGAGGAAGCATCATGAAGCGGTTCCTGTTCGCCGCGGCGCTGGCCGCCCTGTTCGCCACCGGCACCAGCGCCGACGACAAGCCGGCCGCCCCCGCGACGCCGGCCCCGGTCGTGACGGCCGCACCGACGATCGAAATGACCCCCGCGACCACCGGCGGCACCCGCCGCGGGTTGCTCGCCCGGCTCCGCGACCGCCGCGGCGGTAGCACGATGAGCGCGCCGGCGATGGCGACCCCGACGATGACCGCGCCGCCGGCGATGGCCCCGATGCCGATGCCCGGCACGACCGTCCCGATGCCGATGCCCGGCAAGACCGGCGGCACCACCGTCACCCCGGCCGGCGGCACCGCCACCGTGACCGGCGAGATCGTGACCGCGAGCTACACCGAACCGGCCCAAATGCGCCGCGGGCTGTTCGCGCGCATCCGCAACCGCTAAGGATAGCTCCGAACCGACGCGACGCCGGGGGCCGCACGGGTGCGGTTGCCCGGCGTTTCGCCGCGCTCACCACCTCGCACGGTTCACACATGCCGCTCCCCGCTCCGCTCCGCCTCCGCAACGGCCGCGTCATCGACCCGGTGCGCGACCTCGACGAAGTCACCGACCTGTGGCTCGCGGGGGGCACCATAGCTGGCATCGGCGCGAAGCCCGCCGGCTTCCCCGGCGACGCGCGCGAGATCGACTGCACCGGCCTGATCGTGTCGCCGGGCATCATCGACATGCACGTTCACCTGCGCGAACCGGGGCGCGAGGAAGACGAAACCATCGCCACCGGCACCGAGGCGGCCGTCGCGGGCGGCGTCACGAGCGTCGCGTGCATGCCGAACACGGAGCCGGCGCTGGATTCGCGCATGGCGGTGGAATTCGTGGTTCACCAAGCGCAGCGGGCCGGGTTCTGCAACGTGTTCCCCATCGGCGCGGTCACGAAGAACCGCGACGGCAAGGAACTGGCCGAACTCGGCGGGTTGGTGGAAGGTGGCGCGGTCGCGTTCACCGACGACGGCGCGCCGGTGTACTCCGCGGAGATCATGCGCCGCGCGCTCGAATACTGCCGCATGTTCGACCGCGCGGTGCTGGTTCACGCCGAAATCCTCGAACTCACGCAAGGCGGCGTGATGAGCGAGGGCGCGGTGAGCGTCGAACTCGGCCTGCGCGGAATGCCGGGCGTGGCCGAAGACATCATGATCGCGCGCGACATCATGCTCGCGGAGCTGACCGGCGGGAAGGTTCACATTCTGCACGTTTCCACGGCAGGCGGCGTCGATCTGATTCGCCAAGGACGCAAGAAAGCCGCCGCTCTGAAGGCCGCGGGGAAACCGTCGTTCTGGATTAGCGGCGAGGCGTGCCCGCACCACTTCATCCTCACAGATGAGTGCCTGCGAACGTTCGACAGCAACTACAAGATGTCGCCGCCGCTGCGCACCGAAGCCGACCGGCAGGCGATCCTCGACGGGTTGCTCGACGATTCGCTGACGGTGCTGGCGACGGACCACGCGCCGCACGCCCCGGAGAAGAAGGAGCGCGAACTCGACCAAGCCCCGAACGGCATCTTGGGCCTCGAAACGTTCCTCCCGCTGTGCGTGACGCACCTGATCGAACCGGGCCTGCTGACGTGGCCGCGCATGCTGGCGAAGATGACGTGCAACCCGGCGTCGGTGTTGGGCATCGACAGGGGCACGCTGCTGCCCGGCCGCCCCGCGGACGTAACGGTGATCGACCCGAAGGCGAAGTGGACGATCGACAAGTTCGCGTCGAAGAGCAAGAGCCGCAACACGCCGTTTCACGGCACCGCCGTTACCGGCCGCGCGGTGGCAACCATCGTGGGCGGCGACGTGAAGATGCTCCGCACCGGGTGACGCGATGACGGAAGAAGAGTGGCTCAGCGCGCAACCTGCGCTGAATGCGATGCTGTACCACATCGCGGTACGGAGCAGCGAGCGCAAGCTCCGGCTGTTCATGTGCGCCTGTTGTTACCGCATCGAACACACACTGATCGACGAGCGCAGCAAAGTGGCGCTCGCGGGGTTGGCCGACTACAGCGAGGGCAACCGCACGCCCGCGGAGTTGCAAAGCCTCAACGCACTTGCTCGCGAAGCGTGTGATGAGATTGAAGCTCCACTCTATGTGGATGGTGCGGTCCACTCAAACACACATTCCAACGCGGCATGCGCGATCGTTTGCGCGACGAACCTCGACGTGTACGGTGACAGACTCTCCGATGCGCCTAGTTCCGTCGCATTTTATTCTCGAAGCGTCTTCTCTGGCGTCGTATACGAACGCACGAGCGATCCAGAACAAACAGACGTCGCAGACAACGCAGAAGGAGTGAATCAAGCCGGGGTGTTGCGCGACATCTTCGGGAACCCGTTCCGCCCGGTGGCATTCGACCCCGCGTGGCGCACCGATACCGCCGTTGCCGTCGCGCGGCAGATGTACGATTCGCGCGAGTTCGGCGCAATACCAATTCTGGCTGACGCACTCCAAGATGCCGGGTGCGAAGACGAAGCGATCCTGATGCACTGCCGCGACGCGAACCAACCGCACGTTCGCGGGTGTTGGGTGTGCGATCTCGTGTTGTCTTTAGGGTAGTAGGCACGCTCCGCGTGCCGTTCTGCGGCGCGCGGAAGGCCGTGCGAATCATCGCGTTGCCATAGCGGCCCGAACACACGGCACGCGGAGCGTGCCTACTACCCTGAACTACCACCCCGCGATCACTTCTTCACCGCCGGCGATGGTCGCCAGCGCCGCGAGCACCGCGGGATCGGCGTCTTTCAGCGGGCGCACGCTGCCGTCCGCGAGCAGCACGTTCATTTCGCGCTTGTGATTGCCGCCGAAGGTCGGCGCGTCTGGAATCAGCGCGCGAACGGTGCCCGGTCCGCCGCGCACCCACGGTCCCAAGTCGTGCGCCGTCTCGAAGAACAGCGCGGTGTTCGCCAAACCGTCTTTGATGTCGTCCTTCTTCGTGATACGGTCGTACCCGAACACGCCGTTCCCCGGTGCGCCCGCGGGCCGCGTCGCGGCGTTCGGCCCCACACCCGCAACGCCAACGTAGTTCGTGATCGCAAGCGGCCCGGTGTGCTGCTCCGGTGTCGCGCCGAATTTCCACGCGGGGCAGTAGTACGTTTTCCATTCCACACCTTCCAGCGCGGTCGCGTTGGAAGGCGAATTCCACGGTTCGTCTTTCTTGAGTTGGCGGTACAGCGGGTCGGAGGCGATGTACGGCAGGAGCGAAACGTGCAGACTCAGGCGCTCTTCGGGTGCGAGTGACGCGTTCGGCATCGTGCCCCTTGGAAACGCCTCCTTGACATCGTGAACGCTGTGCGCCGCGATGCCGATCTGCTTCAGATGATTCTGGCAGCTCATGCGCGCCGCGGCTTCGCGCACCTTCTGCACCGCGGGCAGCAACAGCGCGATCAAGAGCGCTATCACGCCGATTCCGATGAAGCACCCGCGGTCGTTGCCGCCGAACCCGGACCACATGGCGCGCCTCCGAGCGTGTGACGTGTACAATCCAGACGTTCCCCGCGACCGCCCGTTCCACGTCCGGTGTGTCGATGATCCCGCTGCAAACCGGATTCACGCACCCGGTCACGCACGTGTGCTTCAGTTCGTGCGGCGGGTTCGTCGCGGTCGCGCAGCCGCACGCGGGCGTCACGGTGTTCGAGCACGGCACCGGCCGCACCGTGTGCGTGTGCCACATGCCGCGGCGCGCCGAACTCACCGGTCTCACCTTCTGCGCCGGCCACATCGTCGCTTCGCACCAAAAGGGCACCGAAGTGTTCGACGCGCACACCGGCGCACCGGTCGCGCTCAGCTTGCGCCCGCTGTTGAAGGGGCTTCAGCTCGCGGAAACGCCGGGCGGCGCGTACGGGCACGGCGGGAGCGCGAGCGGCATCGTTTGGCAACCGAGCGCGCCGGAAGTGCTGCACGAAGTGTTCGACATCCTCACCAACAACAAGAACCACCTCAACACGCTGTCGCCGCACGCGCGGTACACCGCGCTCCGCTGGTCCGGTTCGCGGATGCGACTCGAAGACGTGCGCGCGAAGCGGTTCGTCGCGGATTTCGAGATCACCGAAGACGTTGACGCGAAGGCCGCGGTGCAGGTGCGGTTCTGCCCGCGCGCGGAGCGCGTCGCCACCTGCGACGGCCACGCGATTCGCGTCTTCGACCTGCGCGAACTCGATGCGCCCGCGGACGACGAGAACGACGAATCGCGCGCGCCGCGCCCGCGCGAACGGTTGGAACCAGTGTTCGTGCTGCCGCCGGATCGCACCGCGGAGGTGCCGAACTGGTACCCACCGTTCGCGCTGCTGCCGGACGGCCGCGGGCTGATCGTGAAGCGCCCGCGGAACCGCATCCAACTCTGGGACGCGCCGAGCGGCGTGGTTCAGTACGAGTGGAGTTGGCGGTTGGAGTGGGTGACGTGCGTGGCGGCGTCGCCGGACGGTCTCACGGCCGCAGCCGGCGGGCGCTTCGGTCGCGTGCTGTTCTGGGATTTGGAGTAAGGTGACGTGAAATTCGTTTGGTAGCCCGATGCGTATGCGAGGGTGTTGAACAACTCGAATCGCCAACGACGAGACGGCACGGCAGTAAAACACGCGACCCTCGCTTACGCGTCGGGCTAAAAAGGCAATCGCGCTACGCGGGCACGAGCAGCGGGCGCAGCTCGCCCGCGAGGAACACGCTGCCCGCGGCGCACACCAAATCGCCCGGTGCGCTCGCGGAGAGCGCCGCGTGCAGCGCTTCCGGTGCGGTCGCGTGCGTAGTGAACTTCGCGTTTGGCGCGACCGCCGCAAGCACCTCGGCGAGCTTTTCCGGCGGCACGCACCGCGGGTTCGTGCCGAACTTCGTTAGGTGCAAGTGGTCGAAGTAGCCCGCGAACAGCGCCAGCATCTCCGCGAACTGCTTGTCGTTCGACACCGCGAACACGATTCGCTTTTTGCCCGGCACCGGCCAGCACTCGCGCAGCGTGGCGACGAGCGCTTCGGCACTTGGCACGTTGTGCGCGCTATCCAACACGACGTGCGGGTCGCGCGCCACCAACTCCACGCGCGCCGGCCAATCGACAGAAGCGAACCCGCGAGCGACCGCCGCTTCAGAGATGGTGAGGCCCGACGCGCGAAGGCGCTCGACCACCGCGAGCGCGACCGCCGCGTTCGCGCGCTGGTGCGGCCCCGGTAGCGCGACCGGCGGCAACGGTGCGGCACTTGGTGCGAACACCGGTGCGCCGAGTTCGCGCGCGACGCGCTCCACCACTGCGCGCGCTTCGGGCTGACTCACGCCGCACACCACCGGCACGCGGCGCTTAATGATCCCAGCTTTCTGGAACGCGATGGCTTCGAGCGTGCTGCCGAGTTGCGCCATGTGATCGAAGCCGACCGTGGTAATCACGCTCACGAGCGGATTGCACACGTTCGTGCTGTCGAACCGGCCGCCGAGGCCGACTTCGATCAGCGCGAGTTCGCACCGGCGGCGGGCGAAGTGGAGAAAGCCGAGAGCGGTGACGATCTCAAAGAAGGTCGGCGGCGGGAACTGCACCTCCGCGTCCATCTCGCGCACCGCGCCCGCGACTTCGGACATCAGAGCCGCCAGTTCGGCGCGCGGGATCGGCGCGCCGTTCACGCGCACGCGCTCTTCGACGTGCGAGAGGTGCGGCGACGTAAACAGCCCGACGCGGTACCCGGCGGCGCGCAGCACCGAATCGAGCAGCGCGCAGGTGGAGCCTTTGCCCTTCGTCCCGGTCACGTGAACGAGCCGCACGCGCTCGTGCGGGTCGCCGAGGCGGCGCAGGAGCGCGCGCATCCGTTCGAGCTTCAGGTCCGCGGGCTGCGCGGCGCGCACTTCGTAGTTGATGCGCCCGTACCAGAACGCCAGCGCCTCGTCGTAAGTCATGTGCCGCGGGGTGTGAGGAACGACGCAATTGAGTTAGGGAAACGCCCGCGCGCGTACAATGCGCCATTCACCCCGCGGAGTGGAACCGTGACCGACCTCGGCGCGATGGGCTGGAACTTCGACAACAGTTACGCGCGCCTGCCGGCGGCGCTCTTCGCGCGCGCCGAACCGGCGCGCGTGGCGAACCCGCGGCCGGTGCTGCTAAATCACGCACTCGCACGTGATTTGGGGCTGAGCTTGCGAGCGGTGTCGCCGGAGGTCGCGGCGGGTGTGTTCGCGGGGCAAGTGCTGCCGCCGGGCGCGGAGCCAATCGCGCAAGCCTACGCCGGGCACCAGTACGGCGGCTTCACCGTGCTCGGGGACGGCCGCGCGATCCTGCTCGGCGAACAGCTCGCGCCCGCCGGCGCGCGGTTCGACGTGCAACTGAAAGGGCCGGGGCCGACCGCGTACTCGCGCCGCGGCGACGGCCGCGCCGCCCTCGGCCCGATGCTGCGCGAGTACGTCATCAGCGAAGCGATGCACGCGCTCGGCGTCCCCACGACGCGCAGCCTCGCGGTCGTGACGACCGGCGAAGCCGTGTACCGCGACCGACCCCTCCGCGGCGCGGTACTCACGCGAATCGCCGCGAGTCACATTCGCGTGGGCACGTTTCAGTTTCTCGCCGCGCGCCGCGACCTGCCGAACCTGCGCGCGCTCGCGGATTACACCGTCGCGCGCCACTACCCGCACCTCGCGGGCGACGCGAACCCGTACCTCGCGCTGTTCCGCGCCGTGAGCGAGCGGCAAGCGGCACTGGTGGCGAAGTGGTTGTGCGTCGGGTTCGTTCACGGCGTGCTGAACACCGACAACGTTTCGGTGTGCGGCGAAACCATCGATTACGGGCCGTGTGCGTTCATCGACGGTTACGACCCGGACGCAGTGTTCAGTTCCATCGACGACGGCGGGCGCTACGCCTACGCGAACCAACCGGGCATCACGCAGTGGAACCTCGCGCGGTTCGCCGAAGCGCTGCTCCCGCTGATCGACTCCGACGGCACCCGCGCGGTGGAACTGGCGACCGAAGAACTGAACCGTTTCCCAAACGTGTTCGAGCGCGAGTGGACCGCCGGGATGCGCGCGAAACTCGGCCTGCGCACCGCACGCGACGGTGACGCCGAACTCACGCGCGAGTTCTTGAATTCGCTGCACGCGAACGGCGCGGACTTCACCAACTCGTTCCGCGCCCTCACCGAGGGCACGCTGCCGGCTACTCTGCGCGCGTGGAGTGAGAAGTGGGAAGCGCGCGTACTCGCCGAAGGTGAAACGCCGACCGCGGCGCGCGAGCGCTCGCGCGCCGCGAACCCGGTACTCATTCCGCGCAATCATCGTGTGGAAGAAGCACTCGCGGCGGCCGAGCGCGAAGACCTGAGCGCGACGGAGCGGTTACTCGCGGCGCTCGCGAAGCCGTTTGAGGAGCGCCCAGAGTTCGCCGACCTGCGCGAGCCGCCGCCCCCCGGCACCTGCTACCGCACGTTCTGCGGAACGTAGCCCAAAGCGCTACGACGCTCCGCGTCGTGCTTTGCTGCTCCACTCGAAAAGCGAACTCCCGGCACTAACGGGTTCCGAATGCGACGCGGAGCGTCGCACCACGATAAGACGAACCGCGAGCTACGCCATCGGCAGCGGCGTGCGGCCGGGCACCGGTGCTTCGTTCGTCGGTGCCGCGCACTTCCCACAACCGCTCCCACACCCCGGTTTCGCGCCGAACCACGTGCGCCACGTCGCGCGCAACACGTACGCCGCCGCAGCCGCGACGCACACCAGCACCAGCGCCAGTTGAACCGAGTGGGACACGAGTCACCCCACAATTAGCGCGCCGATCTGGAACGTCGCGAACGCGCCCAAGTACGCGAGCGCGGTCATGTACACGAACGTGAACAGCGGCCACCGCCAACTGTTCGTCTCGCGCCGAATCACGGCGAGTGTGCTCGCGCACTGGCAGCATAGCGCGAAGAACACCATGATGGACAGCGCCACCGGCACGCCGTACTTGCTCCGCACCGGGTCTTTAGCCCAGTCGTCGCGCAGCGCGGCCACAAAACCCGCGGCCTTCTCCTTCGCGTCCTCGTCGGCCGTGTCGTCGCCGATGGACTTCGGGTCCACGTCGCCGGAATCGTAGAGCAGCCCGAAGGTGCCCACGATCACCTCGCGCGCCGGGAAGCTCGCCAGTGCCGCCACGCCGATCTTCCAATCCCACCCGAGCGGGTTGAACGCCGGTTCCATCCACAGCCCGGCGCGGCCGAGCGCGCTCTGGCGCTTCCATTCGCCGTTCAGCTTGTCCGGGAGCGCCGCGGCGGCTTCGAGCGCTTCGAGTTCCGTCTTCTCCGCGTCGGTCGGTTGCTCCTTCGCCTTCAGTTCCTTCAGCCGCGGGGCTTGCTCCTTCGCGGCGTCTTCGGCGGCTTCGATGCGCACCGGGTACGATTCGCCCGCGGCGTCGGTGTACGGGAAATACAGCAGCGCCCACACGAGCACCATCGCGGCGAAGATGATCGTGCCGGCGCGCAGCACGAACGCCCAACCCGCGTCGAACATGCGCCGGAGCACCGCGCCGAGCTTCGGCCGGCGGTACGCAGGCAACTCCATCACGAACACCGGCGGTTCGCCGCGCAGCAGCGTGCGCTTCAGCACGAGCGCGACGAGCGGCGCGACGACGAAGCCGATCATGTACATGCCGAACAGCACGACACCGGGCAGCCACGCCGGCGCGCCGGGCCGCGCCACGAACGCCCCGATGAGCAGCACGTACACCGGGAGCCGCGCGGAGCAACTCATCAGCGGCGCGACGAGGATCGTCGCCAGCCGGTCGCGCCGGTTCTCGATCACCCGCGCAGCCATGATGCCGGGAATCGCGCACGCCACGCTCGAAAGCAGCGGGATGAACGATTTGCCGCTCAGCCCGCACTTGCTCATTACGCGGTCCATGAGGAACGCGGCACGGGCCATGTACCCGCAGTCTTCGAGCACCGCGATAAACGCGAACAGGATCAGGATCTGCGGCAGGAACACCAGCACCCCGCCCACGCCTTTGATGACGCCGTCCGCCAGCAGCGCGCGGAGCGGGCCGTTCGCCAGCGCGCCTTCCACCGCCCCCGCGAGCGCGTCTTGCGCACCGCCGATAAGGTCCATGAGCGGTTTCGCCCACAGGAAGATCGACTGGAACATGAGGAACATGACCGCGAGGAACACGAGCGTGCCCCACACTTTGTGCGTGAGCACCGCGTCGGTGCGATCGGTGCGCGTGACCGGGCGCTCGGCGGGGCGCGTGACCGCGGCGCTCACGGCGGCCTTCACCCACGCGAACCGGGCGCGGGCCTCCACGCCCGGCACCGCGTGCCCCGCGGCCGCGAGGCGGTCGCGCGCGCCGGCGAGCAGCGCCTTGAAGCGGTTCCCGTGGCGCTCGACCAGCCACGCTTCGACGTACCCGCCCACGTCGATGAGCGCGCGGCGCGCGAGCACCGGCGGGAGTTCGTCGCTCAGCTCTTTCTGGAACTGCGCGGCGACCGCGTCGAACGCCTCCGGGAACGCCGGGCCGGTGGGCGGCGCGGTGCCCGCGGCGGCGCGCACGGCACTCATGAGGGTTTCGAGGCCGACGCCCGCGTTCGCCTGAATCGGGACCACCGGCGCGCCGAGTTGTTGAGACAGTTTCGCAGCGTCGACGTTCAGCCCCTGCGCGGTCGCGGCGTCGATCATGTTCACCGCGACGACGACCGGCACCCCGAGTTCGAGCAACTGGCTCGTGAGGTACAGGTGCCGATCAAGGTTGGTCGCGTCCACCACCGACACGATCACGGCCGGCTTCGGCTCTTCGGGCCGGCGGCCGAGCAGCAGATCGACCGCGACCATTTCGTCCGGGCTGCGCGCCGCGAGGCTGTAGGTACCCGGCAGGTCGATCAGCTCGAACTCGGTGCCGTGCGCGGTGCAGCGCCCCTTCTTGAGTTCGACCGTGACGCCGGGATAGTTGCCGACGCGCTGGCGCAGCCCGGAGAGCGCGTTGAACAGCGTCGATTTGCCCGCGTTCGGGTTGCCGACGAGCGCGACGGAAGTGGTCATGGATGGGCCACGGGGGAGGGCAATTACACGGGCCGAACGGACACGCCGGCGGCTTCGCTCTTGCGCAGGCTCAGCCGCGAGTTGCCGACGCGCACTTCGATCGGGTCGCCGAGCGGGGCGACCGCGACCAGTTCCACGCGCTCGCCCTCGAACAGACCGAGTTCGTAGAGCCGCTGCACGAGCGCGGGCGCGCCGCTGAGGGTGAGCACGTCGGCGCGGTCGCCGGGGCGCAGGTCCGCGAGGGTTGGCATCAGGCGCTGGCTCCGGGCACTGGCCGAACCAGAATCTGCGCGCACTCGCCGCCGCGCAAGCACAGTTTGCACCCGGCTACGCTCAGCAGACACGGCGACCCCGGTTGCACCACTTGGACGCGCGCGCCGTTGCGGATGCCGAGTTCGGCGAGGCGACCGACCCACGCGGGCTGGCCCGTCACCTCTTCGACCTCGGCCCACTCGCCGGCCCGGAGCATGTCTAACGGCATGAGCATGGGCGAACACCGCCGCGCCTTATTGAGATTCAGTCTCATTTTAGTATCGCGGGCCGGGGGACGCGCGTCAAGTGGGAAGCGCGAAAGTGGAGGAAGTGTTCAGCCCCGCGCCACGGCGCGAGCGAAGCGGCCAGCACCGGTGGCGAGTTCGTCGGCGGTGCCGGTCACGCGCAACTTGTAGAGCGTGACGCGCGCGGGGCCGGTCGGCGCGGCCAGCACGCGGCGCGAGGTGCGCGTGCCGGGGTACACCAGCGCGACGCGCTCCGTGCCGCACAGCGCCGAATACGCGAGTGCTTGGTGCAGGTCCGCGGGTTCGGGGCGCGCGGCCTTCCACTTCGCATCAAGTACGGCGAACGGGACACCCTTCCGACGCACCAGCACGTCCGGGCGCAGCTCCACCGGGCCGAGGCAGAACGCCGGTTGCGCCTCCACGCCCCACCCGCGGCGCGCGCCGAGTTCGCGCGCGAGCGCACAGGTCAGGTACTGCTCGAACGCGCGGCCGAGGTCGAAGAGGAACCCGCTGCCGGTGTTCGCGTTCGGGTCCGCGGCACGCACCCCCCGCGCGAGTTGTTCGCACACATCCAAAAGCGGCGCGTAATGCGCGGCCCGTGGTTCCGCTCGCGCCGCGAGCAGCTCAGTATCGAAGTCTGTGGCCGGCGGCACCGGCGCGAGCGCGGCGGCGGCCCGCGCCACGCGGTCGCGCACCGCGTGCGGAAGCGCGGCGCGCGCGAGCAGGTCCGCGACGAACCGCGGCACGCGGTTCCACGGCGCGTCGGTGTCGAACACTTCGTCTTCGATGTGGAAGTGATCGGGGAACGCGCGCACCGCGGCGTCGCGCATTTGCTCGCTCGTGCGCAATCTTCCTCGCAGGAACCGCGACTCCGCGAGCGCCGCGCGGTACCCGCACACCAGCCCGGCGCGCGCGACCTCGTCCAACCGCTCCGCGAATTCCGTGGCGAGCGCAGCGAATAGCCCGCCGCGCGGTTCGGTCGGTTCCCCTTGGCCGTGCGAAAGGCCGCACAGCAAGCGCACATTCGGCCACGGAATCTTGGGCGAAATGCAGTAGCGGATTTCCGGGCCGCACATGAACCCGACGAACCCGCGGGCCGTGAGGCGGTACACGTTCGCTTCAAAGTCCGGCACCACTTCGATGGCGTGGCGCGCGTGCGCGAGAAGGAACGCGACCTCGCCCGCCGGCAGTTTCGCGCGACGGGTGCGGCGCTCGGTCAGGTGCAGCGTGCGGCGCGTCACGGCTTCTCGCGCGGTGGGGGGATTTCGTCGTCGGGGTCGCGGGGCGGCGGCAGCGCGCGGCTCTTCGGCAGCCACACGCGCCCCCCGTGCGGCTCGCCCTTGCGCGGCCCTTCGTCGAAGTCCGCGGGCGGCCCTTGAGGCGCGAACTGGCTGTGCTCGTGCCAGCCGTAAATCGCGACGCGGTCGTCGAACGCGCGGAACGTGAGCGGTTTACCGTCGAACGGGTTCGTCGGTACCGCGGGCAGGAACGCGGGCACCAGTTCGCCCAGTGCCTTCGGGAACCGGCCGTGCTTGAGGCGGAACCGCTCGCACGCGACGCACGCGGCGGCACCG
>JALHNS010000202.1 GCA_022843445.1 Gemmata sp.
AACGCCGGCACCACCCGCGCGCGCCGGCGCGCGTCGGGGCACAGCGCGCGCAGCATGGCGTAATCGGCGAACGCCGCGGCGAGCGCTTGCACCGCGGCGCGGGTGTGCCGCAGCCCGATCTCTTCGGCCGGAACGAGCGCGTTCGTGGGGAATTCGAGCATGATTGGCCGTTCCGGCGCGAACCCGCGTTCGACGCGCGCCCGGTGTTTCAGAACCGTGCCCGCGGCCCGGCGAAAAGTAGCATACCGTGAGCAACGGGGGTAAAGCCGCGCGGGTTCGCCGAACGGCCGCGCGCGCCTTATTCTATCTGCGAAGCGACCGACGCGCGCCCGACGCGCCGGTGCGCCGCCCGCACACCGAGGGTCGTTCGTGAGCACGGTTCCCGCTGTCGCCCCTGCCACCACCGCGAAGCCGCCGCGCATCTTCTGGTTCTTCGCCGTCATCGTGTTCGTTCACCTGCTCGTGCCGCTCGCGTTCACCCCGTGGACGTTCGTGTGGTGGGGCGTTCCCGCGCTCATCATCGGGAACTTCGTCTTCGGCTCGCTCGGCATCAACCTCGGCTACCACCGGATGCTCACGCACTCCGCCGCGAAGTTCCCCAAGCCGCTCGAACGGCTGTGGGTGATCTTCGGCGTGTGCAGCCTCGAAGGCTCCCCGCTGTGGTGGGTGTGTACGCACCGCATGCACCACCAGCACTCGGACGACGCGGGCGACCCGCACAGCCCGAAGGACGACTTCTACTGGGGCCACATGCGGTGGATCTACACCGCGGACCCGCGGCGGCAGTCGTTGGAAACCTACGCGAAGTACGTCCCGGACCTGATGGGCGACAAGTTCCTGCGGTGGCTGCACCGCGGCGAGAAGTGGCTGTTCGTGTGGCTCGCGCACGTGGTGCTGCTCACCGCTGCCGGGTTCGGCCTCGGGTTCGCGCTCTTCGACACCACGAACGACGCGCTGATGTTCGCGGCGCAGTGGTTCCTGTGGGTGATCGTGGTGCGCACCGTCTACGTGTGGCACATCACGTGGTTCGTGAACTCCGCGTCGCACCGGTGGGGCTACCGCAATTACGAAACGAACGACCGCAGCACGAACAACTGGTGGGTGGCGATCCTCACGAACGGCGAGGGCTGGCACAACAACCACCACGCCGCGCCGCGGGCGTGCTCGCAGGGGCACCGGTGGTGGGAGGTCGATCTCACGTTCACGTTCGTGCGCGCGCTGCAAGTGGTCGGGCTGGCGTGGGACGTGGCCCCGGTGAAGGTGCCCGCGCACCTGCGCGACCGCAAGCCGCCGAGCGAAGGGCCGCCGCCAGCAGAAGGCGCGCCACCGGGGTGACACCGCTGGGACCGCGGCCGTCTCGGCCGCGCTTCTCGTTGTGTGCGAGCAACACGAACACGCGCAGCGTGATTGGCGCGTTCGCGTGCGGCCGAGACGGCCGCGGTCCCGGGAATCGGCCCCCCCCATGCCCCCCCGCTACCACTGCACGCCGCCGGAACTCGTCGCCGAAACCGTGTGCGACACGGTGTTCGTCGGCGACTACACGTTCCGCATCGAGCGCCCGGCCGACGGCGACAAGCTCCTCGATCACCCGTGGTGCCGCTCCGCGTACGCCGCGGACGAATACGTTCCGTACTGGCCCACGCTGTGGCCGTCGGCCCGCATGCTGGCGAAAGCGGTGCTGAGCGCCGACTGGTCCGCGTTCGGCCCGGCCCCGGAGGTGCTCGAGATCGGGTGCGGGTTGGGCCTCGCGGGGGTCGCGTGCCTCGCGCGCGGGCTGCGCGTCACGTTCTCCGATGTGGACGAAACCGCGGTCGCGTTCGCGCTCCGCAACGCCAAAGTGAACGGCTTCACGAAGGGCTATCGCGGAATGCCGCTCGACTTCCGCGCGCCGCCCGACGGCGAACAGTTCGACGTCGTGCTCGGGTCCGATCTGATGTACGAGGAGCGGCTGGTCGATCCGCTCGTGGACCTGCTGGACGCGGTCCTCGCGCCGAACGGCGTGTGCCTGATCGCGGACCCGGACCGGCTCCCGGCGCGGCCGTTCCGCTACAAGCTGATGCAAGCGGGCTACGACGCGGAGGCCGACTTCGCGCGCGCCGGCGAACCCGGGGGCGAGCGCACGAAGGGCACCGTGTACCGCGTCCGCCGCGTGCCGGGGTGAGCGGTGCCACCGCACGCGCCGGGCGGCCGTTACACCCGCGTGACGCGCGCCGCGGTACACTCGCCGCGCCACACACACCGAGGGCCGAGCCGTGACCGCACTTCTGCTCAGCGCCGCCCTGTTCGCGGCGGCCGACGACAAACCGAAGGGCTACACCGACGCCGAGGCCGCGCAGTTCGCGGAGGCGCTCGCCGCGCTGGACAAAGAGTTCGACGGCGACAAGAAGAAGCGGCCCGCCACAATCGAGGGGTACTTCGCGCTGCTGAAGATCGACGCGAAGAAAGTGACCGGGCCGAACGTTCACCCCGGCAACGCGACCGACTTTCACTTCTACCAGCTCAGCCCGAAGTGGGAGTTGGTGGCGAGCTACACGCAGCAAGCGCCGAAGGAAACGGCGCTGCGCGGCATCAGCATCCGCGGGCCGTCGAAGCCGTAGGCGGGCCGCCGCGGTTCGCTCGGCACCGCGCGCGTCACCGGCAGCGGATGCCGTGGTACTCGAGCGGGAACTCGTAGTCCTTGCGCAGCGGGTGCCCCTCCCAGTCGTCGTTCAGCAGAATGCGCGTCAGGTTCGGGTGGCCCACGAACCGCACGCCCACGAGGTCGAACGCCTCGCGCTCGTGCCAGTCCACGGTGGGCCACACGCCGCTCACGCTCGGCACTTCGGGCAGTTGCCCAACGGTACCGTCCTTCCACCGCGGCAGAATCACCTTGAGCGTGCAGCGCAGCCCGGGGTACGCGAAACTGGACAGGTGGTACACCACTTCGATGTGCGGCTCGAACCCGGCCTTCGGGGCCTTCTTCGCGTCCGGTTCGAGGTAATCGACCGCGCACAGGTCGTTCAGCATCTCGAACCGCAGCGCCGGTTCGTCGCGGAGGTACTCGCACACGTCCACGAGCACGGCCGGTTCCACGACCACGAACGGGTCGATGGCGTCGGCTTTACCCGGCAGCACGGCGCGGCCGAACTTGGCGTCGAGGTGCGCGGCGATGTCGGCGGCGGTCATGAGTTCAGCTCGCGGGGCGCGGGTCCGGGTTGTCGAGCACGCTCTTCGTCTGGTTCGCGCGGAACGCCTTCAGCGCCTCGCGCACCTGCGGGGTTGTGGTGCCCAGAATGGCGGCAGCGAGCAGCCCCGCGTTCGCGGCTCCGGCCTTGCCGATGGCGAGCGTGCCCACCGGTACGCCCATCGGCATTTGCACGATGCTGAGCAGCGAATCGACGCCGCGCAGCACCGCCGATTCGACCGGCACGCCGAGCACCGGCACCACGGTCTTCGCGGCGCACATGCCCGGCAGGTGCGCCGCGCCGCCGGCCCCGGCGATGATCACTTCCAGCCCGCGGGCCTCGGCGGTGCCCGCGTACTCGAACAGCAGGTCCGGCGTGCGGTGCGCCGACACCACCTTCACTTCGAAGGGCACGTGCAGTTCGCGCAGCACGTCGGCCGCGTGCTTCATGGTGTCCCAGTCCGACTTGCTGCCCATGATGATGCCGACGCGCGGGGGCACGTCGGTCGCGGTAGCGGCGTTGGGGGTCGGCCGTTCGTCGGTCATCGGGTGCGAGTCCGTGGCGCGAGCGTGATGCGGGGAATTGTAGCGGCGGGATTAGAAATCAACATCCCATACGATCACTTGCCCTTTGTCGCCGCCGGCGGCCGCGAGCGCGCCATCGGGCGAGAACGCGATGCTGCGCATGCGCCCGATCTTCCACGTGAATGTGTGCGCCACTTCCCACGTGTTGGTGTCGTACAGCTTCACCGTTTCGTCGTTGCTCGTGGCAGCAAGGTACTTGCCACTTGGGTGAAACGCGATGCCGGTGAACAGCTTGCGAGAGTCGTTTTGCAGGGTGGCTCGCAGTTCGATAGACGACTCGCCGACTGCGAATATGTGGACGTTGGTCGCGTTCGGTGTCGCGAACATGCTCCCGCACGGCGACGGGTGCAGCGTCCCGCCATAGGTCGAAGCATCGCACGAAAACAAGAGTTCGCCCGTGCGCGCCGAACGCACCGTGCACCGCATATCGTCCCTCGCGCCTGCCAGCGGGACGTCCACCACCGCGAACCGCTCGCGCGACAAGAACACCGGAGGATAGTTCAGTTGGCGGTCGAGTTCCTGCACCCACAGGGCGGCACCCGCGGTCGGGTCGGCGAGCGGGCGGGAGGTGATCCGACCGAGCGGTTGACCGTAGCTGACGTACTGCGTCGCGAGGAACGTGAGGCCGTCCGGCGCGAGCGCGAAGTGGCACCCATGAGTCGCGTCCCACATTTCCACGGCGCGCACGGTGCCCGTGACTCGGTCGCAGATGCCGAGCGGTTTGGCCCTCAACAGGATCGACCGGCCGTCCGGTGTGAACTGCGCGTGTTGAATCGGGTTGAGCCCACGTAGCGCGATGTCCGGATACAACCGCGGCGCACTGGGATTCGGCAATCCCTCCCACAGTCGAATACCTTGGCCGTCTTGCGCGGCGGTCAGCAGCGCGCTCGAATCCGGAGCGAACTCGACCAGATCGATCCGCCCGCGCTCGCCTTTTGCTTTGAGTACCAGCATTCGCGTGCCCTCAGAGATCCACGTCCCACACCACCACTTGCCCTTTGTCGCTCCCCGCCGCCGCGAGCGCGCCGTCTGGCGAGAACGCGATGCTGCGCATGCGCCCGATCTTCCACGTGAAGGTGTGCGCGACGTCCCACGTAGCCGTGTCGTACAGCTTCACCGTCTCGTCGTTGCTCGTCGCTGCAAGGTACTTGCCGGAAGGGTGAAACGCGATGCCCGTGAAGTGCTTGCGACCGTCCTTTCGAACATCCCACTTCTCGAATTCCAGCCTGTCGGTGGAGTACACGTGCAGCGACAATTGAACCGCAGCCACGAGGCGCTTGCTATCGGGTGAGCAGGCGAGCGCCGGCATGGTGTAGAGAACTGTTGGCCCTCCGGCGGTGAGTTCCTTGCCGGTCGAGACTGAGCGCACGCGGATGTGCGGATTAATCACATACAAGCCGAGAGCCACGAACCGTTCGCCGTCCGGTAGTGGAAGGATGGAGTGCCCGTCGCCCGTTTCAAAGTCGCGGCGAAAGCCCGGTCCGAATGCGCCGGCGTGCGACCACGCCCGGCTTTCGTAGCGCTCTCGGCCGGTCTCCGCGTCGCGCATCGAGAACAGCACCGTGCCGGCGCCCGGCGCGAGCGCGAGATCGACGATGGTACCCCCGACCGGTTCGGAGACGTATTGCCCCGTCTGCGGGTTGTGCGCGACCAGCACGTGCCGCTGCCCGGACGCACCAAAGAGCCACTCGCCCGCTCGGAGCTGGCCCACGTTGTCGTCGTCGAATCCGGGGTTCTGGAACTCAACGCGCGCGCCCGTCGGCACGGACCACAGCGACGCGGGGAGTTTGCGGTACGGTTTGCTCTTCGACGCACACACTCCCAACCGCTCTGCGTCGAGGAACAGCAGTTTCGTGATGTCGGCCCCGCGCGCCACGTTCAGTACGATCACAGCGCACCTCACTTAAACGTGTGCTCGGCGGCGGGGAAGGTGCCGGCGCGGACCTCGCGGCAATACGCTTCGACCGCGCCGCGCACCGCGCCGCCCAAGTCCGCGTACCGCTTCGCGAACTTCGGTTTGAAGTCCGGGAACAGGCCCATCATGTCGTGGAACACCAGCACCTGACCGTCACACGCCGCGCCCGCGCCGATGCCAATTGTGGGCACGCTCACCGACGCCGTGATTTGCGCGCCCAAGTCTGATGGGACGCTTTCAACAACCATTGAGAAGGCACCCGCGTCTTGCACCGCCGCGGCGTCGGCGAGGAGTTGCTCCGCGTCCCGCTGAACCTTGAACCCGCCGAGTTGGTGGACCGCCTGCGGCGTGAGGCCGATGTGCCCCATCACCGGGATGCCGGCCTCTACGCACGCGCGGATCGCGTTTCGCATCCGCACGCCCCCTTCGAGCTTCACCGCGTGCGCCCCGGCTTCCTTCAGCAGCCGGCCCGCGTTCCGTACCGCCTGCTTCGTGCTCACTTGGTAGGTCAGGAACGGCAGGTCCGCGACCACCAGCGCGCGCTTCGTCCCGCGTATCACGCACCGCGTGTGGTAGATCATCTCGTCGAGCGTGACCGGAAGCGACGTCGGGTGCCCTTGCACCACCATCCCGACCGAATCGCCGACGAGGATGGCATCCACGCCGGCCTCGTCGGTTAGGCGCGCGGAAGTGTAGTCGTAGGCCGTGACGACCGCGAGCTTGGCCCCGCGGCCCTTCGCGGCGCGGAACTCCGGCACGGTGATTTGCTTCGGAAGCGTAACGGCGCTCATGGTGACTCCAAAGGCAACCTACCCCCCGGCCCCCTCCCTGAAGGGAAGGGGGAGACTGCGTCACTTCGTGACGCAGCGAAGAGCCAACGGTTTCCTCTTGTTCCCCCTTCCCTTTAGGGAGGGGGGCTAGGGGGGTAGGTCTCTTCCGCCTCATTCTACGGTGTTGGATTTCCGCCGCCGCGCCGGTATCTGCGGTAGAATAGCCGTGCCCAAACCCGGAGCCGCCATGAGCGCCGCCGAAGCCCCCGCGCCCGCCGCCGAACGCGCCGACCCCGCGAAGGGCAAGGCCGTCGTGCTCTTCGACGGCATGTGCCCGCTGTGCCAGCGCGCCGTGCGCATCATCAAGCGGCTCGACTGGTTCAAGCGGTTCCACTTCCAAGACTGCCGCGACCGCGCCAACTGGCCCCCCAGCGCCGTTCCGCTCGACCTGAAAGCGCTACTGAAAGAAATGCACGTCGTGACGCCAGATCGCCAGCGCGCCCCGGCTGGGTTCAAGGCGTTCCGGTGGATGTCGTGGCGGATGCCGCTCACGGTTCTGTTCGCGCCGCTGTTCTACGTTCCCGGCGTGCCGTGGCTCGGCAACAAAGTGTACCTGTGGATCGCTAAGCACCGCTACGACCTCGTTCCGTGCGAGGGCGAATGCCGGATCAAGTAGTTATTGGTTACTGGTTGTTCGTTGTTGGCCCGCGGTTCATTTCGCGCACGTCGTACACTGAACTGCCTGTCGAACCGCCGGCGTAAGCCGGTGGGTTGTCTTTATCCCACCCGCCGGCTCACGCCGGCGGTTCGACCCGCAACACGGAAGGGCATTCCATGTCTCGCCAGTTCGTCGAACAACTCCGCGACGGAGACGCAATCGACGAAGTGTATTTGCTCACCGAAAAGCAGCTCCGCGCGAACCGTAACGGCAACCCGTTCCTCCTTCTGGAACTGCGGGACCGCTCCGGCGGCATTCAGGGTCGCATGTGGAACGCCGGCGAACAGATCGCCCGCGGGTTCAACGCAGGGGATTTCGTGCAGATCGCCGGCCGCGTGCAGATGTTCCAAGGCGCGCTGCAGGTGATCGTCACCGAGGTGACGCGCGCGGAACAGCAGAAGGTCGATTACGGCGACTTCCTGCCGCAAACCGACCAGAGCATCCCCAAACTGCTCGACCGGCTCCGCGGGTATTTGCTGCGGCTGGGGAACCCGCACCTGCGCGCGCTCGCCGAGTGCTTCCTGATGGACGACGCCTTCGTGCGGGCGTTCAGCACCTGCCCGGCCGGCGTCAAGTTGCACCACGCCTATGTGGGCGGGCTGCTCGAGCACACCGTGAGCATGATGGACGCGGCCGACAAGCTGCTCCCGCTGTACCCCGGTGTGGACCGCGACCTGCTCCTGTTCGGCGTGTTCCTGCACGACGCCGGTAAGACGCGCGAACTCACCTACGCCCGCGCGTTCGGTTATTCCGACGAGGGGCAGTTGGTGGGGCACATCCCCATCGCGGTGGCGATGCTGGCGGAGACCGCGACGAAGGTGCCGGACCTGACGGGCGAACCGTTCCCGCGGGAACTGATGCTGCGCGTGCAGCACATGATCCTCAGCCACCACGGGGAACTTGCATACGGCAGTCCGAGAGTTCCGATGACACCAGAGGCGATGCTGCTGCACCTGATTGACCTGACCGACACCCGCATGCACATGGTGCTGCGCGACCTGAAAGAGGACCGCAACAATCCGTCCGCGTGGACGCCGTACAACGCGAACCTCGGGCGCCGTATCTACAAGGGCGGCGCGCTGGGTGACTTGTACGGCGAATCCGGTGGCGGCTACGACTAACAAAAAGAGGGTTCATCCGCAGATTTCGCAGATGGACACAGATTGTGGGCGAACGGCCGGCGTGAGCCGGCCGGTGGTGACGCGATACTCACACCGGCCGGCTCACACCGGCCGTTCGCCAAGCCAAGTTACTCTGCGCAATCTGCGGATAACGCTCTTCCCAACTCAATGACAGAACTTCTCACGAAAATCTTGCACGCGGTTTCGGCGCACAGCTACCACCCGCTGAAGCCGAAAGCGCTGTTCAAACGACTCAACCTGCCCCAAGCGGAATACCCAGCGTTCCGGCGCACCGTGCGCGAACTGGTGCGCGACGGGCGGCTCACCGTCGAGCGCAACAACACGCTCAAAGGCGCGAACGCGCAGGGCACCGTCACCGGCACATATCGGCGCTCCGCCGCCGGGCACGGGTTCGTTCGGCCGCACACCACCGACGGCGTGTTCCGACCCGAAATCTACATCCGCGAAGACAAGTCCGCCGACGCCGCCACCGGCGATTCGGTCATGGTGCGCGTCACCCGCGAGGCGACGCGGTTGAAGGACGCGAGCGGCGAAATCGTGCGCGTGCTGGAGCGGGCAACCCGCACGTTCGTCGGCACCTACTTCGAGCGCGACCGCGTCGCGCTCGTGCGCGTCGATGGGAACGTGTTCGCGCACAGCGTCGCGGTCGGCGACCCGGGCGCGAAGGGCGCGAAGCCGCAAGACAAAGTCGTGATCGAGATGCTGCGGTTCCCCACGCCGGACGACCGCGGCGAGGGCGTGATTACCGAAGTGCTCGGGCCGCACGGCAAGCCCGGAGTGGATACGCTCTCGGTGATCCGCGCGTTCGGCCTGCCGGAAGCGTTCCCCGAGAGCGCGCTCGCGGAGGCGCGGCAGGTCGCGTCGGCGTTCAGCGAAACCGACCTGCACGGGCGCGAAGACTTCACCAACGACCTCGTCGTCACCATCGACCCGCCGGACGCGAAAGACTTCGACGACGCGGTGAGCGTGGTCATCGACCCGAAAACCAAGCACTGGATTCTGACGGTTCACATCGCGGACGTGGCCGCGTTCGTGAAGCCCGGCGGCGCGCTCGACACCGAGGCGCGCAAGCGCGCGACGAGCGTGTACCTGCCGCAGAAGGTGATCCCGATGTTCCCGGAGGTCATCTCGAACGGGCTGGCGTCGCTGCAAGCGGGCAAGGTGCGGTACGTGAAGACCGTGCAGATGGAGTTCACGCCGAACTTGCAGAAGGGGCACGTCCGCTTCGCCAACGGCGCGATCAAGGCCGCCCGCCGGTTCACTTACGACGAAGTGCAAGGCATTCTCGATTCGTTCGACGCTTCCGGTTCCGCGAGACCTACCCCCCCCGGCCCCCCCTCCCTAAAGGGAAGGGGGGAGAAGCGGCTCGCTAAGCTCGACGAACCAGAAGGCGCTGATTCTTCGGACGCCGAGCGCAGCGAGGCGTCCCTCTCCCCCCTTCCCTTTAGGGAGGGGGGAGAGGGGGGGGTAGGTGAAACACCCTCCCCCGAACTCCTCGCTATGCTCCGTCGCATGCGCGATCTCGCGCTGTTGCTGCGCAAGAAGCGGTTCAAGCGCGGGGCGCTGGAACTGACGATGCCCGAAGCGGTGCTCGAGTACGACACCGACGGGCGCGTGAGCGGGGCGCACTTCGCCGAGCACAACCTGAGCCACCAGATCGTCGAAGAGTTCATGCTCGCGGCGAACGAGGCGGTCGCCGACCACTTCACACAACACGAGGTGCCGTTCCTGCGCCGCGTGCACCCCGCACCGAACGAGGAGAAACTCGAAGAGTTCGCGCAGTTCGCGGACCTGCTCGGGCACCCCATCAAACGCGCGCAAGACCGGTTCGAGTTGCAGCGCGTGCTGAGCGCGACCGCGGACAAACCCGAGCGCGCCGCCGTCCACTTCGCGCTGCTTCGCAGCCTCAAACAGGCCGCGTACTCGCCGATTCAGGATCAGCACTACGCATTGGCGAGCGAGCACTACTGCCACTTCACGTCGCCGATTCGCCGGTACCCGGACCTGCAAGTTCACCGGTTGCTCGACCGGTGGATCAAGCACGGCACCGCGAGCGCGAACGTGGGCGAACTGGTCGCGCTCGGCGACCACTGCTCGAAGATGGAGCGCCGCGCCGAGACCGCGGAGCGCGAGCTGGTGAAGACGAAACTGCTGAACTACCTGAGCACGCGCCTCGGCGAAACGCTGGACGCGGTGATTACCGGCGTCGCGGACTACGGGTTCTTCGCGCAAGCGGAAAAGCTCCCAGCCGAGGGGCTGGTTCACATCTCGTCGCTGGTGGACGATTACTACTGGTTCGACGAGGGCGCGCACACGCTGGAGGGGCGGCGCACCAAGCGCCGGTTCCGCCTCGGTGACCGCGTGCGGGTGGAAGTGGCGCGCGTCGATTTGCAGCGCCGAATGCTGGACTTCCGCCTAGCCGGTGGCGCGCGGAAGGCGGAAGATGACACCGACGCGCCCTCCTACGGCCGCTTCCCGAAGCGCGGGAAGCGCCGGCGCTAGTCGCCCCCGGAGCTGCCAATGCCGGTTCTCACCCTGCCGAACGGCGCGACCGTGGGCTACGACGACGCGGGCACCGGGCCGCCGCTGGTGCTGTTGCACGCGTTCCCGCTGGACCGCGCCATGTGGCGCGCGCAACTCGCGGACCTGCCGGACGTGGCCCGCGTGATCGCCCCGGACCTGCCCGGGTTCGGCGAATCGGCGGCGGTCGGCGCGTTCACCGTCGAAAGCGCGGCGGACGCGGTCGCGGCGTTCGTAACGGCCCTCGGGCTGCCGAAGGTCGCGCTCGGCGGCCTCTCGATGGGCGGGTACGTCGCGCTGGCGTTCGCGCGCAAGTACCCGGAGAAGCTGAGCGCGCTGATTCTCGCGGACACGCGCGCCGGGATCGACGACTCGACCACCCGCGCCGGCCGCGAAAAGGCCATCGAACTGGTGAAAGCGGAAGGCACCGCCGCGCTGTTCGCCGGGATGCTGCCCCGCGTGCTGAGCGAGCACACGCACGCCACCGACCCGGCGCTCGCGGAGCGCCTGAAGGCCGTCGCGGCGCGCCAGAAGCCGGAAAGCGTGGCGGCGGCGCTGGCCGCGCTGCGCGACCGACCGGACGCGAACCCCGGCCTCAAGGCGATCGGCGTGCCGACGCTGGTGCTGGTGGGCGAGCACGACGCGGTGACGCCCCCGCTCTCGGCGGCGAACCTCGCGGCACAGATTCGCGGCAGCGAACTGATCCACATCCCGCGCGCCGGGCACCTCGCGAACGTCGAAAACCCCGGCGCGTTCGGCGCGGCGGTGCGCACGTTCCTCGCGCGCTGACCCCGACCCCCGCGCCGCCATGCCGACCGACGAACAGCGGGCGCTCCGGAGCGCGATCCGCGCGCACCCGGACGACGACACCCCGCGCCTCGTGTACGCCGATTGGCTCGACGAGCACAACGAACCCGCGCGCGCCGAGTTCGTGCGCGTGCAGTGCGAGATCGAGCGCCTGCGCCCCGACCGGCGCGCGGTGCGCAAGACGATTCCCGGTCTCAAGCACCGCGCGTGGGTGCTCGAATCGGCGCACCGCGCGCGCTGGCTCGAACCGCTGTTTCGCGCGCTGGTGCGCCAAGGGTCGGGGGTGAAACTCGAAACGTGGGGCGTTTCGTTCCACCGCGGGTTCGTCCACGGCCTCGCGCTGGACGTCGACGGCGCTCACCGGCTGATGACCGCGGAGGGCGAAGTGGAGCCGGTGTTCGGCGTGCGCATTTCGCAGGGCTGGGCCGGGCTGAGCGCGAAGAAGTTGGCCGCGGTGTTCGCGTGGGACGGGATCGCGTGCGCCGACCTGCTGGCATTTTCGGGCGCGACCGACAACGACATCGGCGCGCTCACGGCGGGCACCGCGGCGCGGCTCTCGAAGGTGTCGTTCCGGGGCTGCGGGCTGAGCGACGCGGCGGCGGAGTTCCTCGCGGCGTGGCCGTGCGCGCGGTTCGTGCGCGAGCTGAACCTGAGCGGCAACCGGATCGGCGACCGCGGCGCGGCGGCGCTGGCCGCTTCGCCGCACCTGCCCGAAACGTGCCAACTGGACATGGAAGCGAACCCGCTGACCGCGCACGGGCGGCACAAGTTGGTGGCGCGGTTCGGTGGCAACGTGACGCTGTCACTCGCGTAGCGCGTCACGTCAGCAGGCGGCGCGCGAGCACCACCGCGCCGACAACCGGGTCGTCCACCAACCCGACCGGGCCGGGCGTCACGCCGCACGCTTGCAGTTCCGCCAAGAACCGCGCGCGGAACGCTTCG
>JALHNS010000203.1 GCA_022843445.1 Gemmata sp.
TTCTTCCGCGCAACAACACCGGCCGGCTCACGCCGGCCGTTCGCCACCAAACACCCAACACACACTCCCCACACCACATGAAACTCGTCGTTGCGATCATTCGCCCCGAAAAGCTCGAAGACGTGCAGAGCGCGCTCGCCGAACAGGACGTTTACCTGATGACGGTGAGCGACGTGCGCGGGTGCGGCCGGCAGCGCGGCTACACCGAGGTGTACCGCGGCACCGAAGTGAGCATCCGACTGATCCCCAAACTGAAGCTCGAAATCGCGGTGAACGAGGCGTTCGTGGAGGCGACGGTGGAAGCCATCGTCCACGCGGCGCGCACCGGCGACACGGGCACCATCGGCGACGGGAAGATCTTCGTGCTGCCGCTCGAAGACGCCGTGCGCATTCGCACCGGCGAGCGCGGCACTGCCGCCATCGGGCCGTGAGACGGGCGAAACGGCGAGCCACGGGGTTTATCTCCGTGGCTCACGGTTTCGCGCTTTGATTCCGAACGGCCCGAGTGTATCTTCACGTCTCGTTCACTTCCCGCTCGCTTCGGACCCGCCACATGATCCGCCTCGCCGCACTCGCGGGCGCGCTGCTCTGCGCCCCGGCCCTCGCGCAAGACCCCTACGCGCCGATCCTCACCGGCCTCAAGGCGCGCAACATCGGACCCGCGAACATGAGCGGGCGCGTCACCGAAGTCGCGGTCGTGGAGAGCAAACCGGACACCTTCTACATCGCCACCGCCGGCGGCGGCGTGTGGAAGACCACCGACGGCGGCACCTCCTTCAACCCGATCTTCGATAGCGCGAGCACGCAGAGTGTCGGGGCGGTCGCGCTGTGTCAGGCGAAGCCGGACGTGGTATACGTGGGCACCGGCGAAGGCAACCCGCGGAACTCCGTGAGTTGGGGCAACGGCGTGTACCGCTCCGCCGACGGCGGGAAAACGTGGAAGCACTGCGGCCTCGAAAACACGCACCACATCGGGCGCGTCGTCGTTCACCCCACGAACCCGGACGTGGCGTATGTGGCCGCGGTCGGGCACTTCTGGGGGCCGAACAAAGAGCGCGGCCTGTACAAGACGACCGACGGCGGGAAGACGTGGGCGCTCAGCAAGTTCATCGACGAGAAGACCGGATTCGTGGATGTGGCGATGGACCCGAAAGACCCGGACACGCTGTACGCGGCAGCGTGGCCGCTCCAGCGCGACGCCTTCAGCGGCGGCAGCCCGCGCGTGCAGACCGGCGACACCGGCGGCTTGTTCAAAACGACCGACGGCGGGAAGACGTGGGCGCGCATGGGCGGCGGGCTTCCCGAAAAGGTCGGCTACGGGCGCTGCGGACTCGCGGTGTACGCCAAAGACCCGAACGTCGTGTTCGCCATCGTGCAGACCAGCGAAACGATCGGCGCGAACAACAACACCGGGCAACCCGCGACGAGCGCGAAGGGCGGCACGGTGGGCAAGCCCGAAACCGGCGGCATCTTCCGCTCCGACGACAAGGGCAAGACGTGGACGAAGATCAACGATCTCGTGCCGCGGCCCTTCTACTACGGCCAAATTCGCGTCGATCCGAACGACGACAAGCGCCTCTTCGTGCTCGGTGTGTCGTGCGTCACCTCCGCGGACGGCGGCAAAACGTTCGCGCCCATCGGGCGCACCACGCACGCCGACCACCACGCGCTGTGGATCAACCCGAAGGACGGGCAGCACCTCATCCTCGGCAACGACGGCGGCGTGTATTCTAGCAAAGACCGCGGCGCGACCTTCACCCCGCACCGGAGCGTCGTGATTAGTCAGTTCTACGGCGTCGCGGTGGACACGCGGACGCCCTATCGCGTGTACGGCGGGCTTCAGGACAACGGCAGTTGGGGCGGCCCCAGCGCGACCGCGTTCCCGGACGGCGTGACGCTGGCGGACTGGCGGCGGCTCCTCGGCGGCGACGGGTTCCAAGCCGCGGTCGATCCCACCGACCCGGACACGGTGTACGTGGAATCGCAGTACGGGAACCTCACGCGCGTGAACCTGCGCGCCGCGAAAGGCCCGGCCCCGAAGGGCATTCGCCCGACCGCGCCGAAGGGCGGCACCCCGAACCGCTACAACTGGAACGCGCCGATTCTGCTTTCTCCGCACGATCCCAAAACGCTCTACTACGGCGCGCAACACCTGTACAAGAGCACGAACCGCGGCGACTCGTGGCAGAAGATCAGCGACGACCTGACCGCGTACCCGAAAGAGAACCCGGCGCTCAGCGGGCACACGATCCTCAGCACCGCCGAATCGCGCAAGAAAGCCGGCGTGCTGTGGGTGGGCACCGACGACGGGAAACTGTGGGTGACGAAAGACGACGGCAAGAACTGGACCGACCTCACGGAGAAGTTGCCCGGGCCGAAGGCGCGCGCGATCCCGTGCATCGAAGCGTCGTACGTCGCGGAGGGGGCGGCGCTGGTCGCGGTGGACCGGCACCGCAACGACGACACGGCCCCGCACATCTATTCCACGACCGACTTCGGCGAAACGTGGAAGCCGCTCGCGTCCAACCTGCCCAAAGGCGCGGTGGTGGGCGTGGTGCGGCAATCGTCGAAGGTGAAAGACCTGCTGTTCGCGGGCACCGAACTCGGGGCGTGGGTGTCGTTCGACTTCGGCGCGAAGTGGCACCAACTCGCGCACACCGGGATGCCCGCCGCAGTGCGCGTCGATGACTTGGTCATTCACCCGCGCGAGCGCGACTTGGTGCTCGGCACCCACGGGCGCGGCATTTGGGTGATGGACATCGCCCCGCTCGAACAGCTTTCCGAACAGGTGCTGAAGGCCGATGCGCACCTGTTCGACGTGAAGCCGGTCACGCTGCTGAAGCCGGCGAAGCGCGAGACGGACCCGCCGGTCGGCTTCAAAGCGCCGAACCCGCCGGCCGGGATCGCGGTTCACTTCCTCACCACCGCCACCACCGCCGGCAAAGCCGAACTCACCTGCACCGACGCGAAGGGCAAGCGCGTCGGGCTGTACTTGGCAAAGGACAAAGCCGGCCTCGATGCGTGCGTGTTCGGCGTGACGACCCCGGGCGAGTACACGATCACGCTGAAAGCCGGTGGCGAGTCGCAATCGAAGAAGGTGACCGTTAAGATGGAGGCCGACGCGGAACCAAAGAAGAAGGTAGACGAGTGACCAATCTCGACGCGCTGTTGGCCGGCATTGTGAAGGAGCCGCTCGAAGAAACGCGGTGGCTGGTGCTGGCCGATTGGCTCGAAGAGTACGACGACCCGCGGCGCGCCGAGTTCCTGCGCCTGCACCGCAAGTTGCTCGCAACGTGCTGCGAGGCGTGGAAGCACGCGGAGCGCGCGGAATGGCAGGCCCGCGTGGTGCAGCTGCTCGAAGCGGGTGTGCGGCCGTGCGTGCCAGCGCGCACGATCGAACTCGCACCCGGCGTCAGCATGACGTTCAACTTCGTGCCGCCCGGTTCGTTCCTGATGGGCGAGAACGCGGGCAACTGGAAGCCCAAGCGCGGCAAGAAGCCCCCCAAGCCCACCGAGATCAAGAAGGGCTTCTACCTCGCGACGCACGAACTCACGCGCACGCAGTGGCACGCGATCATGGGCGCGCCGAGCGAACCGGCCGACATGGAGCGCCCGGTTTCACACGTCTCGTGGAACGACGCGCAGCGGTTCTGCCGCGCGGTTGCGGAGAAAACGAAAGTGAAAGTGCGCCTGCCGCTCGAAGCGGAGTGGGAGTGGGCGTGCCGCGCCGGCACCACCACCGCCTACTACTTCGGCGACGTGGTGCGCCCGGACCTGATGAACTGCGACGCCCGCACCAGCAAGAACCGGTCGCGCAAGGGCAAGTTCCACAACCGCACGACGGACGCGGGCACCTACCCGCCGAACCCGTGGGGCCTATTCGACATGCACGGCAACCTGTGGGAGTGGTGCGCCGACCGCGCCGCCCACGACCGGCTCTCTCGGATGATGCGCGGCGGCTGCTGGGACGCACTACCCACCATCTGCACGAGCGCGAGTCGCGTGGACAGCACCGCACGCAACGGCGGCGAGTACGACGGCATCCGCGTCTGCCTCCGATAACCACACACCGATTTTCCCAAATGTCGCACCTCGACGCGCTATTGGCCGGCATCGTGACGGAGCCGCGCGAGGAAACGCGGTGGCTGGTGCTGGCCGACTGGCTCGAAGAGTACGACGACCCGCGGCGCGCCGAATTCCTGCGCCTCCACCGGCGCATGCTGGCAACGTGTTGCGAACCGGACGCGCACCCCGAACGCGCCGCGTGGCAGGCGCGCATGACGGAACTGCTCGTCGCCGGTCTGCGCCCGTGCGTACCACAGGAAACGCTGATCCTTCCCGGCGGCGTACCGATGACCTTCTCGTTCATCCCACCGGGCGCGTTCTTGATGGGCAGCGACACCGGAGGGGAAGACAACGAAGGCGAAAGACCGGTTCACCGCGTTGAGCTGCCGCAGGGGTTCCTACTCGGCGCGTGTCCCGTCACACAAGCACAGTGGCTTGCGGTGATGGACACCGACCCGAGCCGGTTCAAAGGCGCGGAGCGACCTGTCGAACAGGTCTCGTGTGATGACTGCGTGGAGTTTTGCGCGAAACTGGCGGAACTGACACCACGAAGCGCCGGCTTGCTGACCGAAGCAGAGTGGGAGTACGTCTGCCGTGCGGGAACCACGACCGAGTACCACTTCGGTGACACGATCACCACGGACCTCGCCAACTTCGACGGCCGGCTCAATTGGGAGCACGCACCCGCGGGCGTGTACCGACAACAGACGACGGAAGTTGCTTCGTTCCCGCCAAATGCGTGGGGGCTGTACGACGTTCACGGCAACGTCTGGGAGTGGTGTGCCGATTGGTTCTATCCATATCCGGGGAATGCAGACCTCGCATCAGATTTAGCCGAGCGCATGCGCAACGCGCGCGGTGGCGGGTGGTTTGGGGAACCGGTGGAATGTCGATCCGCGTTCCGGGCTCTTTTTGAACGGCATAATGTTACCGCTGACGTTGGCTTTCGCGTCTGTCTGCGTCTCTCCTGAGCCGCAGCGCGAACCCGCGTTCAGTGTCGCGCCCTCAGTTCTGCCGTAACATGGTCGTGACGCGGCGGGAGGTTGCTCCTGTATGCGGGCGTCCCACGCCGCGTCGCACGAAGGACACCGTTCCCATGGCAACCGAAGCGGAGCTGATCGCCGCGGGCGACAAGTACATCCCCAAAGACTACGACCCGGCCCTCTACAAACTCCGGCACTCGCTCGCGCACGTGCTCGCGCAAGCCGTGTGCGAAAAGTTCCCGCAGGCCAAGCCCACCATCGGCCCGCCCATCGAATTCGGCTTCTACTACGACTTCGACCTCGACGTGAACCCGACCGACGGCGACCTCGAATGGATCGCCAACCGGATGCGGCAGATCATCAAGGGCAAGCACGCCTTCAAAGTGCGCGAAATCACCGCGGACGAGGGCCGCGCGCTCTTCAAAGACAACCCGTACAAGCTCGAACTCATCGACGGCTTGGCGAAGGGTAAGGACGAATACGGTAATGAAGCTGTGGGCGCGCCGACGCTCACCGTGTACCAGCAAGACACCTTCGTGGACCTGTGTCGCGGGCCGCACGTGCCCACCACCGGCGACCTCGACGCGAAGGGCTTCAAGATTCAGCAAGTCACCGGGTCGTACTGGCGCGGCGACAGCAAAAACAAGATGCTGAAGCGGTTCCACGCGACCGCGTGGGCCAGTGCCGACGACCTGAAGGCGCACTTGGAGCGGCTCGAAGAGGCCGAGCGCCGCGACCACCGCAAGATCGGCCGCGAACTCGAACTGTTCGCCAACGAACCGGTGTTCGGGGCCGGGTTCCCGATGCTGCTGCCGAAGGGCGCGACCATCCGCCGCATCCTCGAATCGTTCATCATGGAGTACGAACGCAAGGCGGGCTACCAGCACGTCTTCACCCCGGACATCGCGAAGAAGGAGCTGTACAAGATTTCCGGGCACTGGGACAACTACAAGGACAGCATGTTCCCGCCGATGGACATGGGCGAGGGCGGGAACGACAACGAGGAGTTGTGCCTGCGGCCCATGTGCTGCCCGCACCACATTCAGGTGTACAAGAGCAAGCAGCGCTCCTACCGCGACCTACCCATTCGGATCGCGGAACTCGGGAACATGTACCGGTTCGAGCGCTCCGGCGTGGTCGGCGGGCTGTCGCGCGTGCGGTGCATGACCCTGAACGACGCGCACCTGTTCGTGCGCCCCGATCAGGTGAAGGGCGAAATCGCCGGCGTGCTCGCGCTGATGAAGAAGGCCTACGCGGACCTCGGCATCACCGAGTACCGATTCCGGCTGTCGAAGAACGACGACCCGAGCGGGCCGGCGAAGGGCAAGTACGTCGACAACCCCGCGATGTGGGAGAGCAGTACGAAGATGCTGCGCGAAGTGCTCCAAGAGAGCGGGCTGCCGTTCTTCGAGGCGTGGGGCGAGGCCGCGTTCTACGGGCCGAAGATCGACGTGCAGGTGAAGGACGTGATGGGCCGCGAGGAAACCCTCAGCACCATTCAGGCCGACCAGCACCTGCCGAACCAGTTCCAACTGGAGTACAAGGACAGCGACGACACCCCGAAGCGCCCGGTGATGATCCACCGCGGTGTGATTAGCACCATGGAGCGCATGACTTCGTACCTGATCGAGCTGTACGCGGGCGCGTTCCCGGTGTGGCTCGCCCCGGTGCAAGTCGCAATCGTGCCCATCGCCGACCGGCACTTCGAGTTCGCGCAGAAGCTCGGCGACGCGCTGCTCGACGCCGACTACCGCGCCGAAGTCGATCTGAGCAGCGGGCGCATGCAGGCGAAGATCCGCGACGCGGCCAAGATGAAGGTGCCGTACATCCTCGTGATCGGCGACAAGGAGATGGAAGCGAACGCGGTGTCGGTGCGCCTGCGCGACGGCACCGACCTCGGCGCGAAACCGGTGCCGGAGTTTCTCGCCATGCTCGAACGCGTGGTGAAATCGCGCACGCTGAAGTTGGTGCCCTGACGGGCTATTAGCTGTTAGCTATTGGCTGTTCGCCATGCAAGGTGTCTGGCGAACAGCCAATAGCCAACGGCTAACAGCTACAACCGAACGTGCACCACCGTGCCGTAGGCCGGTTGGAAGTGCGAGACGCCGTTCACCAGTCCCCACAGGACGCGGTACGGTGGCTCTTCCGCGGGGTACGCGATCATGCCGTCGGTGAGCACCAGCACCGCGATCACTTCCGCATCGGCGCTCAGTTCGTCCATCGCCGGGCTCATGTCCGAGCCGCCGAACCCGGTGACGCGGTAGTTCGCCAGTTCCGCGGGGTCGAGCCAGTCGTCGGCCGTGATGCCGGTGTCGCACTGCATCACGCGCACTTTTGCCACGCCCGCACCCTCGCAGAACGACGCCAGTAGGCCCAAGACGCGCGGGAGCGTGTCGAGCATCGAACCGCTCGTGTCGAGTACGACGTGCAGCGCCCACCCTTCCCGTTTGCGGCCCGCGAGTACGAGATCGGAGCGATCGGCCTCGCGGCGGCTCGGCTTCGCGTAACTGCGCGGGCCGGGCGAAACCGCGTCGAGCCAGTGCTGAAGTGCGAGTTGCCACGGCGGCTGGTACGCGGTACTCACGGCGGCCATCAGCGTTTCGGTCGCGCCGGGGTCGCTACCGGTGCCGCCGCCCTGCGCGCTCGCCATCGCCTCGCGCAGTTCTTTCAGGCTCACACTGCGAACGGCCTCGCGGCGCACGCGGGCGCGGCGCTCGGACCGGTCCTTCGGGCCGAGTTCAGGTTCCAGTTCGGCCTCGTCGTCGGCGCTCAGCGTGTCGCCGTCGGGGAAGTCGTCCGCTTCGTCCTCTTCGTCGCCCGGTTGTTCCGGCGGAACGAGGCCCAAGCGCTCGAGTTCGGCCTGAAGCGCGTTCTTCGGGGCCTTCGCGGGCTTCTTCTTTTTCTCGCGCTCGATGTTCCAGCACGCGCCTTCGGGGCAGCCGTCGCGCGCCAGTTCCGCGACCAGCGCTTCCAGCGACTCGCGCCGCGCGCCGTGCCGCACGAGACCGTTGAGCGGCACAGGGCGGTTCAGTTCGACCGAAAGGATGTCGTTGATGACGTAATCGTGGGCGATATTGGTGAGGCGCGCGTTCGCGCTCCCGGAGCGGCCGAAGGTGTACAGCGCGAGGTGCATCAGTTCGTGCGCGACGACGAACACGAGGTCCGGGAGCGGCTCTTCGCTGAACACCCGCGGGTTCACGAGCATCAGCCCGGACGCGCCGATCGCCGCGACCGGGTACCGCTTCGACACCTTCACGCGCACGCTGTGGCACAGCCCCGCGAGGTGCGGGAGCGTCGCCGCAACCAGCGCCAGCGCGCGGGCCGCGTTCGCCGCCGCGCGTTCGTCGGCCCTCGCGCTCTCGTCGGCCACTCACGCACCTTCGGTTGAAGCCAACCCGGTCGCGCCCTTGAGCGAACCGAGCATCACGCCTTCCGCGCCGAGCGCGGCCCAGTGCTCCACCGCGTCGAGCAACAGCGCGAACCGGTACTCTTCGCCGAGCGCGCTCAGGAACGCGCTCACTTGCACCGGGTCCGGCGTGCCGAGTTGCCCGTGCGCGACCGCTTGCCGCACCCGGTTCACGACGAACCACATCGCGGTCTCGGACGCGGGCAAGAGCGCCGGGTCCGCGAGGTAATCCGCCGCCGGGCGCAGCTCGCCGAGACCGTTTTCGCACAGCGCGCAGAACAGCGCCGCGTCGTGCGCCGTGAGCCGGCCGAACGCGAGCGCGCGGCGCTCGTCGTGCGTGAGCCGCCCGGCGGCTTCGGCGAGGTCGAGATCGCGCGAGAGCAGCGCCCACGCGCGCGGCGTGCTGAACGGCACCGGGTCCGCGGGCACCGGGCGCTGAAGCGCCGCGGGGAGGTACTTCACGAACGCGAGCACATCCGCGCGCACGCCGTGCGCCCGCGCCCACGCGAACCACTCTTCGAGGTCGACGCGCACCGGTAGCACGAACACGCGGTTTACCAGCGCGCTCGAGAGCGTGCGCACGAGCGCGCGGTCTTCGGTGCGGTTCCCGGCCGCGACCACCCACGTTCCCTTCGGCAGCCGGTACTCGCCGAGCCGCCGTTCGAGCAGCAGCGAGTAGAACGCCTTCTGCACTTCGGGCGGCGACGCGGGCAGTTCGTCCAAGAACAGGCAGAACGGCGCGTCGTCTTCGGGCAGCAGCACCCGCGGCGGGCAGAACGCGCTGCGCTCACCGACGATCCGCGGAACGCCGCTCACGTCTTCGGGCGCGATCTGCGTGCCGAGGAGCGAGCGCAGCGGGAGCTTGGCTTCGGCCGCGGCTTGGCGCACGGCTTCGGACTTGCCCACGCCCGGCGGCGCGAGGAGCAACACGCTCTCCGCGTCCGCCAAGCAGCGGATCAGTTCCTTCGCCTGCGACAGCGTGACCGGGTCCGTCATGTTAGAGCTTCATTCCCAGCGCCAGCCCGTACACCGCGAGCTTCGCCTTCACCTCGCGCAACACCGTTTCGTTGAAGTTGCGCAGTTCGAGCAACTCGTCGTCGGTCTTCACGACCAGTTCGCGCATCGTGGTGATGCCGCCGCCTTCGAGCGTCTTTCGGGCGCGCACCGACAAATCGATGTCGGTGAGCTTCAGCGCCAATCGCTCTTCGAGTGCGATGGCCTCGCCGTCGCCGGTCCACGCGGCGGCGAACCGGCGCGCGTCGTCTTCGCTCACGCGCCCCACCGCGAGCGCGCGCACCAGCGGCCCGGTCAGCTTGCCGCGCTGCGAAACGAGATCGAGCGCGCGACTCAGCGACGCCCACGCGCGCGGCGTACTGAACGGCACCGGCTTGTCCGGCACCGGCCGCAACAGCGCTTCGGGGTTCTGCTCGATGAAGGTGATGATGTCGCCGCGCACGCCGCCGGTCTGCGCCCACGCGAGCCACTCGGGCACGTCGATGCGCACGTTCAAGATCAGCACGCGGTTCACGAGCGCGCTGGAGATGGTGCGCACGAGCGCCTTGTCTTCGGCTCGGTTGCCGGCGGCGACGACCCACGTCCCTTCGGGCAGCAGGTACTCGCCGATGCGGCGCTCCAGCAGCAGCGAGTAGAACGCCTTCTGTACGTCCGGGGCGCACGCGGGCAACTCGTCGAGGAACAAGCAAAACTTCCCGGCGTTCTCCGGCAGCAGCACCCGCGGCGGGCAGAACACGCTGCGCTCGCCGACGATGCGCGGAACGCCGCTCACGTCTTCCGGCGCGATCTGCGTGCCGAGCAGCGATTTGCACTCCAGCCCTTCGGCGGCGGCGGCTTGGCGCACCACGTCCGACTTTCCCACGCCCGGCGGCGAGAGCAGCAGCACGCTCTGTTCGTGCGAGAGGCAGCGAATCAGTTCGCGCGCCTGCGACAGCGTGACCGTTTCGGTAATCGGGGACGAACTCATCGCACCGGTCTCGAGTGGTTCGAATCAAACGCGCCACGTGAACGGGCAGTGCAGCGGGCGCGCGAACGCGGGTTGGCCGGTGTCGCGGGCTTCCTGAATCAGCAACTCGCGCACCGCGACCGGGGCCTGCGCGAGCGCCGTCGTGAGCGCCGCCCGCAGCAGGTTCGGCGCGAGCCCCGAGGGTTGCACCGCGTAGCCGGGTGGTGGCGCACCGGGCGCGCCGTGCCGCGCGTTGTACACGATCACGAACGACCACGGCAGCGCGGGCCAGCAGTCGGCCGCGGGGCCGTGCGGCGGCACCAGCCACAGCCCGAGCTTCGGGAAGTGCGTGTGGAACAGCACCGGCAACAGATCGAGGAACGCGCGCCGCGCGGGCAGGAAATCCAAGAGCGCCTGGACTTCCGGCGCTTTCGCGAGTTGCCCGAGGCGGCCGACGTTCGCGGGGTTCGTGGCGCGCAGCAGCTTCGCCAAACCGTCGGCGACCGGGCCGGCGTTGGCCGCGTCCGCGCACCAGTCGAACAGCGGTTCGAGGTCGCACCAGAACCACAGTTCGCCGAGCGCCCGCGGCCGGGACGCGAGCAGCGCCACCAGCGCCGGTTCGAGCTTCTCGCGGGGCGCGGTGCCAATCGCGCGCGCCGCGGCGCGCCAGTCCGAACACTTCGCAACGCGCGAACCGAGTTCGAGTAGCGCCGGGTACGGAACCCGCGCGTCGAAGTGCGCTTTCAGCAGTTCGACCGCGGGCGCGAGGTTGTGGCCGGTGGGTTTCTTCTTCTTGCCGCCGCCCTTCTTGGTGCCCGCGTTGCGGCCGACCAGTTCGTCTTCCAGTTCCTCCGCGGCTACGGCCTTGTCGTTCGCGGCGCGCTGTGCGTCTGCTTCCAGCGAGCGCTCTTCCCCTTCGATCTCCGCGAGTTGTTCGTCCGAAAGGGGGCGCGGCTCGCCGAAGCCGGGCAGGTCTTCTTCGCGCGCGAACCCGTGCTTCACGAGGTACGCGGCCTCGTCGCGCGAGAGCGCGCCGCGCGCCCAGAAGTGGTGGATGAGCTGTTCGATCACACGCATGAGTCGCGCCCGTTCGCGGTGGTCCCTTCCATACAGAGTACGCACGAACGCCGCGCGGTTCGCGCCGCAGGTTACGTGAGCAGCAGCGCGCGGGCGCGCACCCGCGGGCAGCGGTCCCACACGCGCTCGGCGATCAGGTCCGCCGCCAGTTCGGGCGCGCCCCACGCGTCGAGCAGTTCCAGCCCGGCCCAGCGGTACCAGTTCACCTCGCTGGTGAGCAGCGCGAGCAGCGCCTCCGGCGGGCGCTCGGGGTTCCCGCAGAACTCGCGCACGCGGGCGCGGCGCTCGGTGGCGCTCGCGCCCGCGGTCAACCGCTCCATGGCGCGCTCCACGATCAGTTTCGATTCGGCCAAGTAGTGGAACGCGACGGCCCGCTGGTGCTTGATGAGGTTGATTTTCACCGGCCCGGTGCCCTCGGAGCCGTACGCGCACATCAGCGCCAGCGCGAGCAGCCCGGCTTCCGGGTCGTCGCCCGCGGCGCGGAACAGCGGCAGCCACTTCACCCGCGCGCCGGGCGCGGCGGCGGCGTCCACGCACGCGGAAATCGCGGCCTCGGTCCCGGTTTCCGGCGGGAACAGCAGCGCCCAAAGGCGCGCGCGCGTGTCGTCCGGCGCGCCCGCGAGCGCGCCTTCGATGGCGTGCAACACGCCGTGCGCGTGCCCCACCCGGTTCGCCAGAGCGGTTAGCAAATCCCAGCCGCGCGAATCGTCCGGTGCGCCGAGCAGTTCGCGCCGAATGTGCGGCACGATCGCAGCGAAGCGGCCGAGCCGCCACAGCGCGACCGCCGCGCGCGCGGCGCGGATCGGGCACGGGTCGCCGAACAGCTCGAGCAGGTCCGGTTCCACCGCGCCCGCGACCGGCGCGAGGTGCCGGAACAGCGACAGCACCGCGCGTGCCGCGCGCTCGTCGCTCCCCGCGAGCGCCGCGACCAGCGCCGGCCAGACGAGCGGCAGTTGGTCCGCGTAGTGCCGCAGCAGTTCGGCCGCGCGGGCGCGCGGTTCGGCGCGCGGCGACGCCAGCAAATCGGCGAGGTACCGGGCGTGCTTCGCGCGCGCGGC
>JALHNS010000204.1 GCA_022843445.1 Gemmata sp.
TACCGCCGGCCGCGCCGGTTGCGGCTGCGCCGGAGCCGGTGGCGTCCGCGGTTGGTAGCCCTTCGGCAGCGGAAGCCCGCCGGGCGGTTGCGCGGAGAGCGGCGCGACGAACAGCGCGAGCGCCGCCGCGGCACTAGCCGCCAGCGTCGCCCGCGTAATCGCCCGGGCTGTAATTCGGCGCTTCCTGCGTGATAGCGATGTCATGCGGGTGGCTCTCCTGCACACTCGCGGCGGTCACTTGGATGAACCGCGCACGCGTGCGCAGCTCGTCCAACGTTTTGCAGCCGCAGTAACCCATGCCGGCGCGGATGCCGCCGACCAACTGGTACACGAACGGGGCCAAGTGGCCCTTAAACGGCACGCGCCCTTCCACGCCCTCCGGCACGAGCTTGCCGTTCGCGGGCGTCGCCTTCGGGCCGTCGGCCTGCTGGTAGCGGTCCGCGCTGCCGGCCATCATCGCGCCCATGCTGCCCATGCCGCGGTACTGCTTGAACGAGCGCCCGCGGTACAGGATCAGCTGCCCCGGGCTTTCCGCGAGGCCCGCGAACAGCCCGCCGATCATCACCGCGTGCGCGCCGCCGGCGAGCGCTTTGGTGATGTCGCCGCTGAACCGGATGCCGCCGTCCGCGATCACCGGCACCCCGGTTCCCTCAAGCCCCTTCACCGCGTTCGCAATCGCCGACATCTGCGGCACGCCCACCCCGGACACGATCCGCGTCGTGCAGATGGACCCCGGGCCGATGCCGGCCTTCACCGCGTCGGCCCCGGCGTCGGCGAGCGCTCGCGCGCCGTCGGGGGTCGCGATGTTACCGGCGATTACGTCAATCGTGTGCCGCTTCTTCAGTTCGCGCACGGTCTCGATCACGTTGCGGCTGTGCCCGTGGGCCGAATCCACCACCAGCACATCGACGCCGGCGGCGATCAGCGACGCGGCCCGCTCGAACTCGCGCACCCCGATCGCCGCCCCCACCCGCAGCCGGCCCCGCGCGTCTTTAGCCGCGTGCGGGAACTTTTGCGTCTTTTCGATGTCCTTGATCGTGATCAACCCCTTCAGTCTGAATTCATCGTCAATCAGGAGCAGTTTCTCCACCTTGTTTTTCGTGAGGATCTTTTCGGCGGCTTCGAGCGTGGTGTTTTCGGGGGCCACCACGAGGTTCCGCTTGGTCATCACCTCTTCGAGCTTCTGGTCGTTGTCGTCGAGGAACTTCAGGTCGCGGCGGGTGAGGATGCCCTTGAGCACGCCGTTCACGGTGATGGGCACCCCGCTGATGTGGTGCTCCTCCATGAGCGCGCGGGCGTGGCCCACCGTGTCGTCCGGCGGGAGCGTGAGCGGGTCGGTGATGATGCCGTTTTCGCTCCGCTTCACCTTGTCCACTTCGCGCGTTTGGGCGGCGATGCTGAGGTTCTTGTGAATGATGCCGAGGCCGCCCTCTTGCGCGAGCGCGATGGCGAGTTCGCTCTCCGTAACCGTGTCCATGGGGCTGGACAGGATCGGGATGTTGATGCGCACGTTCCGCGTGAGCTGCGTGCGCACGTCGGTGTCTTTGGGGATCACGTCGGAGTAGCCCGGTTCGAGGAGCACGTCGTCGAAGGTGATGCCCTGATACGCGATGCGGTCGTGCATGGCGGCGCGCTCCCGGAGGTCGAAGGGGATTCGGGATTATAGGGAGCGGGGGCAACCCGCGTCGATGCGGGTTCGGGCGCGAGCCGGGAAGAAGGAACTCTTTCGCAGTTCCCCACGACATGGCGGGCAGCGGGAACGCGGCATACACTCAAGCACGCGGGGAGCCGCACCGGTGGCTCGGGGGCACGGTTGGCGCGCCCGAGTTCCGGTCCACCAACGGAGGTTTGCGATGAGTCTGAACGGGAAGCGGGTCGCGGTGCTGGTGGAGCAACTGTATCAGGAAATGGAAGTGTGGTACCCGGTGTACCGGCTGCGCGAGGCCGGGTGCGTTGTGGAACTGGTCGGCCCGGAGGCGGGCAAGACCTACACGAGCAAGTTGGGCTACCCCGCGAAGGCGACGCTGAGCGCGAAGGACGCGAAGGGCGACGACTTCGCGGCCGTGGTGATCCCCGGCGGCTTCTCCCCGGACTACATTCGCCGCAGCGCGGACCTGCTGCGACTGGTGCGCGAGGTGTACGCCGCGGGCAAGCCGGTGGCGGCGATCTGCCACGGCCCGTGGGTGTTGTGCAGCACGACCGCGCTGAAGGGCCGCCGCGTGACGTGCTTCCACTCGATCAAGGACGACGTAACGAACGCCGGCGGCACCTATGTGGACGAGGAAGTGTGCATCGACGGCAACGTCATCACGAGCCGCACGCCAGAGGATTTGCCCGCGTTCGTGGTGGCGATTATCGAGATGATGCGCAAGGGGTGAGGTTGCGCTATGTATCAATGGGAGTTTCTTGGTGAGGAACACGCTGACATCGTCCGCGCGGCTGTTCGACGCAAGCCGAGCGGGCGCAAGTGGCGGCTGTTCGCGGTCGTGTGTTGCCACCGCGTGCGGAGCCATTTCGGTTGGAAATGGGAACTGGTCGAGTTGGCAGAAGAACTCGCGCACGGTCGCGGTTCGGTTCACAAAGCGGCGCGAGAGCTGGCGAGCCTATCCGAGGCCGATATTTGGATTGACGACGCGCATGCCGCATTTGATGTTGCTCATGTCGAAGAATGGCATTTGCTGTGTCACGGAGCAGGAAACGAAGTTCTGTCGGCAGTTCCCGACGCGCGCCCGGACAACTACAGTTGGTTCAATGCCGCGCAAACGGCACGAGGCTGTTCCTTTCTGTTGATCGACGATGCGCTGAAATGCACGGAACTCGTTGAGGACCCGCCGGAGGTGCTTGCCGAACGGCAGGCACAATACCCGCTGTTCCGCGACATCTTCGGGAACCCATTCCGCCCGGTCGCGTTCAAACCCGCTTGGCGCACCGACACCGCCGTTGCCATCGCGCGGCAGATGTACGACTCGCGCGACTTCGGCGCAATGCCCATTCTCGCCGATGCGCTCCAAGACGCGGGCTGCGACAGCGACGCCATTCTGACGCACTGCCGCGACGCGAACCAACCGCACGTTCGCGGGTGCTGGGTCGTAGATTTGGTACTCGGCAACGAGTAATGTGGTAAACGCTGCTGCAAGGTGCCGACGTTCCCGCGGAGCGCCCGACCGGTGGAAGTTCGCGTTACCAGTTTGCCGGAAGCCCTCGCCGAACTGCTCGCGCTCCTTGAAGCGCAAGCGCCGAACGCGGCCACGGCCCAACAGGACGCACTCGCTACCGCAATTACTTATCAAGCAGACTTGGAGCAACTGTTCGTTGAGAACGAGGGCGAAATGCCGGGCGCACGACTCGAACAGAATCGCCTGCGCCGCTGGTGGCAATACACCGACCGTCTGTGGGTCGTGTACGAAGTGACCGACCGTCGCCGCCGGTTCCGCAGCACAATTCGCACGGTCACGATTGTTGGTTTTGAAGCTGCGCTGCCCGGCGCTTAAGCTCCGCGATTGCGTCCGCAACCGGAATCGCGGTGTGGAGCCGGGCCGAGCGCGCGTCGAGTTCGGCCTGACGTTCGGGCGAGATCGGCGGCAACTCGCCCTCCTCGGCTTCGGGCGGCAGAACGGACACCTGTAGTTCCCCGTCCGCGTCCGCGACCGAAACCGCGGTCGCGCCCGCGAGCAGGTCTCGCGCCAGAAGCGCGAACAACTGCTTCTTCGCGTCGGGTGTCAGGTGGCTAATTGGCGGCAATTCCGCGGTCGACATCGTTCGGCCCTCGTGCGGTGTGTGCCATTCTACCGCGCGGCGCGCCGGTGCAACACGGCGGGTTCGCGCTTCCGCGGGCGCGGCGGTCGCGGTATACTCTGCGCATTCCCGCCTTTCGCCTTCGGCACGCTCCCCATGCCCCGCACGATTCTCCTTCTTGCGTTACTGTGCGCCGCGCCAGCAAGCGCGGCGGAGCCGTTGCACGCTCGCGTTGATGCACTGATCGGGGCGAAGGCGAAGGGCGATGGGGTGACACTCAGCGCGCCCGCGAGCGACGCGGAGTTCGTGCGGCGCGCGTACCTCGACTTCGCCGGGCGCATCCCCACCGCGGCCGAAGCGAAGGCGTTCTTCGATGATTCGAGTAAAGAGAAGCGGGCGAAGCTGATCGACGCGCTGCTCGCGGCACCGGGGTACGCGGAGCGCTGGGCCGATGCCTTCAACGTGATGCTCATGGAGCGCCTCGGCGACCACGCGGAGTGGACGAAGTTTCTACGCGACTCGTTCGCCAAGAACGCGAAGTGGGACGAGATGGCCCGCGCGATGCTCCGTGCGGACCACAAAGACACCGACCGCGCCGGGGCCGCGTTCTGGCTCGTGAAGCGGTTGGAGAACTACGGGCAGAACCCGGTCGATTACTCCGCGCTCACGCGCGACGTCGGCCGGCTGTTCCTCGGCAAGAACTTCCAGTGTTGCGAGTGCCACGACCACCTCACCGTGGACGACTACAAGCAGCAGCACTTCCAATCGCTGCACGCGTTCTTCAAAAACACCTACCTGCCGTCCGCGAACAAGCTGATCGTCGGCGAGAAGCCGACGCTCGATAAGACCGCGTTCGCGTCGGTGTTCACGAAGGTGCAGATGCTCACCGCGCCGGCACTGCCCGGCGGCGCGATGTTGGAGATTCCGAAACTCGCGAAGGGCATGGAGTTCGCGGAGTTGCCGGACAAGAAGACTGGCGCGCCCGGGGTGCTGAAGTTCAGCCCGCTGAAGGAAGTGTCGGAGCGGCTGCCGACGAAAGCGAACGCGGACTTCGCGCGCAACGGCGCGAACCGGCTGTGGTTCCTGCTGCTCGGGCGCGGCCTCGTTCACCCGCTGGACCTGCACCACAGCGGCAACCCCGCGAGCCACCCGGAACTGCTCGATCTGCTCGCGCGCGAGTTCGCGCAACACAGTTTTGACATCAAGTTCCTGCTGCGCGAAATCGCGCTCAGCGGCACCTACCAGCGTTCGAGCGTGCTCCCCGCCGGCACGAAGGAAGCCCCGCACGCCAAGTATTTCGCCGTCGCGCTCGAACGCCGGTTGAGCGCCGAACAGTTGCTGCAAAGTGTGATCGTTGCGACCGGGGCCGACGCGAAAGCGGCCGACGTGCTGCGCCCGAAGTTCGTGAAGGCGTTCGCCAACCAGCCGCGCGAACCGGAAGACGAGGTGCAGCCGTCGCTGCGCGCGGCGCTGTTCGTGTTGCACGACCCGGCAGTTCTTGGTTTGCTAGAGGCTAAACCGGGCGCGCTCGTGTCGCGCGCCGCGGCGCTTTCGGACGCCGAAGCGACCGACGCGCTGTATCTGGCGCTGCTGTGCCGCGCCCCGAGTGCGACCGAACGCGCCGCGGTGGCGAAGGTGTTGGCGAAGCACGCCGACAAGCGGGCCGAAGCGCTCGGCCGCGTGGCGTGGGCGCTCTTGGCGTCGATGGAATTCGGAGTGAATCACTAAAGGGTAGTAGGCACGCTCCGCGTGCCGTTCTGCTGAGCGCGGAAACAATCGCGCACAGTCGGTTAGCTTGAGCGGCCCGAACACACGGCACACAGAGTGTGCCTACTCCCATGAAGACGCCGCGCGACTGAAGCGGCTCGAACACACGGCACACGGCGTGTGCCTGCTACTCTGAGGAACGACATGTCACGGACGATCTTTGCGGGTGTGCTGGCGTGCTCGCTGGCGGCGCTGGGCTGCGGCTCGAAGCCGGACCCGCAGCCGGCCCCGGACAAACCGCTCGACCCGCAACCGCCCGCGCCCAAGCCGCCGGACGCCGACGCCAAAGGCGGTCTGCCGCCGATCCCGGTGCCGCCCGCGCCGAAGCCGACTTGGGAACCGGACGTGACGAAGCACACGATCCCGGCGTCGCCGGTGTTCGGGAGCGCCGGCGGCGCGGAGTTCGTGCCCGCGGTCGCGCTCGAGGGCGGCGACCTCTCGTTCCGCACCTTCAAGGGGAAGTCGCCGGAAGTGGAGCGCGGGATTTCGCTCCACTGGAAGCTGCTGCCGAACGAGAAGCTCGCGGTCGATCGCAAGCTGGTGTACAAGCACGACGCGCCCGCGGACCCGATGCAACCGGAGATTTGGCTCGAAGTGCCGGGCAAGCCGATCACGGTGTTCCCGGCCGGCTACGGCCTCACGCTCGAACTCGGGCCGCGCAGCGCCGGCAAGCTGACCGGGAAGATCTACCTCAGCCTGCCGGACGAAGCGAAAACGTTCGTCGCCGGCACGTTCACGGCCGAAATTGTCCGCTCGCACACCGAGAAGCCCGGCGCGGACGAAGTGCCCTACGTCGGCGGCGAGATCACCGTGACCGGCGCGAAACCGGAGTCGGAGATTCGCACTACGTACGCTTCGCTCGCGGCCGGGAGCATCGCGTTCAAAGAGCTGCAAATCCCGTTCGACGCGATGCCGGTGGAACTGGCGAAGTGGACCCGCGACGAGACCGACAAGCCGCGCGTGTCCACGCTGGTGTCGGGCGACGGCAAGGCCCGCGCGTTCCGCTACGAGCACGTCAAGCTCGCACCGGGGCGCTACCTGCTCTCCGCCGCGGTGGTCGGCGGGCCGGCGGTGTGGAAGTGGGTGGACGTGCCCGCGAACGGCTCCATCGCCGAGAACTTCGCGCTCGACGCGACGAAACTCGGCGGCGTGGAAGTGCAACTGCCGGCCGACGCGAAGGGCAAGGTGCTGTTCGCCCCGGCCGACGACCCGTCGAAGCCGGCGCTCGAAAGTGATCTGTTCCAAGCACTCGGAGCGCAGGTGATCCGCAAAGACGCGGAGATCGTCGCCGGGCGCGCGAAGGTGACGGACCTCGGCCCCGGCAAGTACGAAGTGCGCGCCGGCGACCTCCGCGGCTTCGTGGACGTGGTGCCGGGCAAAACCGTCGATCTGGTGCTGACACCGAAGAAGTGAGCCTGCTGGTCGAACCGCCGGCGTCAGCCGGTGGGTCAAGCGATACCCACCGGCTGACGCCGGCGGTTCGACAAACAACGAAAGCCCTCCCATGCTTTGCACGCCGGGCGAACACCGGGTTACGCGGCGCAAGTTCCTCGGCGCGAGCGCCGGCGCGGTCGGGCTGGGCGCGCTCGCGAACCCCGCGGTCGCCGACGAACTGAAGAAGCAGCGCCGGCAGGTGCTGTTCGTGTGGCTCGACGGCGGCATGAGCCAGCTCGAAAGCTGGGACCCGAAGCCCAACACCCCGTTCGGCGGGCCGTTCCGCTCCATCCAAACGAGCGTGCCCGGGGTGCGCGTCTCGGAACTGCTGCCGCAGTGCGCGAAGCAGATGCACCGGTTGGCGCTGGTGCGCAGCGTCAGCACGCAAGACAACTCGCACTCCGCGGGCGTGGACCGCATCCAGCGCGGCGACCCGAAGAACCGCGGCGTGACGTACCCGTACTTCGGCTCCGCGGTGGCGAAGCTGGTCGGCGCGGGCGACAGCGGGCTGCCGCCGTACGTGTGGGTGAAGCCGATGAGCGGCGGCTTCATCTACAAGCACGCCGGGTTCTTGGGGCCGAAGTTCGGCGCGCTCGCGCTCGGCGACGGCAAGCCGCCGGAGAACCTGCTCCGCCCCAAAGACCTGAGCGCCGAAGCCGACGACGAGCGCAACGAGCTGCGCAAGTTGCTCGACAAAGAGTACGCGGCGAACCGGCGACCGGAACTGACCGAAGCGAACACGCACGCCTTCGAGATGGCGGCACAGTTGCAGAAGAAGATCGAACTGTTCGACCTCTCAAAACTGCCGCAGAAGGACCAAGACCGCTACGGTTCGCACGACCTCGGGCGGCACCTGCTGCTCGCGCGCCGGCTGCTCGAAGCCGGCGTCACGTTCGTGAAGGTGACGAGCTACGGGTGGGACACGCACGGCGACCACTTCAACGGCGCGGCGAGCCTGCATCCCAAATTCGACAAGCCGTTCGCCGCGATCCTCGAAGACCTCGCCGACCGCGGGATGCTGGACAACGTGTTGGTGATCGCGTGCGCGGAGTTCGGCCGCACGCCGCGCATCAACGGGCACATCGGCCGCGACCACTGGCCGGAAGCGTGGAGCGTCGCGATGGCCGGGCGCGGCATCAAACGCGGGGTGGTCGCGGGGCGCACGAACGACACGGGCACCGACGTGGCGACCGACCCGGTCGATATCGGCGGGCTGTTCCACACGTGGTTCCGCGCGCTGGGCGTGAACCCGGAGGAAGTGCAGTACCGCAACGCCGGTCAGCCGCTCCCGATCGCGCACGACGACATGAAACCGGTGAGCGAGGTGCTGGCGTGAGCGCTCAACCCAAAGCCGCGTCGAACGCGCCGAAAGAAGTGGGCAAGCCGATCGCGGTGCCGGTACAGGCGTCGCGCGTGCGGTTCTCGCCGGACGGCAAAGTGCTTGCGGTCGCGTGCTTCGACGCGAAGGCGCGCCGCTACGACGTGAGCGGCAAGGAACCGGCGGAACTGCCGGCGCTGGGCGAACACAACGGCTGGCTCTCCGCGCTCGCGTTCGGCGAGGAGCGGCTCTTCACCGCGGACAGTTGGGGCCGGCTCAGCGCGTGGGACGGCGCGACGCGCGCGTGGACCGTCGAAGCCGCGCACGACGGCTGGCTCCGCGCGCTCGCGGTCACGAAGGCGCACGTCTTCACCTGCGGGCGCGACGGGTTCGTTCGCGCGTGGAGCGCCGCCGACGGGAAGAAGATCGCGGAGTTCGACGCGAAGGCCGACGTGCTTTCGCTGTGCGCGAGCGAGAGCACGCTGTTCGCGGGCGACCTGTTCGGCACCGTTCGCACCTTCGAGCTTCCCGCGTTGAAACCCGGGCGCGCGTTTGAAGTCAAAGAGTTCTACAAACTCGACCGCATTCAAGACGTGGGCGGCGTGAAGTGCCTTGCGCTTTCGCCTAACGGGAAAAGTTTGTTCGCGGGCGGCGCGGAGCCGAAGGGCGGCGGGTTCGTGGAGTGCACGCCGCTGCTCGTCGCGTTCGACCTCGCGAGCGGCAAGCGCACCTCGCAGTGGAAGGGCGCGAACCCCGCGGAGGGGTTCGTGACGGACCTCGCGCCGCACGCGGACGGGCGCGTGCTGTTCACCACCAGCGGCCAACCGGGGCAGGGCAAGTTGCACGTCTGGAAGCCGGGCGACGCGACTACAAGTTTCAGCGGCGGGAAACTGCCGAACTGCCACAGCGTCGCGCTGCACCCGAACGGCGAAGTGGCGGCGGTGAGCGCGACGAACGCGAACAGCAGCGGCAACGGCCGCGTAAAGGGCACCGGCGGCGACTACCCGAACAACGCCTCGCCCGTGCAGATGTGGAAGGTGTGATGCCAAAGCAACCGTGGCGCGCGTTCCTGCGCGACCTGTCCCCGCGCTGCAAGTTCGCACCGCCCGCGCCGGAGCGCGAGATTGAACTCGCCGTGCGCGAACTCGGCGCGCTGCCCGCGAGCCTGTGCGAGTTTCTGCGCGAAAGCAACGGCGCTCACGGCGCAGACGGGTCGGGCCTCGTGTGGACCGTCGAGCAAATCCGCGCGGACAACAAGAGGTTCCGCGCGCATCCCGACTTTCCCGAACTGTACATGCCGTTCGATTGTCTGCTGTTCTTCGCGGACGCGGGCAACGGGGATCAGTTCGCGTTCCGCGTTCTGGGCGGTCAGATCGACGAAAACGTGTACGCGTGGAACCACGAGAACGACAACCGCGTGTGGGTCGCGTCGTCGTTCCGGCAGTACCTCGAATGGCTGCTCACCGGGCGCATCAACCTGTAGTGCGCCGCGCTACTTGTCTTTCTTCTTCGCGCGGTCGGCGATCTTGTCGGCGTAGCCCTTGAGCGCCTTGCGGGTGGCGTCGTCGTGGTCCCCGATCGCGCCCGGTTGCGCGAGGTCGGCGATCAGCTTGCCGAGCGTCCAATCCACTTTCAACTCGTTGCCGCCGGGGGGCGCGTACCGCAGCGGGTGCGCGAACAGGTCGTTCTCCGCGAGCAGGTCGAACGTGCCTTTGCCGTCGAGGAACTTCACCATGACGCGCGCGAACTCGCCGTAGGCTTCCTTGCTGCCGCCCTTGAAGGTCGGGTGCGGGAACGCGTCGTTCACCCACTCCAACCCGACCGTGCGCCCGGTGTCGAGGAACGGCACCTGCGCGCCGTCCGCAGCCGCGTTCCAGCGCGCCATCGCTTCGCCGAGCGCCTTGTCGCGCGCGGCCCGGTCGCGCGCGGCCCTCTCGTCGTCCGTGCAGCCGCACGCGGCGAGCAGGGCCGCGCAGAACGCGATTCGGGTGAGCACGTCTCTAGCTCCAAAGGGTGTCACGCGCCCCACGCGGCGCGGGCGCGGTCGAGTGCGTCCGGCGCGCCGGCCGGGACCGGCACCAAACTCGGCAGGTGCCGGAACCACGTGAGCTGGCGCTTCGCGAACTGGCGCGTCCGCGTGCGGATCGTGTCCGCGACTTCGTTCAGGTCGCCGCCGGTGTCGAGCCACGCGAGCAACTCGGCGTACCCCAGTGCTTGGCGCGCCTCGCGGCTCAGCGGGTGCGGCAGCGCCGCGAGCGCCCGCACCTCGTCCACCCAACCGGTGCTCAGCATCGCGCCCACGCGCCGGTTGATGCGATCGTACAGCACCTCGCGCGGCAACTCAAGCACCACGGCGGGAATCGCGGCCGGCGGCGCGGCGCTCTCCGAAGCGAACGCGGGCGTGTCCCACGTCTGCTGCCAATCCGAGATCGGCTTGCCGGTGAGCGCGAACACCTCCAGCGCGCGCACCACGCGGCGCACGTCGTTCGGGTGCAGCCGCGCCGCGGTCTTGGCGTCCACAGCCCGCAACCGGGCGTGAAGTGCGTCGTTGCCAACAGTCGCGGCTTCGGCTTCGAGTCGCGCGCGCAGTTCCGCGTCCGCGGGCGGGCCGTCGAACAGGCCGTGCAACAGCGCCTTCAGGTAGAAGGGCGTGCCGCCGACGAAGATCGGGCGCTTCCCGCGCGCGACGATCCCTTCGCACGCTTCGGTCGCGCGCGCGAGCCACCACGCCACCGTGAGCGAGTCCCACGGGTCGAGCACGTCAATTAAGTGATGCGGCACACGGGCGCGTTCGTCGGCGGTCGGCTTCGCGGTGCCGACGCTCATGCCGCGGTACACGGTCATGGAGTCGAGCGCGACCACTTCGCCGCCGATCCGCGCGCACAGGTCGAGGGCGAGCGCGGTTTTGCCGCACGCGGTGGGGCCGGTGAGGATCAGTGCGTGAGCGAGCGCGGACATGCCGGGCATTATAGCGCGCGCCGGCCCCTACAATGGCCCGCATGGAACCACTCGCGCGGCTCCGGTGGCCGGTGGCGCTTTCGATCGGCGCGGCGCTCGTCACCATCGGCATGAAGGGCACCGCGTACGCGCTCACCGGCTCGGTGGGGCTGCTCACGGACGCGCTCGAATCGGTCGTGAACCTCGTCGCGGCGCTCACGGCGTACTTCGCGCTCGGGTACGCGTCGCGGCCGGCCGACCCCGGGCACCCGTACGGACACGAGAAGATCGAGTTCTTTTCCAGCGGCCTCGAAGGCGCGCTCATCTTCGTCGCGGGCCTCGGCGCGGCGGCCTACGGCGTGCAGCGGCTCATTTACCCCGAACCGCTGGCGTCGCTGGAAGTGGGCGGCGTGCTCGCGCTCGCGGCCAGCGCGATAAACTTCGCGGTGGCGCGCGTGCTGCTCCACTACGGGCGCGCACACAAGTCCATCGTGATGGAAGCGGACGGGCAGCACCTGATGGCCGACGTGTACACCTCCGCGGGCGTGCTGCTGGGCCTCGTGCTGGTGTACCTCACCGATTACACGTTCTTCGATTCGCTGCTCGCAATCGCGATGGGCGCACACATCACGTGGCTCGGCCTCGGCCTCATTCGCCGCTCGTTCGACGGGCTGATGGACCACGCGCTGGAACCGACCGAACTGGAGCGCGTGCGCGAGCTGATCCGCGCGCACCTGCCCGAGGGGGCGACGTTCCACCTGCTGCGCACGCGCCTGTCCGGGGCGCGGCGGTTCATCGAGTTCCACCTACTGGTGAACGGCGACCTCACGGTGCGCGCCGGACACCGCCTCGCGGAAGCGCTCGAAAGCGCCATCTGCGCCGCGATGCCGGAAGTCGCGGTCACGATTCACGTGGAACCGGTGGACGAGGAAGAGTCGTGGGAACCGGAGTACATCCGGCGGCTGGGCGAAGACTCGGTGCCGCCGGCTTCGGGGAGTTCCGCTTCGTAGTCGGCCGCACAGGGCTTCCGCCCTGTGCTATGGTAGGCGACCCTGCTCCGCAGGGTGCTCAGACAACAGGCGCGCGATTGTCTTCCGCCCCGGAGGGGCCGGCGACCGTAGCACAGGGCGGAAGCCCTGTGCGGCAATCGCGGAGACCGGGAAACCTCGAACATGACGCTCCTCGAGCAACTGAACACGTCCGCGGTGTGGGTGCCGGCGGCGGGCACCGCGGCGCTGGGCCTGACCGCGGGTGCCGTCGGGTCGTTCGCGGTGCTGCGCCGCGAGAGCCTTCAGGGCG
>JALHNS010000205.1 GCA_022843445.1 Gemmata sp.
GGCGGCGGCGGTGGCCGCAGCGGTGGTGGCGGCTACGGCGGCGGCGGCGGTCGCCGGTACTAACGAACACGCGCACCGGCCGAGCGCCGCCGCGGGACGTGAGACCCACGCACCCCGGCACGCGCGCCCGCGGGACCACGGGGCGGGATGCCCTGTCGCCCGCGCTAGCGCGCCGCACCGGCGGCACGAACGGAGCGCGACGGAAGCCCTCGGCGAATATGCCGGGGGCTTTTTTTTCGCGCGCGCCACGGGTACGCTCTTCACAGCAACCACACCGAGGCGCGCCATGCGCTGCCCCTCCTGCCGACCCACGATTGGACACGTACCCATGCTCAAGCGGCTCTCCCTTCTCGCGCTCGCGTCCGGCGCGTTCGCGCTCGTCGTGTACGCCTCGGCCGAAAAGCCGGCCGACGAACCGAAGCAACTGCCCATCCCGGAGATGAAGTTCAACGACGTGAAGGAGATCGCGCCCGGCGTGTTCTTCCGCTACTCGTCCATCTCGCCCAACGACAAGAACATCCCGTTCGGCGGCAGCAACCACACGTGGATCGTGTTCAAGGACTACGTTGTGGTCATCGACGCGAACTTCCCGAAGGAAGCCGCGGACGTGATCGCGGACATCAAGAAGACCACCAAGAAGCCCATCAAGTACGTGCTCGACACGCACCACCACGGCGACCACGCCTACGGCAACGCGGTGTGGGCGAAGGAGGGCGCGAAGATCGTGGCGCACAAGAACGCGGCCCGACTGCTGAAGACCAACGGCCCGAAGCAGTGGGAAGACGCGTCGAAGGACCGCAAGGATATTAAGGACAGCGAACTGAAGCAGGTGGACATCAGCTTCGACGACAAGTACGAGTTGAAGGACGACACGCAGCACGTCGTGTTCATGCACTTCGGCCACATGCACACGCCCGGCGACGCGAGCGCGTACCTGCCGAAGCACAAGATCCTGTGTACCGGCGACGCGTGCGTGAACGGCGCGTTCAACTACACCGGGCACTCGAACACCGCGAGTTGGATCAAGTGCCTAGACGCGATGAGCAAGTTGGACATCGATATCGTCTGCCCCGGTCACGGGAAGCTCGCGCGCAAGGAACTGTTCGCGCTCGAGAAGCGGTACTTCACCGACCTGCGCGCCGCCGTGAAGAAGGGCATCGACGACAAGAAGACGCCGGAGGAGATCACGAAGGGGCTAACGTTCCCGTGGTACAAAGAGTGGACCGGCGTGGACGTGGTGGAAACGGACATGAACAAGGACAGCGTGAAGCACGTGTACAACGAACTGACGGGCAAGATCGACCACGACCGGCTCGGCGCGCGCCCGGCCCCGCTCGACCTCGGCCCGACCCGCGACGTGTACATCTCGAAGTGACCACGGACCCGCGCCGGTTCTTCCCAGCGAGAACCGGCGCGCCGCGCGTCAAATCTTGCCTTCCACGCCCAGTTGGTGGAAGTAGTGTTCCACCTTGTCTTGGTTCTTCAGCAGCCAGTCGATCTTCGGTTCGCCCGCGAGGGCCTTCTTGATCACCTTCACGGTGGCCTCGCGGTTCACGCGGAACAGCCCCTCGTGGTCCACTTCGCCCGCGGGCACCTTCAGCACGCTCGGGTCGAGCCACACCGAATAGATGATGCCGAGGTCGTTGGCCTTGCGCTTCGGAATGACGCCCTCGCGCACCGCGTCCAGCACGCCGTGCGCGATGCCCGCCTGCACGCTGCCCATCAGAATGCCGGTGTACCGCGAGTTCGTGACCGTGACCTTGCTCACCATGAGCGTCGCGGGCTTCACCTGCACGTCGCTATTCAGAATGGCGAACACGCGGGTGTGGCCCTTCACCTGATCGCCGAGAAGCGTCGCGAGGGCGGTCCCCACCGGGCCGTTCAGCTCGCCGATCACGATTTCCGGTTCGGCGCACAGGTAATCCTTGTCGCCTTCGACTAGCGCCTCGGCGGTGCGCATGATGATCTTCCCGGCCATACAGAAGCTCCTTGTTGTGAACCCGACGCGTCAGCGAGGGTTGTTGGCCCTCGCTGACGCGTCGGGTTCAATTGGGTGCGACTGACACCGTATCGCGGGGCGCGCCGCCCGGCCGCAGGAAAACGGCGCGAACCGCTGTTGCATCGCGCGCCCATCGGGTATGTTCCGCAGCATGAAAATCACCCGCGTCGAACCGATTCCCGTGTGCGTGCCACTCAAGAAGGGCATGACCGCGAAGACCGCGCACGGCGAACACGTCGTGTCGCCGTACGTGATCGTGAAGGTTCACACCGATGCCGGCATCGTCGGCCTCGGCGAAGCGACCATCTCCGGGCTGTGGTCCGGTGAGACGCAGGCCGGCACCGTTAGCGCGATCAACGACTACATCGCGCCGCTGCTGATCGGCAAAGACCCGCGCGACATCACGGCGGCGCGGCGGGCGATGGACTTCGTCATCAAGCTGAACCCGTTCACCAAATGCGCGGTGGAAATCGCGCTGTGGGACATCGCGGGCAAGGCCGCGGGCCTGCCAGTGTACCAACTCCTCGGCGGCAAGGTGCGCGACAAAGTGCGCATCAAACTGGTGGTGTGGGCGCGCGACGTGGACGGTTCGTGCCGCATGGCCGAAGAGCACCTCGCGCGCGGCGTGACGTGTGTGAAGGTGAAGACCGGCCTCGACCCGGAGACCGACATCGCCCGCGTTCGGGCCGTGCGCGCGATCACACCGCAGCACATCCCGGTTACGACCGACTCCAACTGCGGGTGGACGCTTCAGCAGGCGAAGCACTGCTTGCGCGAACTCGCGGACGTGAAACTCCTGCTCGCGGAGCAACCGATCCCCGCCGGGGATCACGCGGCGCTCGCCGAACTGCGCGCGAGTACGCCCACGCCGATCATGGCCGACGAGAGCGTGTTCACGCTGCAAGACGCGTGGCTGCTCAGCACGCACCGCGCCGCGGACATCTTCAGCGTGTACCCCGGTAAGCACGGCGGCATCGCGGGCACCGCGGAAATCGTAAGTGTGGCGAAAGCTGCTGGCTTGCGCTGCACCATCGGCAGCAACCTCGAACTCGGCATCGGCACCGCGGCGATGCTGCACGTCGCCGCGGCGCTCCCAGAGGTCGATACGGATTCGCTCCCCGCGGACACGATCGGCCCGTTCTACCACGACGGCGACGTGGTGAAACAGCCGCTGGACTTGGGGCCGCCGTACGCAAAAGTGCCGACCGGCCCCGGTCTCGGTGTGGAGCTAGACGAAGCCGCCCTCGCGCGTTTCCGCGTCGGCTGACGCGCGTTTCGCCTTTGCCCTCTCCCCTTGCGGGAGAGGGTGGCGGCGCTTCGCCGCCGGGTGAGGGGTGAGCCACACGCGCGGTTCAGCATCGCGCAAATGGTGTTGTCGCAGCGCCCCTCACCCGGCCTCGCAAAGCCTCGGCCACCCTCTCCCACGCTGGCGCGGGGAGAGGGCAAAACCAGAAGCCTTCGGGCTGCAATACGGAACCTCTCCATGCGCACGCTCTCCCTCTTCGTGTTGCTCGTCGCTCAGCCGCTGTTCGCGGCCGATCCGCCCGCCAAGCTCGCGCCCTACTTCGCGCCGCCGAAGGAACTCGCGGACAACTTCGGCGCGTTCCGGTCGCCACTAAAGTTCGACGACGGCACCGTCGCGAAGACGCCCGCGGAGTGGCAGAAGCGCCGCGCCGAGATCAAGAAATACTGGCACGGGCTGATGGGCGAATGGCCCGCGCTGCTGGAGAAACCGAAGGTCGAACTCGGCGCGAAGGAAGACCGCGACGGTGTAACACAACACAAACTGAAGATCGAAACCGCGCCCGGGCGCACGGCCGAAGACGCGTACCTGCTCGTGCCCGCGGGCAAGGGGCCGTTCCCGGCGGTCGTCGTCGTCTTCTACGAAGCCGACACCGCGATCGGCCGCGGCAAGAAATCGTTCCGCGACTACGGCATCCAACTCGCCAAGCGCGGGTTCGTGGTGCTGTCGCTCGGCGGCGACCCGAACACCTACTACCCCACGAAGGAGAAGTGCCGCATTCAGCCGCTGTCGTTTCACGCCTACGAAGCCGCGAACTGCTGCACGGCGCTGCAACAGATGTCGAACGTGGACCCGAAGCGCGTGGGGGTTGTGGGCCACTCGTACGGCGGGAAGTGGGCGCTGTTCGCGGCGGCGCTGCACGACGGGTTCGCGTGCGGCGCGTGGTCCGACCCCGGCATCGTGTTCGACGAGAAGCGCAGCAACGTGAACTATTGGGAGCCGTGGTATCTGGGATTCGACCCGAAGTTGGAGAAGCAGCGCGACCGCGGCATCCCGAACGACAAGAACCCGCGCACCGGGCCGTACAAGAAACTGATGGCCGACGGCCGCGACCTCACCGACCTGCACGCGCTCCTCGCGCCGCGACCCATGTTCGTTTCCGCCGGCGCGGAAGACCCGGTGGAGCGCTGGACCGCCCTGAACCACGCGCTCGCGGTGAACAAGTTGCTCGGCGCGAACCATAGCGTGGCAATGACCAACCGCAAGCTCCACGACCCAGACGCGGAGTCGAACGAACTGCTCTACGCGTGGTTCGAGTGGGCTCTTGGGAAGTGACGCCGGCACGCGTATAGTGGTCGTCGCCCGGCTTTCACACGGAGGGAATCATGCGAATTGTCGTTGCAGTCGCACTCGCTCTCGCTCTGAGTACATCGGCCGCGAACGCCGACGAACCGAAGGGCATCATCGGGGTTCAACTGAAGGTCGCGGACGGGAAGATCACAATCATCGGCACGGTGGGCGACGGCCCGGCGGAGAAGGCCGGCGTGAAGGCGGACGACGTGCTGCTGAAGGTGAACGACTACAAGGTGAGCGAGAAAGCCGAACAAGACGACCTCACGGCCGCGGTGAAGGAAGTGGGCAAGTACGAGCCGGGCGCGAAGATCAAACTGACCGTGAAGCGCGGCGACAAGGAGATGGTCATCGAAGTCACGGTCGGGAAGCGCGAGTAGGCGCGAGCGCGGGGCGCGCTCGCGCTTCGCTCGGCGTCACCCGTCGCGCATGATCTCGCGGGCCGCGTTCAGGCCGCACGCGCCCATCACGCCGCCGCCGGGGTGCGCCGCCGCGCCGCACAGGTACAGCCCCTTCACCGGGGTGCGGTAGTTCGCGTAGCCCGCCGCCGGGCGGAAGCTGAACATGCTGGAGAGGCTCATCGAGCCTTGCATAATGTTCCCGCCCGTGATGCCCCACATGCGCTCCATGTCCGGCGGCGGAATCACCAGACGGTGCAGCACGCTGCTTTTGAACCCGGGCGCGTACTCTTCGAGGATGTCGAAGCAGCGGTCCGCGAACTTGTCCTTCTCCGCCTCCCACGTCGTGCCCTTCAGGTGGTACGGCGCGTACTGCACGAACATGCTCAGGATGTGCTTGCCCTCGGGCGCGAGTGTGTTGTCCAGCGCCGTGGCCATCGTGCATTCGAGCATCGGGTTCTGCGCGCAGCGCCCGTACTTGGCGTCGTCGAACGCGCGCTCGATGTAGTCTTGGTCCGGGCAGACGTGCATCGTGCCGTGGTGCTCCGGGCCGATCTTCCCGTCGCTCGGCTTCGCCTTCCAGTTCGGCGGGCGGTCCAGCGCCACGTTGATCTTTACCGTCGCGCTGCTGTAGTCGATCTTCTTGATCTGCGCCGTGAACTCCGGCGGCAGGTCGCTCGCGTCCATCAGTTTCAGGAACGTGACGTTGGCGTCCGCGCACGACGCAACCCGCGTCGCGCGGAACTCGGTGCCGTCCTTCAGCGCGACGCCGAGCACGCGCCCGTCGCCCACGAGAATCTTGCCCACCTCCGCGTTCGTGCGAATCTCCGCGCCGTAGCTCTGGGCGGCTTGCGCGATGCTGTTCGAGATGGTGCCCATGCCGCCGCGGACGTAGCCCCACACGCCGCGCACGCCGTTGCACTCGCCCATGACGTGGTGGAACAGCACGTACGCGGTGCCGGGGTGCGACGGCGGCGCGAACGCGCCGATCACCGCGTCGGTGGCGATGGTCGCTTTCAGTTCCTCCGACTCGAACCAGCGGTCCAGAATCGGGCGCGCCGCACCGGTCAGAATCTCGACCGCTTCGGTCGCGACTTCGCGCCCGAGGCCGCGGAAGCCGAGGCCGAGTTTCGCCATCTTCCAGATGCTGCCGAGGCCGCCGAACGGGTCCGGCGGGGTCTGCGTCAGCATCGGTTCGAGGAAGTCCGCGACCCGCGTCAGCATGTCCTCGTACTTCGGGTACGCCTCCGCGTCCTTCGTCGAGAACTTGGCGATTTCGCGGTGCGTCATTTCCTTGTCCGGCCCCATCATCAGATAGCGGCCGTCCGGGAACGGCGTGAACGACGACGGCGACCGCGGCAGCATCTCGAACCCGTACTTCTTGAGTTCGAGGTCTTTGATGATCTCGGGGCGCAACAGGCTGTTCACGTACGCCGCGGTGCTCACCTTGAACCCGGGCCACAGTTCCTCGGTGATGCAGCAACCGCCGAGGATCTCGCGGCGCTCCAGAACGAGCACGCTGTAGCCGGCTTTGGCGAGGTACGCGGCGGTGGTAAGCCCGTTGTGCCCGCCGCCGATGATGATCGCGTCGTATGTGGTCGTTCGCATGGTGTCGCCTCGGTGGTGTGCTCATTGAGATAGCGGGCGCGCACGAAAAAACCCACGGTGGGAAACCGTGGGTTCGTCGGCACTCGCAACCGCGTGCCGCAACGGGCGCGACTCGCGTCACTTCTTCTTGATCGTCCACAGGTACACGGTGTGCGGGTAGCTGCGCTCGCTCATCACCTCTTCTTTCTTGTCTTCCTTCCAGTCGTCGCCCATGTCGAAGTCGTGCGACACGACGCGCGCCCCCGGCTTCAGGCCCTTTTGCAGAATCGGCTTCAGGCGGCGGTTCACTTCCGGCAGCAGGTACAGCGTCACCACGTCCACGTCCTTGAAGTCGTCCGCGGTCATCTTCAGCACGTCGCCCTGCTTGAAGGTGAGTTTCTTGATCTGCTCATCGGTCAGCTTCTCGTCCTTGATGCGCTTCTCGCAGTCCTTGAGGCGCTCCGGGTTGAAGTCCACGCCGAGACCGCGCTTCGCTTTGAACTCTTTCACGGCGGTGATAACGATGCGGCCGTCGCCGCACCCGAGGTCGTACACGGTGTCGCCTTCCTTCACCGCGGCCATCTTCAGCATCGCCGCGACCACCTTCTCGTTGGTGGGTACGAACGGCACCTTGATTTCCGGGTCCTTGTCTTGCGCGCCGGCGACGCCGCCGAGCGCCGCGGCCAGCACCGCGAGCAGTACGAACTTGCGCATGGAGTAGCTCCGAGTGTAGGGGTTATGCAAACGAAGGTGATTATGCGCGGCCGCGCGGCGCGCAGGAAGGGGCTACGCGCCGGTTTTCGCCGCGAGCAGCGCACGATACCCCGCGAGCAGCGCGGCGCGCACCGGGGCCGCCCGCGCGGCGATTGCGCGCTGCAGGTCGACGTACTCCTCGCGGCCCTCGCGCGTTTCGATGCGCAGCGGGGCGAACCCGTACCCGCTCAGATCGTAGGGGCTGGCGCGCATGTCGATCTCGCGCGCCGTCACCGCGACCTCGAACGCGCTCGCGGTCAGTTCCCACGGTAAGAACGGGGCGACTTTGTACGCGAACTTGTACAGATCCATGTTCGCGTGAATGCACCCGGGTTGGTCGTGTTCGGTGGTTGTGGCGCGCGTGAGCGGCCAGCGGTTGCGCGGCGCGGCTTCGGCCGTGAAGAAGCGGAAGGCGTCGTAGTGGGTGCAGCGCAACGGTTGCGATTCCACTACGACGTCGGTTTCGCTCCGCGAGAGGCGCAGCGGCACATACGGGTGCCGCACGTTCGGGTCGCGGAACACCATCGCCCACTCGTGCAGCCCCATGCACGCGAACCACGCTTCGCGCGTTTGCACAGCTTCGAGGTACTCGCAGGCCCACTTCAGATACGAGACGCGGTGATCCGGGAACGCGCTCGCGTGCAAAATCGCGCCGCCTTCGGTGCTCTCGAACTCGGCCCACGCGATGCTGTCGCGCGGCGCGAGTACGCCGAACCCGGGGGTCCAGCGCAGCAGGTGCGCCGGCCGGAACGAGTAGTATTCGAAGAAGAAGTCGTAGACCGGGTGCTTGTCGTGCCGCGCGGCGCGTTCGAGGTGCGCGACCACGAACGCGCGGAGCCGGCCGGTCGCTTCGCCCGCTACTGTCGCTACAACCGTCACAACTTCGCGCCCCGCGGCCGTACAAACCGGATAACCTACTACCGCTTCCCATTGTAGCAGTGTGGAATACCCGCATGGCGAACGGGCACGCGATCAAAGTGCTGCTGGTGGACGACCAAGCGATGGTCGGCGAGACCGTGCGCCGCATGCTCGCGGACGAACCGAACGTCGAGTTCCGGTTCTGCCAAGACCCGGCCGCGGCCATCGACGCCGCCAACGCCTTCGCGCCGACGGTCATCCTCCAAGACCTCGTGATGCCCGACATCGACGGGCTGCAACTGGTGCGCTACTTCCGCGCCAACGCCGCCACCCGCGAAGTGCCGCTCGTGGTGCTTTCCAGCAAAGAGGAGCCGGTGGTGAAGGCCAAGGCGTTCGCGCTCGGGGCCAACGACTACATGGTGAAACTGCCGGACAAGCTCGAAGTAGTCGCGCGCGTGAAGTACCACTCGCGCGGCTACGTGGCGCTGCTCGAGCGCAACGAGGCGTACCGGCAGCTCGCCGAAACGCAGCGCGAAATGGCCGCGGAACTGAACCGCGCCGCGCGCTACGTGCAATCGCTGCTCCCGCCGCGCCTCACCAGCGGCCCGGTCACGATCGACTGGAAGTTCGTGCCGTCGTCGCAACTCGCCGGCGACATGTTCGGCTACCAGTGGATCGACAAAACGCACCTCGGCATCTACCTGCTCGACGTGAGCGGGCACGGCGTCGGCTCGGCGCTGCTCGCGGTGAGCGCGGCGAACGTGCTGTCCGGCCCCACGATGCCCGGCACGGACCTGCTGAACCCGGGCGCGGTGGTCACGCGGCTGAACGAAATGTTCCAGATGGACCGGCAGGACGGCAAATACTTCACCATCTGGTACGGCGTGTTCGACACGCAGACCCGCAGCCTCGCGTACTGCAACGCCGGGCACCCGCCGAGCTTTTTGTGGTCCGGCGGCGCGCTGCACCAGCTCGAGGCCGACGCGCCCGCGGTCGGCATGGTGCCGGACCTGCCCTACGACACGCGCACGATCGCGGTCGAACCCGGCGCGCGGCTCGTCGTGTTCAGCGACGGCATCATGGAAATCGAGGACGCGACCGGCGCGATGTGGCCGTTCGAGGCCTTCGTGGCGCGCATGGCCACGGAGCTGCCGGTAGAAGGCGACCTGATTCAGCGGCACTTGGAGTTCGCCCGCGCGCTCATGGGCCGCGACGCCTTCACCGACGACTTTTCGATGATGGACGTGCGGCTCTGACCGGTTCTGCGGGCGGCGCGCTCCGGGGCTTTGGCGAATCTCGGCAGTTCGGGTGATGTCGCTGGACTCGCCCGGCCGCGCGGGTACTATCGGCTGTACGGCCCGCCGCTTCCCACCGTGACCCGTACCATGCTGCGCCTGCGCGACATCCCGCTGCGCGTGAAGCTGAACGCCCTGTTGGTCGGGTACACGGTCACCGTGCTCGCCGTGCTGTCGGTGGCCGCGCACGTGCTCTCGCGGTACCGCGTGGGCGGCCCCGAGTACCAGAAGGTGATCGACCACAAGAACCTCGCCGCTGACATGGTGCCCCCGCCCATGCTCCTCGGCCGCGCGTACCTGATGCTCAACGAGATCGACAACGAGTCGGACGAACTGGGGCGCGCCGACCTGCGGCGACGGTTCGACGACTACGAGCGCGAGTACCGCGAGCGCCGGGCCGCATGGCTGGCGCGAGACATCGACGCGGACGTGCGCGAGGTGCTCACCGAGACCGGGCACCGCCCCGCCGAAGTCATGCTCCGCGCGGCTCGCGACGAGTACTTCACCAAGTACGCCGGCACCCCGGACGAGCGCAAGCAGGCCACCGAGGTGCTCCGCAAGAAGGTCGCGCCCGCGTACCGCCAGCACGCCCTCGCCATGCAGCGCGTGGGCAAGCGGCTGAACGAGGACACCAAGGTCGAAGAGACCGAAGCCCGCGAGTCCATCCTGTACTGGTCGAACGTCACCATCGGGGTCAGCGCGGTGGCGGTCGTCACCTTCGGGCTGATGGGCGCGTACATCATCCGCAGCGTCATCAAGTCCGCCAACGCGCTCACCGCGCGGGTGCGCGAGATGGCGAGCGGGGCCGCCGACCTGACCGCGCGCGTCCCGGTGGACGGGCGCGACGAGATGGCCGAACTGGCCGCCGGCATCAACGCCGTGATGGGCAAGATTCAGGGCATCGTCGGCAAGGCCCGCGAGTCGTGCCTGCAGCTCGTCACCATCGCCTCGCAAATCGATTCGACCGCGCGAGCGCAGGAACAGACCGTCAGCAACTTGAACTCCAGCACGACGCAGGTGGCGGCGAGCGTGCGGGAGGTGAGCGCGACGTCGAAGGACTTGGCCGGGACCATGAACGAGGTGAGCCAGACCGCCGGCCACGCCGCCGAGCTCGCCACCAAGGGGCGGGACAACACCACCAAGATGGCCACCGAGCTCAAGCAGCTGGTGGACTCCACCGCCAGCGTGTCCACCAAACTGGGCATGATCCGCGAGAAGGCCGACAGCATCAACGCCGTGGTCACCACCATCACCAAGGTCGCCGACCAGACCAACCTGCTGTCCATCAACGCCGCCATCGAGGCCGAGAAGGCCGGCGAGTACGGCCGCGGGTTCTTGGTGGTGGCCCGCGAGATCCGGCGGCTGGCCGACCAGACCGCCGTCGCCACGCTCGACATCGAGACCATGGTGCGCCAGATGCAGGACGCCGTCTCCGCCGGCGTCATGCAGATGGACAAGTTCGCCGACGAGGTGCGGTCCGGCGTCGCGCAGGTCACCAAGATCAACCAGATGACCTGGGAGATCATCACCGAGGTCCAGTCCCTCTCCAGCCGGTTCCAACTGGTCAACGAGGGCATGCGCAACCAGACCACCGGCGCGCAACAGATCAACGACGCCATGACCCAGATCGCGGCGGCCACCAACCGCTCCGCGCAATCGATACAGGAGTTCGAGCGGGTGATCGCCAGTTTGAACGGTTCGGTCGAAGGGCTGAACCAAGAGATCGCCCAGTTCAAAACGTAAACGGTTCCGCGGACCCAGACCCTCCCCAAACCGCCGCCCGGTGTGCCTGCCCATGTTCAGCTTCACGAGCGTCCGCTCCCGGTTGTACAGCCTCGTTCCGCTGACCCTGCTCGCGATGGGCACGGCCGTGGGCATCGGGCTGTACGTGCAGGGCCGCTACGCGGTCGGCGGCGCGATCGACGCCGACCTGACGGCCCGCGGGCAACTCATCTCGGAACTGGAACCGGCGGTGCTGGTGCCCAACCGCTCGTACATCGCGGTGCAAGAAATGGAGACCGAGCGCCAGCCCGACGCGGTGGCCCGGCACATCGGCACGTACCGCACGTACGAGTCGCGGTTCCGCAGCAGCCGCGAGGCCCGGCTGAAGCAGCTCGCGCCGGGCGAGGTGCGGCGGCTGATCGAAGGCGAGCTGAACGACCGGGCCGAGGAGATGTTCGCGGTCGTGAACAGCCGGCTCATTCCGCTCGTCGAGCGCGCGGCCCGCAAGGAGCCGGTCGAGCAGGCGCAAGTGAGCGCCGTGGTGACCGAGGTGAGCGGGCGGTTTTACGAGCTGACCCGCGTGGCCGACCGGGCGCTCGAGGCCGCGAAGGCCGAGCAACAGGCCGTCCGGCAGCAGGCCTACCAGAGCGCCACCTTCTGGGGCAACCTGAACGTCGCGCTCGCGGTCCTCGCGATCGGCTCACTGGTGCTCATCAAGTACCTCGTCGCGCGGTCCATCGTCCGCAACAGCGAAGTGCTGTTCAACAGCGTGACCACCCTCGCGACCGGCAGCGCCGACCTGACCGCGCGCATCCCGGTGACCAGCCGCGACGAGTTCGGTCGGCTCGCCGAGGCCGTGAACTCGCTGATCGCCAAGATTCAGGGCATCGTGGCGAAGGCCCGCGAGTCGAGCCTGCAACTGCTGGCGACCGCGTCGCAGATCGCGACCACCGCCCGCGCCCAAGAGCAGACCGTCAACAACCTCAGCGCGAGCACGACGCAGGTGGCGGCGAGCGTGCGGGAGGTGAGCGCGACGTCGAAGGACTTGGCCGGGACCATGAACGAGGTGAGCCAGACCGCCGGACACGCCGCCGAACTCGCCACCAAGGGGCGCGACAACACCACCAAGATGGCCACCGAACTCAAGCAACTGGTGGACTCCACCGCCAGCGTGTCCACCAAACTGGGCATGATCCGCGAGAAGGCCGACAGCATCAACGCCGTGGTCACCACCATCACCAAGGTCGCCGACCAGACCAACCTGCTGTC
>JALHNS010000206.1 GCA_022843445.1 Gemmata sp.
GCACGCCCGCGGCGTTCAGCAGCTTCGCGCCGCGCCCGATGCGGCAGTCCTTGTCCAAGATGGCGCGGGCGATCTCCGCGCCGTCGCCCACGTTCAGGTCCGGGCGGCCCGCGGCGCGGTTCGCGGCCCGCTGCGCGTCGGTCTCGAACTTGTCCGCGCCGATAATCACCGTGTCGCGCAGCAGGCAGTTCTCCCCGATCCGGCTGCGCACCCCGATCATGCACCGCTCCACGCGCGTGCCGGCCCCGATCACGCACCCGTCCGCGACCACGCTGTTTTCCAGCACCGCGCCGGTGATGCGGCTCGCGGGCAGGTTCCGCATGCGCGTGTAGATCACGCCCTCGGGAGTGAAGAAGTCGAACGGGGGTTTGTCGCTCGCCAGCGCGAGGTTCGCCTCGTGGTAGCTGCGGATGGTGCCCAAGTCTTCCCAGTAGCCGTCGAACAGGTGCGCGCACACGTGCTTGGTTTTGTAGTTCCGCGGGAACACCTCTTTGCCGAAGTCGGTGGCGAGGGGCTTCGCGGTGAGCAACTCGTAGAGCACCTCCGTGTTGAACAGGTAGGTGCCCATGTTCGCGAGGTAGTGCCGGCCGTTGCAGGCGATGCCGCGGCGCTCGATCCAGTCGGCCGAGGTGTAGAACGGGGCGCGCTCGTCGGCGGTTTTGGGCTTCTCCACGAACCCGGTGACGCGCGAGTGCGCGTCCATGCTGAGCAGGCCGAACCCGGCGGTGTCGCGCTCCGGCACCGGGATGGCGGCGATGGTCACGTCGGCGCGGTGCGAGCGGTGCGTCTCGATGAGCGTGCGGAAGTCCATGCGGTACAGTTGGTCGCCCGAAAGGATCAGCACTTCGTCCGGGTTCTCGCGCTCGATGTAGGCGAGGTTCTGGCGCACGGCGTCCGCGGTTCCCTGATACCAGTCGGTGCTCTCGTTGGTCTGCTGCGCCGCGAGCACTTCGACGAACCCGGAACTGAACATGTCGAACTTGTAGGTGTTCGCGATGTGCCGGTGCAGGCTGACGCTGAGGAACTGCGTGAGCACGTAAATGCTGTTCAGGTTGCTGTTGATGCAGTTGGAAATCGGGATGTCGATGAGCCGGTACTTGCCCGCGACCGGGACCGCGGGCTTGGAGCGGGCTTTGGTCAGCGGGAACAGGCGGGTGCCGCGCCCGCCCCCCAGAATGATGGCCAATACGTTGCGCATTGGGGTCGAGCCTCGACAGTGTTCGCGCGGCCGGGAACGTCGGGAGAGCCGGCCCACAGCGTGATGCTACCAACGCGCCCGCGCCAACGGAAGCGGCTCGTTGCGCGAAAGCGGCCCGTTCGCCGCGCCGCGTTCGGGTTGCGCGGGCCGCCCCCGAACCGGCGTTGGCCAAGACACCCCGAGTTGGCCCGAGTTGGCCAGCCGAGTTGGCCAACTGGCCAACTCGCACAATTCCCTAGAAATCCTAACGTCCCGTGCGTTCTTGCCACCGAGTTGGCCAACCCCACGCGCGATATACCCCCTCCCCGTCGTTTGCAGCGCCGTCCGGGGCGCTGCGCGGCACATTTTCGCGTTCGCGCCGCGCGACGAACCGCCCCGCACCGGAGCGCTTTCGCGTCGGCACTTGGATACTATACGCGCGAACAATTTTTGTCAACGGGCGAAATGATGTGCGTGAGGGCGGACACTTGAGTTGCCCGCGACGTTCGGGTAGCGTTCAGTGAATTCGAGTTCGCGCCGAATGCGCTCGTGCGGACACATTGCGCGTATGGTGAGCGGGGCACCTATGGATGAGGTCGCTGAACTTATTGAGCGGTTCCGCTCGTCGTCGCGCGCCGGCCGTGCCGGGATGGTGGACGAACTGCTTTTAGCGTTCCCCGATCGCCGGGCCGTTGGGGTAATCATCGAATACGCCGCCGACTCGAAAGAGGACGATTGGGGCCGGTGCGCTGCGTTCAGGGACTTCCAATACAACGAGCCGGAACACGAGGACGACCAAGAGCGGTTGCGAGTAGTCGCCCTACGAGTGGCCGCATCCGACCCCGGAGACATGGCGCGGGTGTATGCAGTGTTCGCTCTCAGCCCGTTCGCGGCGCGGCCGGATGTCGAAGCCGCCCTGATTCCACTCATGACGAACCCGACGGAAGATTCCGACGTTCGATCAGCGGCATTCCAAGTGCTTAGCGGTCGCGGACACGAACGGCGGGAAGGCTTATTTCGTTCGTTGCTGTCAGACACCCTTCTTCGGGACGAGATCGAAACGCATTTCGTGCTGTCGGCACAGCGTCAGAAAAAGCGCACCTAACCGAGCGCGGCACCGGGCGCGAAGGCGCGTTCGTGAGACTTGCGGCAGGCAGGATTGCTAATTCGGCCACGGTTCGCGCAAGAATGTTCTTCGGGCAACGAACAACTGGAAACGGGCTTGTCCGCTGAGGTAGTCCCTCTTTGTGCCGAGGGTAACTTCAAGTTCTCAGCGGTTTGAGTTCGTGGGAAGTGAGGTGGCCTTTGGAAGCTATTTTGCATTCCCGCCCAAACACCCCTTGAACACCGGGGATAACCACAAGCCGGGCAGTTGGGAGACCAACACGGCGATCACCCGCTGGAAAGGCTATCAAGATGTGGGATCGTGGCAACGCAAGGCACAATCGGAAGGGGCCGGAGGTGGGTTCGGCTCCTTCCACTCCTTTGTCGGAGTACACGTTCGGCGGTTCGTTTTGCCTCTGGTTTCGCGGCCCCTAAACTAACCACATGAATGATACCGAACTGAGCGCGTGCCTTGCTACCGCAGTTGAAGCCGCACGCGTTGGGGCCGCGGAACTCGAACGCTGGCGCGGCAAGTTCTCGATCCGCGAGAAGGGCCGCGCGGACCTCGTCACCGAAGCCGACGTCGCTTCGCAAAAGCTCATCAAAGACGTGCTGCTCGGCAAGTTCCCGCAGCACCTGTTCATCGGCGAAGAGGAATCCGTGGGCAAGTCGCCCGGCGACGTGCGGCCCGACGCCGGCGCGCCGCCCGCGTGGGTCGTGGACCCGCTCGACGGCACCGCGAACTACGCCCACGACGTGCCCGCGTACTGCGTTTCCATCGGGCTGTGGCACGCCGGGCGCGCCGTCGTCGGCGTGATCCTCGACCCGCGGCAGAACGAGCTCTTCACCGCTGCCACCGGGCAGGGCGCGTTTCTGAACGGCAACCCGATGCGCGTGAGCGCCGTGGGCAGCGTGGAAGGCGCGATGCTCAGCACCGGGTTCCCCGCGAACTACGACAAGCAGATGCGCAACTTGGAGGCGTGGCGGAAGATCACCGCGCACGCGCAATCGCTGCGGCGGAACGGCTCGACCGCGCTGAGCATGGCGTACGTCGCGGCGGGCCGGTTCGACGGCTATTGGGCCTACGACAACTACCCGTGGGACGTGATGGCCGGCGCGGCGCTCATCACCGAAGCCGGCGGGCTGCTGTGCGCGACCGACGGCGCCGCGTTCGACCCGTACCGCCCGGACCTGATCGCCGCGAACCCGCCGGTGTTCCCAGAGTTGGTGCGCATTCTGACCGCTTGACGCCGTTCGCCTTGTGCCACTCACTCGTCGTCGAGCGCTTCGCCCAGCACCGATTCGTTCACGAAGATCGGGGCGCGGCACGCTACCGCCACCGCCAGCGCGTCGCTCGGCCGGCAGTCGATCTCCACCAGCTCCCCGTCTTTGCGCACCCGCAGTACCGCGAAGAACGTGTGCTCGTGCAGGTCGTTGATGAGCATGTCTTGCACTTCGCCGCCGAGCTGTTCGATTGCGGACACGATCAAATCGTGCGTGAGCGGGCGCGGCGTTTCCAACCCCTTCACGCGGCGGTCGATGCTCGTGGCCTCGAAGATGCCGACCACGATGGGCATGCTGCGCTCGCCGCCCACTTCGTTCAGCACAACGTACTGGTGGTCGTCCACTTCGCTGATGACGATCCGCCGCAGTTCCATCTGAATCGGCATCTGGTGTTTGGTGTTTGGTGAAGTTGTGTTTGGTGTTTACTCCGAAGCACCGCTACCGGCATAGTAAGGCGACACGCGACGCGGTGGAACTCGAAACTCCTGCACCGAACACGAAACACCAAATGCCGGCAACCGTTCTCCTCAGCGCGCCGCCGGGCACCGGGGCCGAAGACCTGCGACGGCACCTCACCGCGGCCGGGTTCGCCGTAAACGACCACGCGCTCGGCTCGGCCCCGGCGGTCGATTTCGTGCCCGTCGCGGTCGCGGTGATCGACGCCGGCGAGCGCCCCGAAGTGGCCGCCGCCCAAACGCGCCGGTGGCGCGCGGAGTTGGCCGACGAGTGCCTGCCGGTGCTGTGGGTCGCGCCGCCGGAACTCGTGCCCGCCGCGCTCGACGCCGGGGCCGACGCCGTGCTGCCGCGTGTTGTCGCGCCCGCGGCGCTCGTGGCGCAAGTGCGAACGATGGCCCGCGCGCGCGCCTCTGCTGCCCGAGTGAGCGCGCGCGCCACCGAAGCGCGGCTGCTCGGCGACCAACTCCGGCGCACCGTCGCGCAGCTCGAGCGCGAACAGGAGATGGCCCGCCGCGTGCGGCAGAACCTCATCCCCCAACGGTTGCCGCGGGTCGCGGCGGCGCGGTTCGACGCGTGCTACCGCCCCATGTCCCGCGCCGGCGGCGACTTCCACGACGTGCGCCGGCTCGACGAACACCACCTCGGTTTCTTCCTCGGCGATGTCGTCGGCACCGGCTCCGCGGCCGGTGGGCTGATCGGCGTGTTCGCGCAACAGGCCGTCGTCATGAAGGAGATCGGCGAGAAGAGTTACCGGCTGGTGCAACCGGGCGACGTGCTCACCGCGGTGAACCGGCAACTGCTCGGCCTCGGTGCCGACGACCTGCCACTGGTGGCGATGGCCGTGGGCTTGCTGAACGCGCGCACCGGGGCGCTCGCGCTGGCGCGCGCGGGTCTGCCGCCGGCGGTGCATGTGCCCGCGAGCGGGCCGCCGGTCGCGTGGGCGGTGCCGGGCGGGTTCCTCGGCGTCGCGGATTCGCCCTACGAGCAACTGAACGCGACGCTCGCACCGGGCGACCGGTTGCTGATCGGCACCGACGGCACGCGGCCCGACGGCGACCCCGGCCCGGACGCCACCGACCGCTTGCTCGCGTCCGCGGCCCGACACCGCGGCGCGCCGGGCGCGGAGTTCCTCGACGCGGTCGCGCGCGACCTGCTCTCCCACGTGCGCCACCCGGACGACTTCACGCTGCTGGGCGTGGAGATGATCGCGGGTTGAAAACTGCGGGAAACAAGCGAGATTTGCACATTTCGCCCGCGTTCCGAGTTCGGCGTGCGCGCACCTTCCACACGTCGCGGCGCTGAACGCTGCAACGTGTATTTGCCGCCCGGCTTCCGGTAGTCCGGTGCCGGCGGGGGGGAGTTGTGTTCGATTCGCGACGGGCGCGTTTCGCTCGCGCCGCCGCCCCGCGCGGAGTTCCGCGCGGGCGCACCTTCCACACCCGCGGCGCACCCGCGCCGCGATTCGCAATGTGATATTACGTTCACTAAGCGTCTGCGGATGCGAAAACGGACCGATTTCGCGCGAAGTAGTCCGGCGCGCTCACTTCGCCATCACGTTCGCCAGCCACTTGCGCAGTTCGGCGCGTTCGGGGATGTCCTTCAGCACCCACTCGGCCGTGTGGTTCGGGTACGGAAGGGCGCGCACCGTTGCCTTCGCTTTGGAACCGCTCAGGTACTTTTCGATGTCCGCGACCGATAGCTCGTGCGTCACATACAGCGGGCGGTCGCCGAGGCGCGCGAGGCGCACGCGAGCCGACTTCGCGTCACTATCGGCGTAGTTCCACGCGCGGACGCCGTCGAAGTGGCTGTGCGCGATCACCGCGCGCCACAGCTTCGCCGTCGCGTCGTCGCGCAGCCCGATGTACCCGCACGCCAGCGCGCCGCGCGAGAACCCGCACAGCACCACCGCCGCGGGGTCGCCGCCGAACTCTTTGCACACCTGCGCCACGACACGACGGCAGTAGGTCGACGTCGCGTCCGCGTCGCCCCACCAGTTCAGAGCGTGCCCCTTCGTCTTCGGGTCCACGAACGGCAGGCACACCCAAATGTACCCTTCGCCGCCGCTGATGCCGTAGCCCAACACGCAGTCTTCGACGCGTCCGGTGCTCTTGTCGCCGTACTTGTTCTCGTACCCGCCGTTGCCCGGGTACTCGACGATCACCGGGTACTTCCCGCCGGCCTTCCAACCGGGCGGAAGGTAAACGGCGTGGCTCAACTTCCAGTTCGCGTAGTCGGGGTGCGTCACGCGCACGCGCCGCCCGGCCGCGGGCTTGTCGTCCGTTACCGGCGGCACCACCAAATCGGATTTGATGCGATTGATGTTCACCGGTTCGTCGGCGCGCGCCGCGGCGAATGCAAGCAGACAAAGCAGAAGTGCGCAGCGGAACCACATGCGAAGTTCTCCGATCACTAACTGAGCCGGAACCGTGCGGGCGAACTCCGAACACTTCGAGTCGCTCGGTGCGCTTGCGGCAGCGCGTGCCGTTGTGCCGGTCGCAACCGTCGGTCATAATCCGCCCACGAGTTGTCCACCGCCGTTTCGAGTTCACCGTATCGTCGGCCGTTTCGGGGGCCTCCAGAACACACGATTGAGGAAACACGTCATGTCAGTCGCGATCTGCCCGCGCTGCCGCAAGCGCACCGAGCGACTCGAAGTGTTCGGGACGTGCGAGCACTGCCAACACAGCGCGCTGGTCGAAAGCGCCGTCAAAATCGACCCGGTATCGACCTTCGGTGCGAGCAGCCACAATCCGAGTTCGTGTGTCCTGTGCGGCTCGGCGGACGGACTCAGACCGTTCTACTTGCGTACGCATTCGGTACGGGACGAGCCGAGCCTCACTTCCGATACCAAGCGCCACGTGTGGCGCGACTTTCGGTCCGCGTGCTGCCGCCGGTGTTACCGCCACATCGCGTGGATGCAAACGGCCCGTCGGATTCTCCTCGTCCTCAACTTCGCCCTTCTGATCCCCGTCCTTTTCTTCGCCGCCGAGCGCCGGCTGCTCGACGGGTCCGCGACCAAGTACCTCGTTGCGATTGGGGCGGTCGCCCTCTGCGCGTGGGCCGGCCTCGCGGCGATCTCCCTGAGCCGCCAGCGTCTGGTCAATCGACCCCACGTTACGGCTCTCGTGCTGGGCTTGATCGCGGAGCACGAAACCGCGACCGAAGACCTCGACGTGACCGTGATCCCACTCGCCACAACGTCCGAGTCCGTTTTGTTCTAAGGCCGGCGGAGTGATTTCGGGCAACGGTTCAGTCTAACACGATTCCCCGTTGCCACGCGATGAGATCGGCAACGACCACAGCCAGCGGTAATGGAGCGAAGCTGAGGAGCACACCCGCGAGGCTCGCCCGCGGTCGGTTCGAGCGAACCAGCGCCCAGACCGACGCCGGAAGTGCGGCGAACAACCCGATCCCGCGAAAAAGCAGAGCGCCATGCACCCGACCGCCTCCGGCTCCGAGCCACGAAACCGATCGCCCGGTTCGGCGAACAGGAACACGGCCCCGGCGCACGCGCCGACGGCGTTCGCGACCAGAGCCAGCCACAGCCCGACCGGTAGCCGTTCGGAAGTGGGCGACGAAGACGAATTCACCGCACTTCCCCTTTGCCGATCACTGACGGTTCGTGCCTCTCGGCCTACTTTTTCGCCCGCTTGAACACGATTAGCAGCGCGTCCGAACTCTCGGTCGATTTGAACTCGGTCGGCCGGTTCCCTTTGGCAAATCGGTTGTCGCGGACGTTGTAGCACACCGTCAGCGTGTCCCCGTCGAGTTTGTAAATCCCCTCGGCATACTTGTCCGCGTCCTCGAACTTGCCCTTCGGGTCCGTGGTCCAGTCCATCAACTTCGGGTCGGTCGAAAGGTCCAACCGGAGCGCCATGACGATGGGCGCGCGCGTTGCCTTCCGGGTAATCAGCTTGCCGCCCTTGAACTCGAACTCTTGCGGTTCGTCTTGTTCGACCACCGCGCCGGCGTGCCGCGCCTCGGAGACGGTCCACACGCCCTCCAGCCGCGCGAGCTCCTTCTGCACCGCGGCGTCCGGCTTCTCGTCGGCGCGAGCCGCGGCGAAAAACAAGCCGCCCGCGACGGCGAGCGCCAAGTATCCGGGGTTCAACGTGTCACCCTCCGTGCGCCTTCTGCCGCCGTGCTCGGTATTCGTTCGCGCGGCGCGAACTCACACCGGCGCAACCGTACCCGAACGGGGCGCGCGCCTCAAGAACCGGACCCACGAAAACGAACACGGGGCACTGCTGCCCCGTGTTTCAGTGCGCACCGGTCGCACCGCGCGCTACTGTTTCCGAGGCGTCATCGTGAGGCGCGGCTCGCCGTCGTTGAACGCGCGGAACGCGTCCAGCCACAGAGCGTCGAGGTCGGCGCGGGCCGCGCCTTGGAGGTCCTTCGCGGCGTCGGAGCGGCGCTTGCGCTGCAGCGGGCCGTCGAACGCCAACCGGCCCTCCAGTTCCACCACGCGGAACAGGTCGCGGCGCGCCAGCTCCGCATCGCCGGTGGTGTGGTGGTAGTAGGCGCTCAGGAACCACACGCCGGACTCGTTCGGGTAGTGCAACCGCGACGCCTCCAGCCACTCGAGGGCCTTCGCCCGGTCCGCGGCCGACGGGTGCGGCTTGGTCAGCAGCTTCGCGCCGTAGGCGAGCCCCAGATCGGCCAACTGCTCGTCGCCCGGGGCGCTCGTGTCCCGCTCGATCTTCACCGGCCGGTCGGCCGGGGTGCGCTTCGCGAACGTCGGGTGCTCGCGCAGCAGTTGCGTGAGCAGCGGCGCGGCGGCGGGGTCCGTCCGGCCCACGAGGTGCGCGTCGAACACGAGGCTCGCGGTCTCGTCGTACCGCGCGCCCACCACCCGGACGCCGTCGAACGCCCCGTAGGCGGGCGCCACGCGCCGCGCGCGCGCCACGAGGTCCTTCATCGGGAGCACCTCCAGCGCCGGCCGGTTGGCGGTGCGCGCCTTGCCCGTCTCGGGCGCGCCTTCGGCGTACAGGAACGGGCCGTAGGCGGTCGCGTTCTCGGCCGCGACCTTCGTCAGCTCGGTGTCCAGCGCGTCGTTCTGGGACGGCGCGTCGACCGCGCCGCGGAGCGTGTAGCGGTTGAATTCGTCGAAGAACCCGCGCGCGATGTACACGCCGTTCCACTTCTGCTGGTCGCGGGCCACCGCCGCGCGGAGCCGCGCGGTGAAGCTGCGGTCGAACGCGCTCGCGTCGAGCGCCGCCGGCGCGGCGTCGCTGCCGGGCAGGTTCTTGAGGAACTCGGCTTGCAGGTCCTTGAAGGCCTTGTCCAGCCGCGCGCGGTGGTCGGTGCCCTGCACGGTGCGCACCTGCAACTGCAGCGCGCCGTCCTTGTTGAAGTACAACCGCGACACGAGCGCGTCGTCCATTTCGGTTCGGGCCAGCCGGCGCGCCCCGGCGAGCACCTTGTCGAACTCGAACCGCGCCATCTTCGCGGCGCTCACCGGCACCTTGGCGAGCTCGGCGTACACCGGCGCGGCGTCGTCGCCCCCCTGCGCCAGCGCCGCGAGCACCCGCTGCCACGCGGCGACCAGCGCGCGGGTTTCGGCCTCGGACAGTTCGGGCCGCACGCCCTTGAACGTCAGCACCCCGTTGGCGTCGAACTCGGCCCCCGGGTCCGCGCGCACGGCGGTCACGTCGGTCGCGCGCGCCAGCTCGGCGCGGAACCGCTCGACCGGCTCGTCGATCGGCACGCGGTTCAGGTCGAAGGTGATGCGCTTGTCGTCGATCAGGTCGGGCCACAACTGCTTGACCTCACCGGCCAACTGTTGGACCACGTCGAACGGCTCGCGGCCGAGGCGCAGCCCCGGCACGAACAGGCGCGGCTCGCGGGCGTCCACCGTGCCCTTGTCGTCGGTTGGGTACGCGAAGTACGCGCGGGCGGCGCGGATGCGGCGCGCGCCCGGCTCCTTGCGGGCCGCGAGCAGCCCCTGCACGGCCGCCGCGCTCACCTTCCACTCGGCCTCCTTCACCGCGTCGGTCGCGTCCGGCTTGCCGCCCTTCAGCGGCACCCCGTTCGCCGGGCCCAGCTTCGCCCACTCGCCCTCCAGCCACTTCGCGCCGGCCGCGCCGGGGGCCCGCACCCCGGACACCACCAGCGCCCCGGTCGGGCCGTAGGAACTCGCGCGGAACAGGAACCGGTCCGCCGCCGGGTCGGTGGCGCCGGCCGCGTTCGACGCCCGCTGCAGCACCACGTGCGGGTGCTTGTCCGCGGGCACCAGCGCCACCCCCTTCAGGTCCAACTTGTCCTTGAGGTCGCCGTCCTTGAGGCCCAGCGCGGTCTCGAGCCGCCGCCGCATTTTGGCCGACGCGTCTTCGAACGGGTCGGCCTTCTCGCCCTCGACCGGTTGCGGGCGCAGAAACGCGCCGGTCACTTTCAGGTTGCCCTCGCCCGCCTCGAACTTGTCGAGGCGCAGCAGCTTCTCGGTGCCGGCGCTCGCGGCGAGGGCCGCTTGCAGTTTGGCCCGCGCTTCCTCGGCCCGCTTCGCGAGCGCCGGGAGGTCGTCTTGCGCGCGGGCGGTGGAAGCCAGTGCGAGTGCGAGCGCCGCGAGCGCGGCGCACGAAATGGGGGAGCGCGGCCGGGTCATGTGTTCCTCGCGGTGGGTCAGACTCGCGGGTCCGTCGGTTCGGTGCCGCCCTCCGTGGCGGCCGGCGGGTCGTCCGCCGGCGGTGGTTCGGGTTGTGCGTCCAACGTCAGATCGGCGCCCGCGGGCGGCGGCTCGGCCGGCGGTTCCGGTGCGCCCGGGGGCGCGTCGAGGTCCGGCACCGTCGCCGGCGCGGTACCCGCCACGACCAGCACCACGAGCGTGCAGTCGTCGTTCACCATGTCGTTCGCGCGGCGCAGCCCGTCGAGTTCGGTGCGCCAGTCGTCTTCCTCAATCGTCTCGAACCGGTCCCAGTCCGGTTCCGCGCCTTGCGCGATGCTCTTGAACAGCCGCGCCGCGACGGCATCCGTGGCGAGCACGAACCGGTCGCCGGCGGCGCAGGTGCCTTCCGCGGCGAGCGCCGTGGTGAGCAAGCCGGGGCTGGACCGCACCAACAGCGGGGCCGAACCGAACTGGTCGTCGGCCGTGACCGGGAACGTCGCCAGCAGCGTGCCGCCGCGAATGTGGAACAGGCTCGCGTCGCCCACGGCACAGGCGCGCCAGTCGCGGGTTCCTGTCGCGCGGGTCGCGCCGATTTCGAGGCCCAGCAGCGTCGCGGCCGCCCCGACCTGATCCACCTTCGCCTGTTTCGACCAGTTCAGAGTAGCGTAGTTGATGGCCGCGCGCCACTCGGTTCTTAACCCGTTTACCCATTTATTCAAGATTGCCGGGTCGCGCGTATCGGGTCGGTCGGAAAGGAAGGCGCGGCACAGTTGGTCCGCCCACGTGCGGCAGTAGATGCCGCTGCTCGCGCCGTCGGCAATCGCCGCGGCCCCGTTCGCGGCGTCGGTGGCGTGCGCGTCTTCCCACTGCTCCGGGGTGTTGCCCATCTTCTGCGCCCACATGGCGCGGTGCCGGGCGATGGCCCCGGGGCCGCGCGGCGGCTCGTCGCCCCGCGGGGCGAACGCGAACAGCGCGTCGTACTGGTCGAGCAGGTCCCAGTCGTTCACGAACAGCGCGCGGCGCGCGGGCCGGTCGGCGTCGGGGTTCGCGGGGAGTTCGGCGCTGGTTTCGGACAGCCGCTCGCGCACCGCGGGGTCCGGGTCGGCGGGCGCGAACAGGTGGTGCAGCAGCCGCACCGGGCCGCACGCGGTGGCGAGCAGGTTCAGCGACCGCGCGGCGCGGAAGTACGGTTCGTCCAGCCCGTCGGGTCCGGTGCAGTGAACCACGACCGGCGGGCGCGCCGCGAACCGCCCGGTGAGCCACACGGCCACCATCTGGTACACCCGCGCCAGCGCCGCGGCGGCGCACGGTTCGCCCGCGGGGGGCGGTGTCACGGTCCACTTCTTGGGCTGGTCGTCCGCGGCGCGCGGTACGGCCGGCATCTGGGCCACCTGCGAAAGCGGCACGAACCGCGGCCGCGGGTCCCCGTCCGGTAGCAGCGAGAGCAGTTCCGGCGCGCCGGCTTCGGAGGTGCGGTAGCCGAGCACGGCCACGTCGAGCGGGCCGGTCGCGTAGTTCGCGGTGAGGTACTCGAGCAGGCCGTCGGAGAGCTGCTGCGCGAGCCGAAACGCGGGGGCTTCGCCGTGCGCGGGGGCGAACACCTCGGCGGCGGTGTCGGCGGAGAGCCGCACGAGCACCGCGAGGCAACCGGGCGGCGGATCGGGAAGGTCGGGCATCGGCAGCGGGTTCCGAGGTTCGCGCGGCGAACGGCCGGTGTGAGCCGGCCGGTTCTGGAAAGCGGCACACCGGCCGGCTCACACCGGCCGTTCG
>JALHNS010000207.1 GCA_022843445.1 Gemmata sp.
CGGCGCTGGCGCGCACGTCGATGCGGGCGTAGTCGCGGCACCGCAGCGCGCGGAACGCGCGCGCCGCGACGCGCTCCAGCGCCGCGAACTCGGCCGCGGGCAGCAGCACCGCGGTGCGGATGTCGGCCCCCTTGTACTCCTCGCTCTTCTCGTCCCACTTCGCGGTGAACGTGTACACCGACCAGCGCCCGGGCGCGTCCGGGCGGAACGCGACCTCGCTCGCCGGCAGCACGGTGAGCGCCCCGGTGCGGTCTTCCACCACGTTCACGTGGAACTCGCGCCCCGCGACGAACCGCTCGACGAGCACCGGGCCGCCGAACTGCGCGAACAGGTACTCGGCGCGCGCGCTCAGCTCCGCTTGCGAGGTGCAGACGCTGCCCTGATCGATGCCGACGCTGGCGTCTTGGTACACGGGCTTCGCGATGGCGGGCCACTCGCCGGCCCACGCGGGCGCGGGCAGCGCGTCGATCACCGCGTACTCGGGCGTGGGCACGCCGGCCGCGGCGAGCAGGTGCTTCGCCCACACCTTGTCGCGGCCGACGGCGAGCGTCGCGGCCGGGCACCCGGTGAACGGCACGTTCAGCCACTCGAGCAGGGCCGCGGCGCTCACCTCGGTGCCGGTCTGCGTGGCGATGCCCTCGAACAAGTTGAACACCGCCGCCGGGCGATTCGCGGCGAGCGCGTCGAGCAGCGGTTGCGGGTCGGTGTTGACGCCGAGTTTGGTGACCACGAACCCGGCGGCGCGGAGCGCCTTGAGGGCGTCGGCGGCGGTGTCGAAGATGTCGTGTTCGGAGTTGGCGTGCGGGTGGTCCGGCGGGAGCACCGGCTCGTTGTACAGCAGCAGCAGCGGCGCACTCATGACTGCGAACCCGGCGCGAGCAATGGCGGATGTGTTGGTATCGGCACGGCGCGCGCCGAACGTGAGCGCATTCGCCGCGCCGCCCGCCGCTACTCGCCCTTGCCGGGTTCCTTCGGTTGCGGCTTCGCGCCCTCCAGCCGCGCGAGCTTCTCGCGGCACTCCTGAAGCCCTTTCGTCAGCTCCTTCAGCACCTCGTCGGTCTGCTTCTGGATCGCGTCCCGGCTCACCTTGCGCTCGCTGTCCGCGATCCTGTTGCGATCGATCTCGGCCGACACCTTTTGCAGTTCGTCGCGCAGCGCTTTGAGTTCTGTGGCGGTTGAAGCCGCCCGCTCCTTGACCGAGTCGAGCGCGGCGACGTCCTTTTTGAGGCTTTCCACGGCCGCAAGGCGCTCCTTCAGCAGTTCGATGCCGAGGGCGTTGCGCTTGACCGTGTCGGCCACAGCGCCGACCTCTTTCTTCGCGGAATCGACCCCGCCCGCGGCGTCTTTCTTGAGTGCGTCGATGGCCGCGAGGTTGGTGCTCGCCCGCTCCTTGAGCGCTTCGATGTCGGCCTTGAACGCGTCGTGCGCGCGGATGCGCTCGTACTGGTTGCTGATGCGGGCGTTGAACTCGTCCTTCTTCACGAGTTCGGCGCGGGCCTCGCGCTCGCGGCTCACCTCGGCGCGCAGCTCCGAGATGGTGCTCGAAATGTTGTTGAACAGGTTGATCGTGATGAGGGCGACGATGCTGACGATGGTGCCGCCGAACACGCGCCAGAAGACGGAAATCTTGTGGTCGTCGCTCTTGGGTTCCTCTTTGGGTGCGGCCCCGGTGCGGGCGGTTTCGTAGGCGGCGAGTTCGGTCGTGCGCTCGTTGTTATTGTCGCGCTTGGGAAACATGTGCGGTTCCTTCCGTCCCCGGTGGTCCGTTCAGTGCTGCAGCTTGGGCAAGCGGTATAGCACGCCCCGCGCCGCACGCAAGAGTTAGTTTCGACCGGTTACGGAGTGCGGACGCACCCGAAGCGAAAAGTTGCGCGCCCGAGAGTGGTCGAACTGGCGCGAGGGCGCAGAAGCGGATTCGTGCGCGGGGCGAGCGGACCACTCTCGGGCGCGCACGGCCGGTTACCCGCGGATGCGGAACGTGATGCGGCCCTTCGTCATGTCGTAGGGCGAAATTTCGACCTTCACGCGGTCGCCGGGGATGATGCGGATGTAGTGTTTGCGCATCTTGCCGCCGATGTGCGCGATCACCTCGCCGCCGAGGTCCAACTCGACACGGAACGTGGTGTTCGCTAGAGCCGCCTTCACGCGGCCTTCGAGTTCGATCGCTTCTTCCTTGGCCTTTTGCATGCGGGTCCGCCGTGGGGTGTGGGCAAACAAACGCCCCGCGAACGACCGAGCGCTCGCGGGGGCGTGTGCGAGTATGATACCGGGCCGCGGACCGAAACACGAGGGCAATCGCCCGAATTAGCGCTTCACGTTGTTGATGTGTTCGAGCGCCACGAGCAGCGCGTGCGTGCCCTTGCGGCCCATGCCCTGCGCGCGAACGGCTTCGTACAACTGCTTCGCCAGCCCCAACCCCGGCAGGCTCAGGTTCATCTTCTCGGCTTCCGCCAGCGCGATGCCCATGTCTTTGATGAAGTGTTCCACGTAGAAGCCCGGCTCGAAGTTGCGGGCCAGCATCCGCGGACCCAGCACCTCCAGCGCCTTGCTCCCGGCCGCGCCCACGCTCACGCTCTTGAACACCGTTTCGAGGTCGAGACCGGCCTTGTAGCCGTACAGCAGCCCCTCGCACAGCGCGATCATGTTCGACGAAATCAGAATCTGGTTCACCATCTTGGTGTGCTGCCCCGCGCCCGGCGCGCCTTGGTGAACGATCGTCTTGCCCATGCACTCGAACACCGGTTGCACCGCCGCCACCACGTCCTTGTCGCCGCCAATCATAATGGAAAGCGCCGCGTTCTTCGCGCCCACATCGCCGCCGCTCACCGGTGCGTCGAGCGAAGCGACGCCCTTCGCTTTCGCGGCGTCGTAAATCTCTTTCGCCAAGCTCGGTTCGCTCGTCGTCATGTCCACGAGCACGGTGCCCGGTTTCGCGCCGGCGAGCGCGCCGTCCGCGCCCAAGAACACCTCGCGCACGTCCTTCGGGAAGCCCACGATGGCGAACACGATGTCCGATTGCTCCGCGACCGCCTTCGGGGTATGCGCGAGCGTCGCGCCGGCGTCCACCAGTGGTTGGGCCTTGTCCGCCGAGCGGTTGTAGACCGTGGCGGAGTAGCCCTTTTTCATCGCGTGCTCGCACATCCAGCGGCCCATGACGCCGGTGCCGATCCAACCGATCCGCGTCTTCCCCGGTTGCGCGACGGGAATTTGCATTGCGTAGACCTCGTGAGTGTCGTAAGTATATCTCTTGACGAAATCGCTACGGTTGGTTGAAGCCATTCGGTGCCGCGACTCGCGTTCATCGTACGGACTGACCTCCCCCGCAGACACAACCCGAAGCGAACGGATGCCCCCGCCGCGGCCCCGCGGCCGTTGAGTTCGATTAAGGACCGCGACCCGTGCCGAATTCGATTCCCCAACTCGACGCCCCGGTGGTGCTGGTTCACGGGCTGTGCGGGTACGAGCGCGTGACCGCCTTCGGCCGCACCCTGAAGGAATACTTCCCCGGCGTGCGCGCGCGGCTGGAAGAGGCCGGGAACCGCGTGCTGGTGCCGCGCCTGAGTTGCACGCGCGGCGTCGCCGAGCGCGCGTCGGAACTGAAGCGGTTCATTCAGCGGCACGTGCCGACCGGCCCGGTTCACCTCATCGGCCACAGCATGGGCGGGCTGGACGCGCGGTTCATGGTGTCGCGGTTGGGGATGGCCGAGCGCGTGCGGAGCGTCACCACCGTGGGTACGCCGCACCGCGGCAGCGCCTTCGCGGACTGGGGCGTGCGCAACTTCGGCCGTTTACTCGCCCCGTTCTTCCAACTGCTCGGCCTCTCGTACCAAGCGTTCTTCGACCTCACGCGCGCGGGCTGCGCGCGGTTCAACGCGACCGTACCGGACGCACCGGGCGTGCGCTATTTGTCGGTGGCCGGGGTCTGCGACGGCGAGTTGCTGAACGGCGCGTGGCGGTTCCCGCACGGCATCGTGGAGCGCGCCGAAGGGCCGAACGACGGGGTCGTATCGGTGGCGTCGGCCGCGTGGGGCGAGCACGCCGACGTGTGGGAAGGCGACCACCTGAACCTTGTGAACTGGCCGAACCGGGCGGCGCGGAAGCGCGGCTTGTGGGAGTCGATCGCCCCGGACTACGGGCGCGTGCTGCGCCGCCTCGCGGGGTGGTGAGGGCGCGCCGCGCGAACGCGCCCACCGGTTCGCGCCGCTTCACCGGTCCAACACGAGCGCCCGCCCGCTCACTTCTCCTTCGCGCCGCCGATTCACGCAGCGCGGCCCGGCCCGCCCTCCGATGCTCGATGTGCCGCGAACGGAAGCGGCCAACATCACACGGAAGGGCATCCACCCATGCGCAACCTGTTCCTCGCCGCGATCGCGGCCCTCGGCCTGTCGAGCGTTGCGGACGCGCAGTACCCCAAGCCGGCGCAACCGGTGCAACCGGTGTCGGGCGTGAACGTGATTAAGGGCAGCGGCGGCTGCGCGACCTGCAACACGCCGGTGGCCGGCCCGGCGACCCGCGGGTTCACGATGGCGAAGCTGAAGGGCGACGGGTGCGGTTACGGCCAAGCGTGCGCCAACGGCTGCGGCAGCGTGAAGAGCGACATCGCGTTCCAGTTCGGGAGCTGCAAGGACTTCTTCTCGCCGTGCGGCCCGCGGTGCCCGTCGCTGCCGTTCGCTCAGCCGCACGGCACCGGCTGGCAGTGCCCGCGCCAGTACGACAGCTACGCCAACCACTAAGTGGAACGCGCACAGCGCCGCGGGGTTCGCCCGCGGCGCTGTGCGCGAATCGGGGCGCCGCGGGCTGATGCGCGTCCCGCCGTTCTGACAAGATGCGACACACAGTGCCGCACCACTCTGCGAGCCTATTCGCCACCTTTGCGCTTCGGCGGGTCGCGGTAGTCGAGCGGCGGGGGTTGGTCTTTCTCCAGCATCGCGGCGTACTTGCGGCCGTCCAACCGCTTCGCGTGCTCGGCCTTCGACGCGGCCCGCAGCTTTTCGTCGGTGAAGAGGTCGTAGGCGGTCGCGGCCAGCGTGCGCGCGGCGAGGTTCATCCCCTTCTTGGCGATCGTCGTTCCGCCGCACGCGACCGCTTGCCACGAGTGGCCCGGCGTGCCCGGCACCCAGCACGCGGTGCTGAACCCCGCTACCGGCACCACCCACGACACGTCGCCCACGTCCGTACTGCCGCCGCTCGATTTGCCACTCACGTCGAACACCCGCGAAATGTCGTCCAGCGGCGGTGCCTTCTCGCCGAACGTCTCTTGCAGCCGCACCGCGAACTTCGTTTCGGTGTCGTCGTACTTCAGATCGTTCAGCGCTGTGAGGTTCTTCTTCGCCACCTGCGCGAGCGTGTCGTTGGGGAGAATCTCCATCGTGCCACCGAGGTACGCGACTTCGAGCTTCGTTTCGGTGGCGAGCGCCGCGCCCTGCGCGCACTTCAGCAGTCGCGGGTAGAGCTTCTGCACCACGTCGGCCTTCGGGTGCCGCACGTAGAAGAACCCTTCGGCGAACTCCGGTACCACGTTCGCCGCGCCGCCCCCGCTGGTAACGGTGTGGTGCAACCGCGTGCCGTCCGGCGTGTGCTCGCGCATCAGTTCTGCCGCGTGCATGGTCAGCACGAGCGCGTCGAGCGCGCTGCGGCCCTTTTCGGGCGATCCCGCGGCGTGCGCGGCGGTGCCGTGGAACCGGAACTTCACCGCGATGCGCGCCAAGCAGCTCGCGTCGCCAGCGCTGTTGCGGGCACCGGGGTGCCAGTGCAGCACGGTGTCGCAGTCGTCGAACAGCCCGGCGCGGGCCATGAAGACCTTCGCCGCGCCGCCCTCTTCCGCCGGGCACATGTAGAACCGCACCGTGCCCTTGATCGTGCCGGCTTTAATCTGCTCGGCGATGGCGATGCTCGCGGAGAGCGACGCGGTGCCGAACAGGTGGTGCCCGCAGGCGTGGCCGTAGCCGTTGCCGCCGGCCCGCGGCTTGCGGAACGGTTCGGCCTCTTGCGACAGCTCCGGCAGCGCGTCGAACTCGCCCATGATGCCGATGACCGGCTTCCCGCTCCCGAACTCCGCGACGAACGCGGTCGGAATCTTGGCGACGCCCCGCGTCACCTTGAACCCGGCTTTCTCCGCGACCGCGGCGAGCGCGTCCGCGCTCTTCTTTTCCTGATAGCCCGGTTCGGCCCACTCCCAAATCTTGAGCGCGGTGGGCCAGTTGGCGTCCGAATGCGCGGCGGCGGATTTCACCGCGGCGTCCTTTTGTGCGTGCGCGAACGGGGCGAGCGCGAGAAGTGCGAGCAGTGCGACGAACCGCATGGCGTGTCTCGTGGGTGCGTGGAACCTACAGTGACAGTATGGCGATCGACTTCACCGGCGCGGGCGAGATTCTCGGCGCGATGATTACGCCCGCGCTGCTCATCACCGCGAGCGGCACGCTCACGATGTCTACCGCGAACCGGTTGGGCCGCGTGGTGGACCGCATCCGCGCGCTCACCGACCTCGCCGAAGGGCTGCCCGACGGCGTCGCCACCGACGAAGTGATCGACAAGCGCGAACTGATCGCGAACCAGATCGTGTGGCACACGCAGCGGCTGCAACTGTTGCAGTGGGCGCTGGTGATCTTCTACGCGGCGATCGGGCTGCTGGTGGGCGCGAGTATCACGGTCGGCGTCGCGGCTTCGACCAAACTCGCACTCGGCTGGCTGCCGGTCACTCTGGGCTTCGCCGGCGCGACGACGCTGTTCGCGGCGGCGGTGCTCCTCATCCGCGAGTCGCGCCTCGCGGTGCGCGGCTCGCTTACAGAAATCGAGTACGTGCGCAAAGTGGTGGCGCGCAAAACGACCGTCCCGCTGGTGATCCACGAGAAGCCCGAAGGCGGACAGGGCGAGGGGTAGGGCGACAGGGGAGAACAGAAAAATGAACCACAGAGGCACAGAGAACACAGAGAGAAGACAAGCACAGAGAGGGCAAAACAGTTGAGTTCATACCAACACAGTTCTCGATTTTCTCGGTGTTGGATTTACCTCTGTGGTCTCTGTGCCTCTGTGGTTCATTTCGTCTTTCAGAGTTCGACGACCGCCATCAAGTGCGTTTCGAGTTTGGGCACCGTGAAGCGCGTCGCTTCGCCCGCTCGGGTCGTGAGCACCTCCTTCGCGCCCGGTTCGAGGCGCACCGCCTTCACGCGGTAGCCGTGCAGCGCGATCTCGATGTCGTGGACGGGCAGCACTTCTTCGCGCAGCGGCACCTCTTCCGCCGGGTGCCCGTGGCCGGCGGTGGTACTCACGTCGTTGAACAGGTGGATCACGAGGCGCTCGCCGTCCTTCTTCTGGCGCACCGTGACCGCGTGAACGCACATCGGGGCGCGCACTTCCACCGGCGGCGGGGCGCTTGCAGCGCGGCGGATCGCCCCCGCCAGAACGTGCCGGTAGTAGGGGTACGAACTCAGGTAGTTCGCCGCGTCCAACCCGGCCGCGAGGTACACCACCTGCGCGTCGCCGCGCTTGCACGAGACGATCGCGGGTAACTCTTCTGCCTTCGCGGCGTCCTTCGCGCGCACGGTCGCTTCCACGACGCTCCCGGGCATCACCTCCACGCGCGCCACCGGGCCGCGGAAGTTCGTCGCGCCCTTACCGAGTAGCGCGTTCAGCTTCTCGGTGCGCAGGAATGACAGCGGATTGTCACTGCGCTTAAAGTCCCACGCGCCTTTGCGCTTCTGCCAGTATTCCGGCGGGAGCGTGCGCGCGAAGTTCTCGTCGATCTTGTCACCGAGTTTCCCGGCGTCGGCGATCCCCTTGTGCGTCGCCCCGAGCACCTCCGCGAGCGCCGGTTCCTTGCGCGGCGTGCCGAACTCGTCGCACAGCCCGGTGTCGAGGCTCGCGACCAACCCGCCTCCGAGTTCGACGAACTTGCGCACGGCCGCGACTTGCGCATCGCTGAGGCACGCGGCGTTCGGCAGCACCAGCACTTTGAAGCGCGACAGTTCCAGCACGCGGGCCGGGTCGAGGTGCCAATCGTTGATGAGCGTGAACGGCAGGTGCTCTTCGAGCGCCGCGCGGAAGAAGCCGAACACGTTCGCCAAGTACCGGTCTTCGACTTGGCCGGGCGAGCGGCCGTAGAAGGTGCGCGTGTTGTCGCTCACGAGGAGCGCGGCCCACGGCTCCGGTTCCTTGTGCGTGAGCCACTTCGCGCGCGCCTTCACTGCCCCCATCGCGGAAAGAATCGCGGGCTTCAGGCTGTCTTGCTGCAACGCGCTGCTCGGGCCGGCTCCGTGGGTGAGCGCGAGGAGCATTCGGCGCTCCACTTCGTGCGCGGGGAAGCTGTCGCGGCCGTAGGGGTTCCCGCGACTCATCAGGTACGGTTCGGCGAACGCGACGCGGTGGTTCGTGACCGCCCACACGTAGGCCGCGCCGAACGCGGGCACGACGCTGAACCCGCGGTTCGTCTCGTCCATCCAGAACTCTTGGTCCGGTGCGTCGAACAGCAGGTTCAGCCGCGCGGGCATGTTTCGCGGGATATCCAGCAGGTGCCCGAAGCGCCCGGCGTTGGTCGTCCACGTGACGAGCGCTACGTCTGGGTTCTGCTTCTTTAGGCGCGCTTGCATGCGCTCCACGAGCGCTTCGAGTTTGCGGTCGGCCCAGTGAACGTATTTGCGATACGCTTCGCTCTGCATGTCGCGTTTGGGAATCGCGCCGCCGGTGTCGGCCTTGTAGTTCGCGCGACAGTGCTTGCAATAACACCCGCCGCCGTGGTGCAGGCCGTCGAAACTGAACGCGCTCACCGCCGGGAACTGTTCCACGATCTCGCAGAGCACATCAATGAAGAAATCGCCGTACGGCCCCAGCGGGCACAGCATCCCGCCGTGCGGGAACTTCTTCAGGTCGATTTCGGGAATCTGGTCCGTGTCGGTGCTCACGCGCCGCCAGTCCGGGTGCAGTTCCCACACCTCCGCTTGCAGTGTGGGCGGGTACACGCCGAGAACGCGCACCCCGAGTTTCTGGTACTCTTCGATGTCCTTCTTCACGCGATCCGGCGGGACGTGCGGGCTGCGGCGCTTGAGCAGCTTGCTGTCGTAGTAGGCGTAGAACGGATCGACGAATCCGACCTCGCTGAGCGTGACGCCGGCCTCTGCCGCTTCCTTGCGCTGCGCGGAGTTCATCACCGAAAGCGTGTAGCCGACGCCGGTGGTTTCGCGCACCCACTTGGGCGGTTCGATCACGCGAAACGGTTGCTTCTCGAAGGGTTGCTCCAGAACGCGCGCACCCCAGAACGAAGGCGGCTTCTCGTCGGCGCTCGCGCCGAGCGCGGCGGCAGCGGTGACGGACGTGCAAACGAATTCGCGGCGGGAGATGTGCGACACGACGAAGGCCCTCGTGGTGAGGGCCGCATCTTACCCGCGCGCGCCGCGAACCGCGCGTACCAAGTGCGTCACAACTGCGCGCCGAAGCCGGGGTGCTCGTCGTCGCCGCGGAACCGCTCTTCCACCCACGGGTCGCCCTGCACGGCGGATGAGAGCAAGCAGTTCTCTCTCTTCCAACTCATGTGGCTCGATACCCTGAAACTCCTTGCCCGCAAGCAAGCCGGCGGGTCCGTTGTCCCCGGTAAACGCCCGAAGACTCCAACTCCTCGCCGGCTGGGGTCAGGCCGGTCAAGCAGCATGTCACTCAAACGGTTTACAGAATAGCCTTCTGCGGGGTAGTATGCGGGCATGACGGATTCCGCCCCTTTCGGGGCACCACAAAAACGCAGGAGAATTGCAGTGAACAAGAAGAACCTGACGGACGGATCGGCGAACTGGTTTGACGCAGACAAGGCCGAGTCGCTGGGCTACACGCATGAAGAGAGTCAAGGGAACCAGCGGGATACCACGATCTACCACATGCCGGAGGGAAAGTTCGTCAAAGAAGTTGTCGTGTTGGACACCGATCACAACGAATCCCGTGAGTGTGAGGAGATCACTCCGCAAGAAGCCGTTGCCTTTCTGACTGCCAACGGGCACGAACTCCCGGAATGGCTGGGGCACCTCGAAGGTGGCGAACTTTGAGCGGCTGTTGCTCTGGGAGTAGCGCCCCACCGCACTGGCTTGCGTCGGCAAAAATGGTATACAATTGAACCAACTGGACACGAACGGAGTCGTCCAGCACCGACAACCTCAACATCAAGAAAGGAGTCTTCCCATGATGACGAGGGTTTACGTTGTCGGGAACAGCACCGGGCGGTTTCGGCTGCGTGGTGTTGTCGATGGCCCGGCGATGATGGCTCCCACGCTCTGGTCGTGGCGGGTCTACGGCCCCAGCGCCGTCGGTTTACCCGGCGGTGTGCTGACCGGGAATGCGCTGCAAGCGTGGGTGAATGCCCTGCGAACCGCAGGCTACGTCCTCCGGGATGTGACCAACACGCCGTAGTGTCGTCGAACGGCGGCGGGAGAGAAGCCGAGGGTCGTCTCCAGGGCGTGGAGCGATCCGACCATCTCCAGGAGCCTCCCGGAGATCAGGTCGCCGACGGCCCGCACTTCGTCGGCCTGGGCGATGGCGTCCGTCGCATCGGACACCCCTTGGGCGAGTTCCCGGAGTCGGCCCCGGTCGATCTCGCCCGCCGCCCTATCGAGCAGGGGTCGCAGCGGCGACTTCCGCCAGTTCGCCAGGTCGCCCACGGCGTCCCGGAGGGCCGGGAGCAGGTTGAGCGGCAGTTTCTTCCGCAACTCGTACCCGACCCGGCACTCCGGTCGCCCGCCGCCGTAGAGGGCGAACTCGTAGTCGCTCTCCTTCTTCGGCCCGTCCGGGAGGTTGGGGAGCGGCTGGAAGACGTAGGTGAGGCGGGCGACCATCGGGTCGGGCCGGACCAGGAACTCGCCCAGCAGCGCCAGGTGGTCGTTGTTGTCCTCGAACTCGGAGAACTCGACGGACACTTCGATCCGGTCGCCCGCCGTGAGCGGGCGGGGCAGCCCGTCCCAAAAATCCTCTTCCCGCAGACACCGCTCCGAGTCGGACAGGGCCGGGTCCAGGATCAGTTGCAGGGCGAACAGCAGGTTCGACTTGCCGATCTTGTTCTCGCCGACGATGACGGCGTGCCGACCGATCTTCAGGTCCAGGTGGCGGAAGTTCCTGAAGTTCTTGACCTCGATCCGGGCGATTCTCATGCAGATGGTTCCTCGCTCTGGTGGGGGTGCCGTAGCTTGGGGTCATGTGCGGAACCGATGCGCCTGGTCCAGTTTTCGATGCACCAAGGAGATCGTGGTCAGAATGTCGAGGGCGTCCTGCTCGGTCATGTCCCACTCGACCTTCGGGTCGTGGGCGAGCGGGTTGCGGATCGTGCCGTACAACCCTTTCAGCAGGTTCATGAAGCCGTTCTGCTCGCCCCGCTGCGTCTCGGTGGCGAGCGGGTTGAGTGCCAGCAGGGGCGCACCGTGCCGCTGCCCGAAGCAGTCGTGAACGAGGTCGCAGCCGTCGCCGGTCAGGCCGGACAGCTTCCGCATCTTCGCCGTGATGCTCTTCATCGCCTCGAAGACGGCGTGGAAGTAGTTCTCGTCGAGCAGTTCCGCCTTGCAGAAGACCAGCACGTCGGGGTGGACGGATCGCTGGGTCAGGGCGGCGTGCAGCCGGTTGGCCCGCTCCAGGGCTTGGTCGATGGTGCGGGCGGCGTCAGCCCGGCGCAGCCGCCCGTCCTCGCCGAGTGTGTAGCCGCAGAAGGCCAGCACCGAATTCAGCCGGTCCCGCCGGGAGCGAAAGACCTGCGGTTCGCCGACATACTTGGCCGGGTCCATCGCCTTGTGGATGAAGACGATGACGTGGTTGCCGACTTGGTGTTGGTTCTGAAACTCGACGAAGGCGTTGTAGAGTCGCTTCCACTTAGTCATGTCCGGCGTCGGGTTCGGGACGTTGCAGTTCTGGAGCAGGTGGTCGATCTCCGATCCGGTCAATCCCGTGGAGGTATCCGCCAGCACCTTGCTGATGGCTTCGAGCCGTTCGGCGGGGAACGGGGCGTAGCGTGTCTTGAATGCGATGCTCATTTGCGTGGGCCTACCGTTCTGTACAGTTGTGGTCGTACCGTCTCGCAAGAAGTCATTTCCGAAGTGCCCACGTCTCACCCGGCGGCCATCGCCAGGGCCAGGCGGGTCGGAGCAGGCAACCGCACGATCTCCCCGGCGACAGCAAGCCAACGGCTGTCGAGCCAGTTCGAGTAGCACCGCAGGTTGTGAACGAGTAGCCGGTCCAGTGACTCGCCGGGGGCGGTCGGCGACTTCACCCACCGGCGCTTCCCGGTTGCGACTTTGGAGAGATCGGAAGAGCA
>JALHNS010000208.1 GCA_022843445.1 Gemmata sp.
CGTTCGGCGCGGGTGTGGTGCCGGGGCGGCGCGTCGGCGTGCGGCGCGGCGCGCCCGAAGGCGGGCCGCGGCAGTTCGCGGAACGACAGCGGCGCGGGCCGGTCCATCAGCTACCCCCGCCCTTCGCGGCGCGCTTGTTGGCCTTCGCCACCTTCTTGATGTTGCTGGACGCCCACTTGCGTTCGGCAGGCGACATGAACTCGAAGAACGGGTTCGCCTTGTCCGCGGCCGACCGCGGCTTGGGGCTAGCGCTGAACGTGGTCTTGCGTGCCATCGGGGTGCCCTCGCGCGGGTTCACTCCATTATTGCGCTGCACGCGGGAACCGCTCGCGGGCGTTCGACCTCAACCGACCTTCCGTGTGCGCGCCCAGTTGCGGTAAGCTCTCTCATTGCGGGTTGCTGGCGGCTTGATCTCCCGTCGGCTCAACGCGGACGCGCGGCGGTGGGCGCACCACCACCGCCGCGCGTCCGGCCCGCGCCAAAGGTGCGCCCGTGTCCGATCTCACCTCGTCGTTGGATCGCCTTGAAGCGGATTTCGCTGATGCGTTTGAGTGCTACGGCGATGGTGGCAAGCTCTCCCTTGCTTTCTTCCCGTTGCCCGATGACGCCCCGGAAATCGGCCAGATGCAACTCGGGACTGGGACGATTCCCCCGGAAAGCCTCCCGGGGGTATCGTGGACGGACCTGTATGGCATCGCGCTCATCACCGATCACGCGGAAGTCGGTCACAGAATCATCACAGTCATCGGTGGGACCGCGCGCTCTTCCGAACCGTTGCGCGTGTTTCAGCGACTCTCACGGCGCGCTGGGGCCGTGTGCTTCCGGTTGCCGCGCGGGATGACTGCCACGGGGCCGGGAAACGCGCCAGAGTTGAATTGGGTTGCGACCCTGTACGCGTATCTCAAGGGCACATCGTTCGTGACGGAAGGCGCGGGGTTTAGCACGCTCCGAAGTCCGTTCGCGGCCTCAATTGAAGTTCTCAGTCTGATGCGACGCGGTGACATCAACGGGCGCGCTCCAACCTACACGGGCAGTCTGCGCCCGGGCCTGCCGGGAGTTGAAGGGAGTGCCACACTCAGAATGGAACCGGTTGGTGCCGCTCCCGAACCTCCGCCCGAACTCGTGCGCAACTGGCTCGCCGAGCAGTACACGCGAGTTCCCATCGAACGGCGGGGCCGCGGGCCGAGCAACGAACTTCTCAGCTACATCCGCGATGTTACCTTGCTCGCGTTTCTGCACGAAAACGGATTGCCAGCGACTGAAACCTTAGCGGGGTGTTGCGACTCGTCGTGGATCGTGCCAGCGCGTGTGACCGTTCGAACTGTCGTTCCTTACGAACACTTCCCACAAGAGTGGCGCGATCTGGGCTTACCCGTTGGCGTTCACGAGGTGTACGGCATTCACCCCTGTGTGCTAGAAGGTTGGGTTCAACCACCTCTCCCGAGTACTCCCGCGCGCGAAATGGTGACCACGCCTCCCGCGGTTGTCCCATCGGCTGTCGAAGGTGCGGGCGCGCCTCCCCTTCGTGCCGTTGCCAACACCTCGCAGCCTGAACTTGTGCCAGTGCCATCAGTGACCGTCGCCGAGCAACAACAAGCGAAACCGCCGGCGGACGAGAAGCCGAACGACGATCAATTCTCCGCACTCCGAAGTCTTGTGCGGACTCTCAGATTGAAGGGCAATGAAGCAGACGCCGTGCGCGCCCTCTGCGACGGTATGGGAGAGGTCGATCTCTCCGTGTTGACCCTGACATTTGGTTGGAAAAACCCCGGTGACAACTGGAACAGCATGAGGAAACGACTGAACCGCAAGTACCGAAAACACGGTTGGCAGTTCATCACACACGACAACAAGGCCGTCGCCGAACCGTTCGGAAAGACCGGTCGAAAGTAGGTCGCTCGACCGGTCGAAAATAGGTCGGGAAAGACCGGTCTGAGACCGAGAACCGACCGGCCCGACACACAGAAGATGCCCCTGTCGATTCCCGACAGGAGGCAAAGATGGACCGAAAGCGTTATGACCCGCTCGCGTTCGTACCGCCACCGGATGCGGTACGGGCCAAGCTCGAAGAGACGTTGACCCTCGCGAAACGGCTTCGGCTGCTCCTCGACTTCGCCGAACGGGTCCGCAGCGAATTCCCATCGACCGCGCGGTGCGCTCCTCACGAAAGTGAGGTGGCGCGTGTCCGCTGATCCCACCCCAGAAGTTACCGGCCGCATCCTCGATGCGCTCCTCGCGCGCATCGAATCGCGCCTCGCTCCGTCGGCCGAGTTGCTCACCCGCGAGACGTTCGCCGCGCTCCTCGGCATCGGCGTGAGCACGTTCGACCGGCTGCGCGAAACCGGTGACATCGGGCCGCAGCCGATTCGCCTCGCGGGCCTCAAGTGGCACCGCGCCGAAGTGCTGGCGTGGCTCGCCAACCGGTCGCCGTCGGGCGACCTCTACGACGCAAAAACGTGGGCGACCGTGTGGGCCGCCCTCTCCCGTCAGAAACAGGGTTCGAACCGCCAGTAACGCAACGCGCCGGGAGCCAACCACGACACCCCGGCGCGTCGAACACAGGAGCGACTAACAATGCATAATACCGCGAACGGCACGAACGCGGCGCACACGGTGCGCGACGCGGCCCGGCAGTACCTCGCACGCGGGTGGTGCCCGGTGCCGATCCCGCACGGCCAGAAGCGGCCCGCACTGAAACGCTGGCAGCAACTCGACCGCGCGACACTGAACCTCGAGAACCTGTTCCCAAGCAACTGGCTCAACGTCGGTGTGCTGCTGGGCGAGCCGTCTGGGGGCTTCGTCGACCTCGACCTCGACTGCGTGGAGGCGCGCACCGCCGCCGCGGCCCTCGCTCCCGAAACCGAATGCGTGTGGGGCCGGGCGAGTGCGCCGAACTCCCATCGCGGCTACGTCGTGAGCGAACCCCCGGCGAAGGCCACGGACGGGTGGAACGATCCCTTGCTGAGCGGCAAGGGCGCGCGGTTGCTGGAACTCCGTAGCACCGGCGGCCAAACGGTGGTCCCACCGTCGCTCCTGCCGGGCGACGAGGCCACGGGCAAGGTTCAAGAGCCGTGCGTGTGGGACTCCGCCGGCGAACCGGCCAAGGTCGATCTCGCGGACCTGCGCGCGGCAATCGACCGCGTGGCCGCCGCGGCCCTACTGGGGCGCTACTGGCCCACCGGGAACCGGCACGACTGCGCTCTCGCGCTCTCTGGCGGATTGCTCCGGGCGGGTTGGGCGCGCGAGCAAGTGTCCGCGTTCGTGCGTACGGTGTGTGCGGTGGCGGGCGACGAGGAAGTAACCGACCGCGTGCGCGCCGCCGAGGACACCGCAGAGCGCATGCGCAAGGGGGACAACGCGACCGGGTGGCCGCGCCTCGCGAGCCTGCTCGGCGAACACGGGACCACCATCGTGCGCGCCGCGGCGCAGTGGTGCGGCAACAAATCGCTCGACCTGTTTACCACGCCCCAGACGCGCGACCAGTTGGCACCGCCGAAACCGCCCGCACCGGTCGCGCCGGTTCCCGAGTACCAACCGTTCCCGGTTGAGGCGCTACCGAACGGTCTGCGCGAGTACGTGACGGAACTGGCCGCTTCGGTGGGGGCCGACCCCGCGTTCGCCGCGCTGCCGGCGCTCACGGTGGTCGGGGCCGCGGCCGGGGCGTCCGTCACCGTAAGCCCGAAGCGCGGGTTCGCGGAGTGCCCGGCCCTGTGGATCTGTACGATTGGTGATTCGGGCACGGGTAAGTCGCCGGCACTCAAGCCGACCGCGAGCGCGGCGTTCGCGATCAACGGCCAACTGAAGAAGGCGTACCAGCGCGAGATGGGCGCGTTCGCAAAGGCAATGGAAGAGTGGACCGCAAAAGAGGAAGGGAAGCGCGGGAAGAAGCCGGCCAAACCGGTTCGCGCGTACTTCGCGGTGATCGACACCACCATCGAGCGGCTCGCGGAGATGCTCGGGGATTCGCCCCGCGGGATCGCCGTGATCCGCGACGAACTTTCCGCGTGGTTCGGCTCGTTCGCCCGGTACAAGGGCAAGGCCGGCGGCTCCGACCTGCCGAACTGGCTGAGCATGTACGACGCCGGCCCGCTGAGCTACCACCGGCGCACGGGCGAACCGCGCGACGTGGAAGTGGACCGCGCATACGTCGCGGTCTGCGGCGGCACCCAACCGGACGTGCTGAAGGCCATCCTCTCGGACGAGTCGTTCATTCACTCCGGGCTGGCCGCGCGCCTGATGTTCGCTATGCCCCCGAAGCGGTGCCCGCGCTGGGCCGACGCCGTGCTCTCGGTCGAAACCGAAACCCGGTTCCGCAAACTGCTGGACCGGTTGCGCGCGATCGAGTTTGCGAAGGGCGAAGACCCGGCGCAACTGACCCTGACCGACGCGGCCAAAGCGCGGTTCGTGAGGTTGAACAACGAGTTCGCGGAGCGGGCCGAGAGCCTCGACGGTGGGGCGATGGCGGCGGCGCTCCCCAAGGCGATTCGGTTCGCGCTGCGGCTGGCGCTGGTCTGGCACCTCGCGGCCGAAGCCGACGCGGGGTGCGACCCGCTCGCTTCCCCCGTCGGTGACGAAGCGATGGCCGCGGGCGAAACGCTCGCGCGGTGGCTGATTGCAGAAGCCGAACGCGTGTACGCGGTCGTGGCGGAATCCCCGGAACGGCGGGGCGTTCGCAAGCTCGTGGAGTTGATCCGACGAAAGGGCGGGCGCATCCGGCCGCGCGACCTCCAGCGCAGCAACAGCTCGAGTTATCCCAAAGCCGCCGACGCCCGGCTCGCTCTCGAACAACTCGCATCGGCCGGGTTCGGGGAGTGGCAAGACGATCCCCCGAACGAAAACGGTGGCCCGCCGAGCGAATCGTTCGTGCTGTGCGAACCCGACACCCGACACCCGACAGAACCCGACACGGCTGCTGACGGTGGTGGAAGCGGCGCACCCGACGCGAGCACATAAGTTCGCAGCGCGTGCGCGCTGCGCAAGCGATTTTCCGGGTTGTGTCGGGTTGTGTCGGGTGTCGGGTTGCCCGGTGCCCCTACCGGCGGGCGTTCGTCTTTCTGAAAGCACCGCGGGTTGTGTCGGGTTGGCGCGCTCGTGGCACTCGCCGACGCTGTTGTGTCCGCTACCGCCCTCACGTTTCGGTGGGGCATCGGTTACCATCATTCACACTGGTGCGCGACCCGGGTGCGCGCACCAACTCGGGAGGCCAACTTCGTGTCGACCTTGTTCAAGCCAGTGCGCCCGTACCCGCTCCCAGCGAACGCCGAGATCGTGGACAAGGACGGCAAGCGGCACGCGCGCGTCCGCGACCGCGGCAAGTGGGTACTGTTCCCACTGAGCGCGGACGGGAAACAGTACCTGAAGCCGGCGTTGAAATGGGCAGCGGACGTGCGAATGGCCGACGGCACGCGCCGCCGGATGCGGTTCTCCCCGAACCGCGACGCGAGCGCCGTCATGCTCGCCGACCTCATCAAGAAGATCGAAGCCGAGCGCTCCGGCGTCCGCGACCAGTACGCCGACCACCGCTTGCGGCCGCTGAGCGAACTGCTCGCGGAGTACAAACAACACCACAGCGACCGCGGGAACACGCCGAAGCAGGCGGAGCAAACTCGGCGGCGCTGCGAACTCGTGTTTCAGGGCAACGGGTTCGTGTTGCTGTCCGACCTCGACACGGCCGCGGTTGAGCGGTGGCTCGCGGAGCGCCGCGGGTTGACGCGGGGTGAAGGCGGCATCTCGGCACAAACGAGCAACCACTACACAACCGCGCTGAAAGCGTTCGGCAACTGGCTCATCAAAGCGCGCTGTGTGAGCGAGAACCCGTTTCGCCACCTCGGGCGGGTAAACACACGAGTGGACGTTCGGCACGTCCGCCGCCCACTTACGGCAGACGAATTCGCGCGACTGCTCACTGCTGCTCGCGCCGGCGATTCCTTTCGCGGTCTATCCGGACCGGATCGCGCGATGCTGTACCTCATCGCGGGAATGACGGGCCTTCGTGCGTCGGAACTGGCGAGTCTCACGCCCGACTCGTTCGCGCTTGCTGCCGATCCGCCCGTTGTCGCGGTCGAAGCGGCGTACTCGAAGCACCGCCGGCGCGACGAAGTGCCCCTCCACCGCGAACTGGTGAGTGAATTGCGGTCATGGTTCGTGGGCCGAGCGGGTGCGCAACCGCTGTGGCCGGGGAAGTGGGCGCTTCACAACGAAGCGAGCGACCTCATCAAGCACGACCTGCGCGCCGCCCGTGCCGTGTGGTTGGCCGAAGCCGCGACGCCAGAAGAGAAGGCGGAACGCGAAACGTCTGGGGTTCTGCTGTACCGGGATCACGACGGGCGAGTGGCCGATTTCCACAGCCTTCGGCACCGCTTCGTAACCGAACTCGTGAACGCCGGGGTCGCACCCAAAGACGCAAAGGAACTCGCGCGCCACAGTTCGATTACAACCACGATGGACCGGTATGCCCACGTCGGTGTGCGCGACACCGCCGGTGCGGTCGAAAAACTCCGTTTGCCGTCGCCAGCCGCGCGCAGGGGCGCGACGAATGCTCCAGAAGGCACCGCCGGCGACCGGGGGGGAACGGGAGCAGCAACGGGAGCAGCAGACAGCGATGACGAGCAAGGACCGGCGGAGACAAGTGAGGAAACGCCGAGTAGCGTGGGAAACAACAATCCCCCGGAATCTCTTGGAAAAGAGGGTTTCCGGGGGCAAGTGAGGAGCGGTGAGAAAGTACACCCAAGAGGAGTCGAACCTCTAACCTTCGGTTCCGTAGCTTGGTGCACTTGTCGAAAATGCCTTGTTTTCTAGCGTTTCCACTCCTCCAAAATGCACCAAACGGGTATGATTCGCATGGGTTTGGTGCACGAAAGGTGCACGATGGGTGCACGCGAAGTGGGGGAGGAGAGGAGCCATGGCACGACCGGCGAAACCCTGGTGGCGGGAACAGACCGGCTGGTGGATGGTCAAGATCGCGGGCAAGCAGGTCAAGCTCCTGCAAGGGCCGAACGACGAGCCGCACCGCGTCCTGGCGGAGGAGCAGTTCGTCGAACTCCGCAAGCTGCACCGCACCGCCCCGCAGGCCCCGACGGCCCGGACCGCGGACATCATCGAGGCGTACCTGGCGTGGTCGCGGCAGCACCTGTCCGCGGACACGCACCGCGTCCATCGGTACTACTGCCAGCTCTTCGCCGAGCACTGCGGCACCGTCCCGGCCCGCGAGCTGAAGCCGTTCCACGTCACCCGCTGGATCGGGCGGATGATGTCACCCGAGCGGGTCGAGCAGGAACTCGCCCGCCGGCGGGACGAGCTGGCCGCGGGCACCGTGAAGAAGCGGCATCAGGGGCGTGACCCCAAGGCGTGGGGGCCGGGCACGGCCCACAACGCCCGTGCCAACGCGTTCCGCGTGTTCGCGTGGGCAAAGGAGGAGGGTATCCTGCCCGAGAACCCGCTGGCCGGGATGAAGCGGCCGAAGCCGGCCCCGCGGCAGCGGGCCATGACCGACGACGAGTTCCAGAAGCTGTTCGAGAACGCCAGCGGCCCGTTCGCCGACTTCCTGCTCGCCCTGCGGGAGACCGGAGCCCGGCCCAAGGAGGTCCGCGACCTGCGGTGGGAGTGCGTGCAGGAGGACCGCTGGGTGCTGGCCCAGCACAAGACCGCCCAGAAGACGAAGAAGGCCCGCGTCATCATCGTCACCGACGCGGTGAAGGCGATGATGGAGCGGCTGAAGGGGAACGGGCACACGCACGTGTTCCTGAACGCGGCGGGTCGCCCGTGGACGCTCAACGCCGTCCGGCTTCAGATGAAGCGGTTGCGGGAGCGGCTGGGGCTGGCCGACGACCTCTGTGCCTACCTGTGCCGGCACGGGTTCGGCACGCGGGCGATCCTCAACGGGGTGAACCCGGCGGTGGTAGCCGAGCTGATGGGCCACACCTCGCTGGAGATGGTGGCCAAGGTGTACGTGCACCTGGCCGACCAGCACGAGCACCTGAAGGACGCGGTGGAGCGGATCAACCCGCGGACCACGCCCGAGCCAGCCGATTCGGGTTCAGCTCCGAAAAGGTTGCGGGCGAAGCCGGGACCGGACGCGAAGAAGCCGGGGCGGAAGCCGAAGGCGAAGGGGTAGCCGGGGCCGGGGCGACGGCCCCGTCGACGCGGAGGGCGTCGAGCCAGTTCAGAACGTCCGCCGGCCGGAACAGGTACTTGCCCCGCCCGCCCTTCCGGGCGGGCACGCGGTAGTGCGGCAGTTGGCCGGTCCGGCAGGCGGCGTACAGGGTGGACCGGCTGACCGAGTACCGCTTCTCCACCACGCGGGGCGTCAGCATGTCCGGCGGCTGGTCGGCGTCGGGTTGCCGGACCGGGCGACGGGTCACGGATCGCGGCGAGTTGTCGTGCGATTCGATCACTTCCTGTAACCGGCGGATGTGACGCAGCCAGTCTCGCACGATGCCGATCCCGTCGGCGAGCGGCAATCCGTCTCCCATCAACGCGGCAGCGAACGCCGCCGATTCCGCAGTCCATTCCTCGGCGGTCTGGCGGGTCAGCGTCTTGGCGATAAGCGGCACGCATTCGACCGCCCGGCGGTGCAGACCGTCGAACGGCACCCACACGGCCTCGGCCTCGCACCGCAACGGCGGGTCGGCGAAAGCGATGGTGATGGCGTTCAACTCGGCGTCGGTCAGCGACCGCACGACGGGTTCGCCGTGTACGCCCGCCCAAATGTGATCGGCCAGCGATTTGGGCAAGCCGGCCACGACACGCCCGAGCCAATCGGGCAGGTCGAGCCGGTGGAACGCGTCGTAGTCGAGTTCGGCGAGTCGGTTCGGCTTTACCAGATAAGTGCGGAGGTGGGGTCGGATCTGCCCGAGGATGTAATCGCACAGGTCGCGGTCGAAGTCCGACAGTTCGTTCGTGGCCATCGTTCAACCCCCAGTACCGTCTCCGACAGTTTGTGTTTGTCGGAGACGATCAGCCCCGGCGACAACCGTACTCGCCGGGGCGTTTTCATTTTCTCAGATTCTCAGTGAGAAGGTGAGGGCGACTCCAGCACCGCGAGCGTGCGGAGTAGGATTCCGTGGGCATCCGCTCGGCCCCCACGTTGGGCCGAGCGGGTGTGGTCTGCGTTTCCCCGTGCGGGCGTCACTCGACTTGCGGAATCATTTGGTCAGGCGGCTTCCGTCGTGCCTTGCGGATCGGACTTCCGCTTGGACTTCTTTCTCTTGGTCGCCGGTTCGCTTGCCACCGCCTGCTCACGCTGTTCGAGAAGCCGGGCGACGGCCTCGGCCTCGTGTCTGATGCCTCGCCGGAAGTCGAAGATTTCCTCCTCCGACATCTCACCCCACCCCTGTTCGGTGAGAACATGTAGGTTGTGGCACAATTCTGGAATAATATCGTTCTGCCAAACGATCCCGCCGAGGTTCAGTTCCACCGACTCTTGCGTCGCTTCCGACTCGGCGAAGACTTTGAGGACCAACTTGTAACGCATCGGACACTCCTCATCGGTATTGGACGGTCCCGGCGGCCACCTGCCTGGGTCACTGTCCGCCTGCCGTCCGTTGTTCAGGGCTCTGACCAGCCGCACTGAGCTTGAGCCCCAACTTCTCGAACGTCGCCGCCCCGGTGACACGCACTCGTTACCCTTCGGTCCCGGCGGCCATACGTCCGATGTCCCATCGGTCACGCGGTCGGGACTTGCCCGCCCGCCTTCTGCTGCGTGCGTCCCACGCGTTGCAGGCTCCGTAGCCAGCAACGCGTGCGAGAACATCTCTGGACGCACTTATCAGATAGGCATAATTTATCTACACAGTTAGGCATAGTCAAGGGGCAGTGTGGACGGACCGAGGAGGGCGTCATGTCGGCGAAGCGTGCGAAGTCAGAATGGGCTACACCGACCGACCGGGTGAAGTGGCTGCTCGAACACCGGCACGGCGGCAGCCGTTCAGGCATGGCGAAGACCACCGGGGTGTCGCTCACCGGCCTCATCAAGGTGGTGACGGGGCAGCAGACCCCCGGCCGGCGGTTGCTGGAGACGATCGTTCAGAACGGCGACATCAGCCCGGCCTGGCTGTTCGCCGGGGAGGGGCAGCCGTTCAAGGGGGCGGCCATGCCGGTGACGGAGGCGTGCGTGTCGGAACCACCGCAGGCCGCGACGGGAACGACGGCGGCGTCGAACGTGCCCGACCTCGCCGACCTGTACTCGCCGACCCGGTACTGGCTCCAGTTGGGGCGGGGCGAGCCGGCGGTCAAGGCGTCCGGCACCGGGGTGAAGGCCGGCGACCTGATGCTCATGGAGACGGACCGGGGCACGTTCCCGTCGCCCGAACGGTTGGACGGAAAGTGGGGCGTGGTTCGCGTCCGCGGGCGTGGCGAGAGCGTGCTAGGGCTGGCGGAGTTCGAGTACGTCAGGGAGAGCGACGAGCACGACGCCTTCTTGCAGGCCGAGACGTTCGCCCACCACCCGCAGACGGTGCGACGGATCGTCATCGACGAGTTCCCGGACGGCACCTTGGAGGCGTCGAAGCGGGCGGTGCTTCTTGGGCAGTCCGACGCGGGGAGCGGGGAGCGAACGAAGGGTCGCTGGGCGGCCTCGATCCTCCCGCAGGCGGTGACGCCCGACGACGTGGTGGCCGTATGCGTGTTGCTAATCCGCGGTTTCGATTCGGCTGCGTGACCCCGACTGATTCACACGCAACACGTTCCTCTGTTGACCGGCGAAGTGCCCCGGCGATACGGTTGTTGGCTGAACTGAACCCATTAACGAGGAGACGCCGGCCGAGCTGTTTTGCGGACAGCGACTCGGCCGGCGTCCCGGAGTGAACACCATGAGCGTACTCGATGTCGGGATGCGGGGCAAGTCACGCACCGCCAAGATTTCAAAACCGCTTTTTGAAATTGTCGACTCCGGGCCGACCGACTACTTGGCACACACGCCAAGGCAGCGGCTGCCGCGGGAGGTTCCGACGTTCAACACCCTGACCCAAGATGACGAACCGCACGCCGCGGTCGCGTCCGCGTCCCCGCCCGACTTCGTCGGCAGCAAGTACCAGCGGACCGACGGGGACGACACGCCGGGCACGTTCTGCCCGGACTGGGTGGTCCGCGTCACCGGGTCGAACAAGGCCGAGTTGCTGGTGCTCTCACAGATCGCGTACTGGTTCGCCCGCTCGAAGAAGGGGCGGCTCAAGGTCAGAAGGCAGCACAACGACCGCTGGTGGCTGTACAAGACTTACCGCCAACTGGCCCGAGATCTCCACAATGTGCTCACGCCGAGTGAAGTGCGGTGGGCCGTCCGCACGCTCGAAAAGAAGGGAGTGTTGATCTCGGACCACGACCCCGCCCGCAATCCGCCCAAGTTGTACAGGATCGACCCGGTGGCGGTCGGGCGGCTGTGCGAGGACGCCGAGCGACGGTCCGATAGCGGATGAGTTCCGGCCCCTCGACCGATCGGGCGGAATCGCCCCGAGGGGGTGGCGTCACACGCCAGGGAGGGGTGGAGTGATCCGCCAGGGGGGTGGAGTGCCACGCCAGGGGGGTGGAGTGCCACGCCAGTCCATCTAAGAGAGAAAACGCACAAGATGACGACCACAGACAACGTCTTCAGAGAGAAGAGTGGAATGGGCTCCGGCTCCGCCGGGAGCCCATCCAAATCTTTCTCGTTGATCGAAGGTGTACCGAACCGATCTGCCGCACCCACGCTTCCGAGCACGACCAGTAACCCGCCGCCGACACCAACGACACCGCGAACCAACAGTGTGTGCCTACCGGCAGCACGACGACCAGTGCCCAACGGCCTAAATTCAAAAACCGCTTTTTAGGAGTTAAGCATGTCGAAAACGACAGACATCGCCCCCGCGTTCCTCGCCCGCGTGTACCAGTTCGAGCGGGACCGCCTGACCCAGATCCTCCCCTGCTTCGCCGGCGGCTATTCGCTGCCGAAGGTGTGGCGGCCCGACCGCGGCGTCTGGGCCAAGCTGGCCGCCGCTGCCACCGGGTGCGGCGTCGACCCGGTCCGCTACGTCCGGTGGTCCCTGGAGGTGAACCAGGTCGGCTACCCGCCGGTCGTGCCCGAGCCGAACCGGCTGCTCGAACGCCGCCGTCTGGAGCTGTACCTGGACGAGCTGCCGCGTACCCGCTCGGCCATCGAGTTGCAGTTCAAGATCGAGACGGAGACCGCCTCCCGTCACATGACGCTGCACGAAAAGGTGTACGGGCGGGA
>JALHNS010000209.1 GCA_022843445.1 Gemmata sp.
CTCCAGCGGTCCGACGCTGAACGTGAACGCGACGTCGGGGGCTTCCTTCCAGTCGCCCTTCGGGTCGATGTCCGCGACCTCGTTCCGGTCGATGTTGCACACCTGAACCGTGCTCTAGCGCGCCGGCGGTCCGAGGCTCAGGCGGAAGAACGGCCCGTTCGCCACGGTCTGGTACCGGTACCCGTGGGAGTTGCCGCCCTTGGTCCCGGTGTCGAGGTACCACTGCGGCGACTTGAACCGGGTCCACTTGTCCGCGTCCGCCGCGTAGACGCTGAACTTGAGGATCGCGGCGTAGTGCTCGGCGTGTTCGTGTTGTGGTGCCCGAACCCGAAGACGTACACGCGCCGGCGCACCGGGTCGTAGGCCGCCAGCCTTGCTCGCGTACCCGTACAGCCCGCCGATGCCGGAGTCGGTGAACTGCGCCCCGTACCCGCTGTCGTCCCCGTCTTTGTTGAGGACCGCCCACTCACCCGGCTTCAGACCCGCGGCGAGTTTGCTGAGCCGGCTGGTGGTGTCGGGCTTCGGTACATCCGGCGCGGGGAACAAGCCCGCGGTGAGCGAGGCGCAGAGTACGACGGGAAGCGAGCACACGGAGCATGCGCGGTACTCGCGGGAAGCGCGGGGGCGGTCAGAGCAGTTCCTTGATCGGCTCGGGGTCGTCGAGCAGGTACATCGGGCGCCCGCTGTAGTCCGGGAGCGTCGTGGTCGGGTCGATGCTGAGGACGTTGTACAGCGTGGCGAGCGTGTTCTGCGGGGTGTACGGCTTGCCCGCCGGCGCGGCGCCGAGCCGGTCGGTCGCGCCGACGACCTGCCCCATCTCCAGACCGCCGCCGGCGAACAGCCCGAACCCGGCGCGCGGCCAGTGGTCGCGGCCGTCCGCCCGCGCCCCGTTGCCGGTCGATTGCCCGACCTTCGGCGTGCGGCCCATCTCGCCGCCGACGTACACCGCCACGTCCTTGTCCAGCCCGCGGTCGTGTAGGTCGGTGACGAGCGCGTGGACCGCCTTGTCGAGCCGGGGCAGCAGGTGCCGTAGGCAGTTGAAGTTGCCCGCGTGCGTGTCCCAGCTCTGCGCGATCCCGCCGACCACGCATGGCGGGACGTCTTTCCCGAACGTCAGGGTAACAACGGGAACGCCGGCCTCGACCAACCTGCGCGCTCGGAGCAGCCGGAGCGCCTCGCCGGTTCCGTACGTCTCGCGCGTCTTCGTCGATTCCTTCTCGACGTCGAACGCGTCCCGCACGCGCGGGCTGAGGATCATGTTCAGCGCCAGCGCGGTGAACTGGTCGGACGCGGCCAGGTCGCCGCTCGCGGTGTCCGTCTCCCGGCGCAGGCCGTCGAACTGGTGCAGTAATGTTGTGCGGTCGTCGAGCCGCTCAGGGGTCACGCCCCGCGGCAGCGCGAGCCCTTCCAGCTTGCCGGTGGCGAGGAACGCCTTGTGCGACACGCCCAGGTACGCCGGGCCGTTGCGGAACTCGTCGCCCGCGGTCTTGTCGAGCGCCACGTAGGGCGGCAGGTCGCGCGCCCCGCGGCGCAACTTGCTGACGACGGACCCGAAGTCCGGGCGCGCCGCGCGGCCCGCTTCGGTCGGCTTGCGGAACCCGGAGAACAGCTCCACCGGGTCGTGGAAGTTCGGGTCGAACTTCAGGTTCCGGACGAGCGCGAGCTTGTCGGCGATCTTGGTCTGAAGCGGCATCAGCTCGCAGATGTCGAACCCGGGGACGTTCGTGCGGACCGGCTTGAACTCGCCGCGGTACTCGACCGGGGCGTCCGGCTTCATGTCGTAGGTGTCGATGTGGCTCGGCCCGCCGAACAGGTACACGAAGATGACCGCCTTCTCGCGCGTCTGCGGGGCCGGCTGCGCGGCTCGCAGGCGCAGCAGATCCGGCAGTGCGAGGCCGGCGAGCCCCAACCCGCCGACCCGCACGAAGTCGCGGCGGCTCGAACCGAACGTGAGCATGGGCTTCTCCGCGGCGCTGCGAGCGGCGTCAGGCGATGATTTCCTTGATGAGCGGGGCGCTGTCGGTACTGATCTTGATCGGCTGGCCGGTCGTGGTGAACAGTTCCTTGTCGGGGTCGATGCCGAGCAGGTGGTACAGAGTGCGCCCGTAGCTGATCGGCGAGTAGTAGTTGTCCGTGACGCGCAGCGACGTCTTGTCGGTCTTGCCGAGCACCATGCCCGGCTTGAACCCGCCCCCGGCGACGATGACGAACTGCGTCGTGCCCCAGTGGTCGCGCCCGGGCGGGCCGGAGTACGCGGAGTCCTTGAAGATCTTGTTCCGCCCCATCTCGCCAAGCACCGTCACGATGGTGCTGTCGAGCAGTCCGCGGGCGTCCAGGTCTTCGAGCAGGCTGGCGAGCATCGCGTCCACCTGCGGCAGCACGCGCTTGCACCCCTCGGTGACGTTGCCGTGCATGTCCCACCCGGGCCACGGGACGAACACGAACGGCACGCCCGCTTCCACCATGCGGCGCGCGTACAGGGCCATGGTGCCGTACTCGTTCTTCCCGTACCGCTCGACGTCCTTGAGGACGAGCTTCTTCGGGTCCACCGCGTCTCGCAGCTTCGGCGAGCGCAGCAGGTCGAACGCGCCCTGCTGGTACTTGTCCAACCCGGCGATGATCGGGTCGGCCGCGTCGAGTGATCGCAACTGCTTGTCGAGCGACAGGAGCAACTTCTCGCGCTTCTCCATCGCCGAGAGGTCGAGGTGCGCCGGCGGGACCAGCATCGCGCCGACCTCGTTCTTCGCGTCGCCCGGTTTGAAGGTGAGCGGGTCGTATGCCGGGCCGAGGTAGTTGTTCCGCAGGTCGCCGGCCGCGTCGCCGGTGTCGTAGTAGTGCCCGAACGCGACGAACGTGGGCGTGCCCGCCGGGGCCGGGCGTTCGTGCGCCACCACGCTGCCGAACATCGGGTATTTGGGCGTGTCCTTCGTGCGCGGGTTGCCGCACAGCCAGTACAGCCCGCCGGAGTGCTCCCACTTCTCGCTGCCGATCCCGACCGACCGCAGGATGCTGAACTTGTCGGCGCACCGGGCCAGCCGCGGCATCAGTTCGCAGAACTCCATCCCGGGCACGTTCGACTTGCCCTGCCTGAGCTCACTCCCGTACGGCGGGGGCGTGTCCGGCTTCATGTCGAACATGTCCTGATGCGGCGGCCCGCCGGCCATCCAGATCAGGATCATGTGCTTGGCCTTCGCCGCGGGCTTGCCGGGCGCCGCGGCGCGGGCGCGCATGAAGTCGGCCATCGACATGCCGAACAGCGACGCGCCCCCGGCGCGGAAGAAGTCGCGGCGGTGCATAGCGGACTCCTAATGGTTCAACAGGAACTCGCGCGTGTTCAGCAGCCCCCACATCAGGTCTTCGTACCCGCGCTGTGCGGTGGGGGCGCCTTTCACGTACTTCAGGCAGTCGCGGCGCTCGTCAGCGGTCGGCGACCGGCTCAGCACCCACAGGAACAGTTCTTCGATACGCTCCTCGTCGTCCGCGATGCGCTTGAGCACTTGGGCGACGCGACCCATGGGGTCAGCGATTTTCTGAAGCACCGCGGGGTGGTTCGCGAGGTAGAGCGTCTGCACGATGGTGGGCTTGCCGTCGCGCTCGCAGTCGCACTGCACGTCCGGGTTGCGCATCGGGCGGCCGAAGATCTGGAACGGGTACTGCAAGCTCGCCCGCGCGCGCTCGCCACCTGTCCCGCCTGCCACTTCCACAGCCTTCGCTCCGGCGGGCAGGAACAGTTCCGGCGGGTACGTCTCAGTGCCGCCGGTCGCGTGGTTCAGCGCGTCGACCAGCACCTCGGCCGGGAGCCGGCGCAAGTACGCGGACGCGTAGTTCGTAGTGTCGGTGCGGTTGGTCGGATTCGTGCGGGCGCTCTGCTGGTAGGTGCGGCTGCTAAGAATCGTGCGGTGCAGCCACTTCAGGTCGTACTTATTCTCGACGAAGCCCTTCGCGAGTGCGTCGAGCAACTCCGGGTGCGACGGCGGGTTCAGCGGCGACAGGTGGTCGGGCGGGTCCACGATCCCGCGGCCGAAGTAGTGCGCCCAAACGCGGTTCACCAGAGCTTTTGCGAAGTACGGGTTGTCCACCGACCGCAGCCACGACATCACCGCTTCCCGCGGGTCCGGGTCCGCACCGACGGGCGAAGTAGCCTTCGCACCGAGCAACCGGAACTGCTTCGACTCCTGCTTGCCGAGCGTGTTGGTCACGCTCGCGAAGGTCGGCTTGGCCGCGGGGTGAATCTCCGTGCCCTTGATGCGCTTCCCGGCGGCGTCGAGGCGAGTTGCCTTGTCGTTGAGCGCCTTCACCTCGGCACTGACCTTCGTCACCTCGTCCTTGCCGAGTGTCTTGTCTTTTAGCTTCTCGCCGAGTTTCTTCGCCTCGTCGCGCAGGTCTTTGGCTTCCTTCAGGAGCGCGTCGGCTTCCTTCGCGATGCCCGGGGAGGAACCGCCCGCGGCCGGGTTGCTGACCCGCATGAAGAAGTTCGCGAAACTGAGGAGGTCGTCTTGCTGCCACACGTCGTAGGGGTGTCGGTGGCACTGCGCGCATTCGAGCCGCAAGCCCAAAAACGCGTGCGCGACCTGCTGCGCGCCCTTCACGCCGGTCGCGGTCGAGCGCTGCCAGTAGAGGTCGAGCGTGCGCCGTTCCGAGTAGGCTTTCAGGTCCGGTTTGAGTGCCGCGTTCTCTTCCAAGAGCGACCGCACTTCGCGCACCCATTCGTTGGCGGGACGCCCGTCGAGACTGGTCGCGAGAAGCACGCGCTCGGCGAACTCGTCGTAGGGCGTGTTCTCCTTCATCCGGGCGCGCACCCACTCATAAAAGCGGCGCGTTTCGGCCGCTTCAAGAAGCCCGTGCCTACCGTCGAACCCGGAGGGCCGCAGCGTGTCGCAGAACTTCGTCGCCCACAGCGCGGCGTATCCTTGATGCGCGAGCAAGGCGTCGATCGTCTTCTCGCGCTTCTTCGCATCGGTGTCCGCGAGGAACGCGCGTACCTCGTCCGGCGTCGGGAGTTGCCCGGTTACGTCGAGGCAGGCGCGGCGCAGGAAGGTCGCGTCGTCGCACAGGTCGGCGGGGTGCACGTTCAACCGCCGGAGTTTGTCGAGAACGTGTGTGTCGATGAAGTTGGTCGGCTTCGCGTCGGGGAACGGTTCCGTGCCGACCCGCGGAACGACGAGCATCGCGACCACCGGTTCGGCTCGGTAGCGCGCGACGAGCGCGGTGTCACCGACGCCGGTTGCCTCCACCGCGCCAACCGGACTGACGCTAGCCAGTTCCTTGTTCACCGCTTCAAACGTGCAAAGGGCGGTGACGTCCTCCGTGCTGCCGTCGGCGAACGCGGCCGTTACTCTCAGCGCGTATTTCTCGCCGAGTTTGAGCGTGCGGAGCGCCGGCTCGACGGTCAGTTTCGTGACGCGCGAAGAGTCGAGGTTATCGAGCTTCGTGCCGCCCGCGATCCACTTGCGGAGGAGTTCGTACTCCGGGCTGCCGACGTGCATTCGCGCGCCGCCCTCGTGGGGTGCCGCACCGGTCGCTTTGAGCAACAGCAGGCTGTCGTTCGGGGAATAGAGGTTCAGGCGCCGCCCGGTCGCTTCTCGCAGTAGCCGCTCGTGATCTGCAGCGGGGTCGGCGCCGAACAGCGAAAGCCGGAAGCCGTTCTGGCCCTTCACGGCACCATGACAGCCACCCGCGTTGCAACCTAACCGACTGAACAGCGGGACGACGTGCCGGCTGAACAGCGGGTCGGCGGGCGCGTCGGCCCCGCGCACCGGAATGACGCCCGCTGCGAGGAACACAGTGGTCAGGAGAACCCGGAGAGGCACGGCAGGCTCCTTGCGATCAGAAGACGCCGGGGATCGGCCCTGGTTCGCCGAGGCGGGAAATGTTGCCGAGTGCTGGTTTGAGCCGCACTTGCCCCATGTTGAACACCGCGTGCAGGATGGTCGCGATCAGGTGCGGCGTCCCGCACCCGTCGGAGTCCGGTTCGCCACCGTCCTTCGTGGACCGGCCGATCACCTTCCCGCGAGCCGCGCCTCCGCCGTACAGGAGCAGAGGCGCGAGCTTTGCCCAGTGGTCGCGCCCGCCGGCCTTGTTGAGTCGCGGGGTGCGGCCCATCTCGCCGGTTGCGACCAGCACGATCTTGTCCGAGAGGTCGCGTGCCTCCACGTCCTCGATGAATGCGGCCACCGCGTGATCGAACGCGCCGCCGATGGCGTCCATCCCGTCGGCCATGTTCAGGTTGTTGCCGTCGGCGTGCATGTCCCACACGCCCTCGTACCCGACGTGAACCGTTACAAAGCCGCACCCGGCCTCGCACAACCGCCGGGCCAGCAGCAGCGCCTTGCCGAGCGACTTCGTGTGCCCGGTGTAGTACCCGCGCTTGCCGCGCTGCGACCGCTCCCAGTTGTGCGGGGCGACGTACTGTGCGGTGTCGTACTTCGCGACAACCTTCGGGTCTTCGCGAGACAGGTCGAGCGCGTCGGCTACGGCCCCGCTCAGCAGCACTTCGCAGGCTTGCCGTTGGCCCTGCTGGAAGGCGCGGAACTGCGGGTCAGCGTCCGCCCCTTCGCGGAGCTGGTCGAACCCGTCGAGCAACTCGCGGCGGTCGTTGAACCGGCTCGCGGGGAGGTTGAGTCGTAGGTTCTTCTGAAGTTGACCGCCCTCGCCGGGGATGAACGGGGCGTTCGCGGCGCCGACGCTCCCGGTCGTGGCGAAGTCCCCGCGGCCCTGTCCTTTCGCCACGCCGTTATGCACCGCTTGCGGGAACACGACCGCGTTGGTCGGCACCGAGGTGCCGGCGTGAGTTGCTCCTACAACCGACGAGTAAAGAGAGCCTAAGTAGGTGTCTTGCGACTCCGGGCCGACGAGCGGCCGGATGTTGTGCCCGCCGTTGTTGGTGGCGAACGACCGCACCACGGTGAACTTGTCCGCGTGCTTGGCGAGCTTCACGAGCTTCTCGCCGAACCGCACCCCGGGCAGCGCGGTCTGCACCAACCCGCCGACGGTGCGAATCTCGACCGGCGCATCGGGCTTCGGGTCGAACGTCTCGAACTGACTCGGCCCGCCCTGCTGGAACAGGAAGATGACCGACCTGCCGGTTTCGAGCGCTTGGGCCTGCGCAGGCATATCGCTCGCGACCGCGCGCACGGTGAACAGCGACGACAGCGAAAGCCCACCGAGCGCGAGCCCACCAGCGGTGAGGAACCGGCGCCGGTTCGTGTGGGCCGAAGGATGGATTGCGAGCATTTGGTGCTCTCGGGTGGGCAGGAGAGATTGTCGTCGGCGTGCGTAGTCGGCAGTGGGCGTTGGCGGGTCTCTCCCACCCATTGGAACACATCGGGGCCGCCGGCTCAACTGACTTCCGGCAGGGTCATTGAGTTTGACCGTTCGGGTAACTTGCACCCGCTCCTCGACAGTTGCGGTTCGCCCATGTTTTGTGTGAACCGCTCCTCCCGTTTCGCCCGCTCGCTTGGCTCAGCGAGGCGAGCGGGACGCGGGGCCGGGAGCGGGTGTGCTTCAACACTCGAAAACGAAACCGCCCGCGCGACAAACGCGTCCGGTATCCGCTAGGCGAGAGACCCGCGCCGTGCCACAATACCCAGCTACCCGCCGCCTGCTTCTCCTCAAACGCTTCTCACTAGGAATTCGGCGCAATGAATGCCGTCCTGCCCGCGCTGGTTCTCGTTCTCGCGGCGCTCCCCCACGCCCGGAGCGGCGCGGAACCGCCGCCCGCTCCCGCGAAGCCCGAGGGACCGGTTCGCGCGTTCATGGTAAAGCACTGCCAGGAGTGCCACGCGGGCGCAAAACCCAAGGGCGACTTCCGGGCGGACGACCTCACTGCCGATTTCGACAACCCGGCGAACCGGGAGCGGTGGCTCGCGGCACTTCAGCGCGTGCGGTCGGGCGAGATGCCGCCGAAGGCGAAGCCGCGCCCGGCTGAGAAGGACGCGCAGGAATTCGCCAAGTGGATCGAGACGAAAGCCGAGGCCGCCCGCCGCGCACACGGGCGCGCGGTGTTGCGCCGGCTCAACCGCGTCGAGTACCAGAACACCGTGCGCGACCTGCTCGGCATCGACATCGACCTGCAGGACATGCTCCCCGCGGACGCGGCGGCCAATGGCTTCGACAACAGCGGCGAGGCACTGCACGTCTCTTCGTTCCTCCTGGAGAAGTACTTGGACGCCGCGGACGCCGCGCTCGGGCGCGCGATCGCGAACCACCCGCAGCCGCCGGTGGTCAAGAAGCGGTACAGTCTGAAGGACCAGCACAACGTGAAATCGACCACCGAGAGCGTGTACCGGATTCAGGACGACACGGTCACGCTGTTCAGTTCGTCGGCGTGGAACGCGGTCCACATCTACCAGTTCTACCCTCCGGACCGCGGGCACTACCGGTTCCGCATCTCCGCCCAGGCGGTGCAGAGCGGCGACAAGCCGGTCACCTATCGTGTTTCCGTGGGCGGCCGGCGCGAGGCGGGCAAGAGCGGTCTGATCGGTTACTTCGACGCGCCCGCCGAGAAGCCGGAGGTGGTGGAGTTCGCCGAGTTCATGGAGCCGCGGACGACCGTCCACATCCTACCCTACGGGCTGGCCGGCGCGCAGACGGTGAACAAGATCGGGGCCGACAAGTACGAGGGCCGCGGGCTGGCGGTGAAGTTCGTCGAGATCGAGGGGCCGCTGAACAACACTTGGCCGCCCGAAAGCCACAAGCGCATTTTCGGCACTTTGGAGCAGAAACCCTCGCCGCTGTTCAACAGTAGCAAGCGCGTCGAGGTGGTGTCGAACGACCCCGGGGCCGACGCGGAGAAGATCCTGCGCGACTTCGCCCGCCGGGCGTTCCGGCGCAGCGTGACCGACACGGACCTCAAGCCGTTCCTCAACCTCGTGAAGTCCAAGCTCGCCGCGAAGCACTCCTTCGAGAAGGCGGTGCGCGTGGGCCTCACCGCGATCATGGTCTCCCCGGAGTTTTTGTTCCTGCGCGAGAAGCCGGGGAAGCTCGATGCCTTCGCGCTCGCGTCGCGGTTGTCCTACTTCCTCTGGTCAACGATGCCGGACGAGGAACTTCTGACGCTCGCGGAAAAGGGCATACTCTCGCAGCCGGAGACCCTGCGCGCGCAGGTGGAGCGATTGTTGAAAAGCCCGAAAGCGGTCGCGTTCACCGAGAACTTCGTCGGTCAGTGGCTCGGTCTGCGCGACATCGACTTCACCGAACCGAGCCACCTGCTGTACCCCGAGTTCGACCACATGCTGAAAGTGTCGATGATCCGCGAAACGGAACAGTTCTTCGCGGAAGTCCTCAAGGACGACATGAGCCTGACCAACTTCGTGGATTCGGATTGGACGATGCTCAACGCTCGGCTCGGGAAGCACTACGGCATCCCGGGCTTGGACGGGTTCGCGCTCCGCAAGGTGAAACTGCCGCCGGGCAGTCACCGGGGCGGCGTGCTGACTCAGGCGAGCGTGCTGAAGGTGACCGCCAACGGTACCACCACGTCGCCGGTCACGCGCGGGGTGTGGGTGATGGACCGCATCCTGGGCACGCCACCGGGCAAGCCGCCCGCCGACGTGCCCGCCATCGACCCGGACATTCGCGGGGCGACTACCATCCGCGAGCAACTGGCCCAGCACCGCGCGGACGCCACCTGCGCGAACTGCCACGCCAAGTTCGACCCGGCGGGGTTCGCGCTGGAAAGTTTCGACGTCATCGGCGGCTGGCGCGAGCACTACCGCACCACCGGTAACGGCAAGCCGGTGACGGTCGAGGGCCGCCGGATGCCGTACCACGAGGGGAAGAAGGTCGACCCGTCCGACGTGCTGCCGGACGGGTCGAAGTTCGCCAACATCGACGAGTTCAAGCGACTCATCCTTAAAGACAAGGACCAGCTGGCCCGCGCGCTCGCCGCGAAGTTGCTAACCTACGCGACCGGCGCGGCCCCGGAAGCGAGTGACAAGCCCGAGATCGAAGCGCTCGTGAAGAAGACCCGCGAGAAGAACTACGGGTTCCGCTCGCTCGTTCACGAGGTCGTGCAGAGCAAGGCGTTTCAGACGAAATGAATCCGAACCGCTTCGGGACCAAGGGTTTCAACCCCCTAGGAACCGACCACGACAACGAGACCCCCATGAAACTCAATCGCCGAACCCTCCTCCGGGCCGCGGGCGTGTCGCTCGCGCTCCCGCTCCTTGAGGCGCACGCCACCGGCGCGGAAGCCGCCAAGACCCCGCGTCGCATGGTGTGCATCAACACGCCGCTGGGGTTGCACCCGGCCGCGTTCTTCCCAGAGAAGGCCGGCAAGGATTACGCTCTCTCGCCCTACCTCGAAGTGGTCAAAGACTTTCGCGACGACTTCACGGTGATCTCTGGGCTGTCGCACCCGGACGTCGGTCCGAGCCACGACTCCAACTACAGCTTCCTGACCGGCGCACCGCACCCGGAGCAGCGGGCCGGGTTCAAGAACACGGTCTCGCTCGATCAGTTCGCGGCCGACTTCCTCCACGGCCAGACGCGGTACTCCAGCCTGCCGCTGTCGTGCGAGGGCTTCGGCCTGTCGTGGACCAAGAGCGGCGCCCCGGTGCCCACCGAGTCCTGGCCGTCGAGCGTGTTCGCCAAGCTGTTCATCGAAGGGCGAGCAGATGAAGTCGAAGCGCAGAAGCGCCGCCTCCAAGACGGGCAGAGCATCCTCGACACGGTGCGCGAACAGGCGAAAGAGACGCGCGACGCGGTGGGTGCCCGCGACCGCGAGAAGCTCGACGAGTACTTCAACAGCGTTCGCGAACTGGAACAGCGGCTCGCGCAGAACGAGGCGTGGGCGAAGAAGCCGAAGCCGAAGGTGAGTGCGCCGCAGTCGCAGGACGTGCGGAACTCGACCGACCTGATCGCCAAAACGCGCGTGTGGTTCGACCTCATTCACCTCGCGCTCCAGACCGACTCCTCGCGGTTGGTGACGCTGCAACTGTTGGGGACCAGTGGGGTGCCGCCGATCCCGGGCGTGTCGCTGGGCCACCACGACCTTTCGCACCACGGCAAAGACCCGAGCAAGATCGACCAGCTCAAGAAACTCGAAACCGAGAAGATGAAGACGCTTCGTGACTTCCTGAAGAAGCTCAAGGAGACGAAGGAAGACGGCTCAACCTTGCTCGACCGGACCGCCGTGTTTTTCAGCAGCAACCTCGCGGACGCGAGCACGCACGGCGTGAAGAACGTGCCGGTGCTGCTCGCCGGCGGCGGGTTCAAGCACGGCAGCCACCTCGCCTTCGACCCGAAGAAGAACCCGCCGCTGTGCAATTTGTATGTTTCGATGCTCCAAGGCCTCGGTCTGGAGGTGGACAAGTTCGGCAGCAGCACCGGTACCCTCACCGGTCTCGAAACGGTAGGGTGACGCGCGCTCACCCGGACAGAGGCGTAAAGACAGACGGCGCCCGCGAAACTCGCCAAGCGGCCCTTCACTTGGGCCGTTGATTCGCCCGCTGCTCGTCAGCCTCCCGCCAACTCTCCCGCCTTGCGAAGGAGCCTCTCCCCTGTCGAACTCGCGTCACGCCGGTGCCGCTACGTTCGGGTTCGTCAGCAACCGCGACGGCCTCAAGGCGCCGCGGCTCGCGGGCGGCGCGGTGCAACTGTTCGTGATGGACGACGACGGTGCCAACGTCGAGAAGATCGGCCACCTGAACGTCGGCCCGGGGCTGCACCCGGTTGTCCTCAAGGACGGGCGCATCGTCTTCAGTTCGCTCGAAGTGCAGGGGAAGCACAACACCGGGTGGGGCATCCTCGGCATCCACCCGGACGGTACCAACTGGGACCCTGTCGTCAGTGGGCTGTCGCTCGGCGGGGCGCCGATCCCGTTCCACTTCCAGACGCAGCTCTCGGACGAAAGTATCGTCGTGGAGAACTACTACACCCCCGCGATGGGCGAGTTTGGGGTGTACTTCAAGCAACCGGCGCGGTCGCCTTCTGGCACGCCCGCCCGCGGGGACGCCGTCATTCAAGTCCGCGCAGGCCGCCCCCGACCCGCAAATGATGATGACGCACCGCCCGTTCCGGATGCCGTTCGGCGCGGTGGCGCCCGGCAGCGTGACCGCGACCGGTTCGCCGTACGCGGTGTTCGCGGGGAGCATTCTGCCGCCGCCGGAAGCGGTGAAGAGCGGCAAGGTCGCGCCCCTGAC
>JALHNS010000210.1 GCA_022843445.1 Gemmata sp.
ACCCGTTGAGCCGGAGCCGAAGCCGACCGGCAAACTCGAAGCGGCTCCGGCCCCGCGCGAGAAGAAGTAAATCGGACATTCGGCGAGCGGCGCGCACACGCGCGCCGCTCGCTCCTCGTCAAGAACTACCGGCGCGCTCACGCGTGCCGTTCGCCTGCCGGCACAACACTTTCCCCGCGCTGCCATGACACACCCCGACAACTCCCCCGCGCTGCTCGAACGCACCCGGCGGCACTTCTTCCGCGATTGCGGCGTCGGCATCGGCTCGATGGCCCTCTCCGCGCTGCTCGCGCGCGACGCGCACGGCGCGAAAGAGCGCACCGACCCGCTCGCCCCCAAGAAGCCGCACTTCGCGCCAAAGGCGAAGGCCGTCATCTTCCTGTTCATGGCCGGCGCGCCGAGCCAACTCGAACTGTTCGAGCCGAAGCCCAAACTGAACGAACTTAGCGGGCAAAAGGTGCCGGAGTCGTTCACGCAGGGCAAGCGGTTCGCGTTCATCAAGGGCGACGCCAAACTCCTCGGCAGCAAGCGCAAGTTCGAGAAGGCCGGGCAGTGCGGCATGGACGTTAGCGAACTACTGCCGTTCCACAAGGAGATCGCGGACGAGTTGTGTTGGGTCCGCGGGATGAAGACCGACGTGTTCAACCACGGCCCGGCGAAGTGCTTCGTGAACACCGGCAGCCCGCAGTTCGGCCGGCCGAGCATGGGCGCGTGGCTCACTTACGGTCTCGGTTCCGAAAGTGACAGCCTGCCGGGGTTCGTGGTGCTGCAGTCCGGCCCCCGCGGCCCGCGCGGCGGAGCGGCGCTGTATTCGAGCGGGTTCCTGCCGAGCGTGTATCAGGGCGTGCCGTTCCTTCGCGGGGCGAACCCGATCCTCGACCTCGCGCCACCGCCGGGCGTGAGCGCGAAGCAGCAGGGCGAGTTCGTGGACGCCGTGAGCGATTTGAACAAGTTGCGGCTCGGCGCGACCGGCGACCCGGAGATTCGCACGCGGATCGCGGCTTACGAGATGGCCTACCGGATGCAATCCAGCGCGCCGGAACTGATGGACCTGAGCAAAGAGGACAAGAAGACGCTGGAGAGCTACGGCGCGGAACCGGGCAAGCCGAGCTTCGCGGCGAACTGCGTGCTCGCGCGGCGGCTCGTGCAGCGCGGCGTCCGGTTCGTGCAGTTGTACCACACCGACTGGGACCACCACGGCGGCAGCCTCGACCTCACGAAACCGCTCGACACCATCTGCAAAGAGATCGACCGGCCGTGCGCGGCACTCGTGCGCGACCTGAAGCGCCTCGGGTTGCTGGACAGCACGATTGTGGTGTGGGGCGGCGAGTTCGGGCGCACGCCGATGGGCGAAACCCGCGAGACGATCGGCCGCGACCACCACATCGACGCGTACACGATGTGGCTCGCCGGCGGCGGGTTCAAGCCGGGCCTCGTGTACGGCAAGACGGACGAAATCGGCTACAACGTGACCGAGAACCCGGTTCACGTGCACGACCTGCAAGCGACCATTCTGAACCAGATGGGGATGGACCACACGAAGCTCACGTTCCGGTTCCAAGGGCGCGACTACCGCCTCACGGACGTTCACGGGCACGTGGTGAAAGACCTGCTCGCGTGAGGCGGCCCGCGCCGCTCCGATTCGCCATTTTTTTGAAGCGGCGCGACCGGTTCCGTGCGAACATTTGGCGCTCCCGTTTCGCCCTCCCTCGCACCGAGACGCACACATGCTCAGCCGCCGCGACCTGTTCCGCACCGCCGCCGTCGGTACCGCCGCTCTGGTGGTGCCCGCGTTCGCCCGCGCCGCCGACCCCGCCGGCTTCACCCTGCCCAAACTGCCCTACGCGTTCGACGCGCTCGAAGCCGCTATCGACGCGAAGACGATGGAACTGCACCACGGCCGGCACCACGCCGCGATGGTGGACAACTTGAACAAGGCGCTCGCCAAGCACCCGGACTGGCTCGCCAAGCCGCTCGTCGAAGTGGTCCGCGACTACAAAAAGCTGCCGATGGAGCTCCAAACGCCGGTGCGCAACAACGCCGGCGGGCACCTGAATCACTCGTGGTTCTGGCTAATGATGAAAAAGGACGGCGGCGCGCCGAAGGGCGCGTTGCTAAAGGCCATCGACGCCAGCTTCGGTACGCTGGACGGCTTCAAAAAGGAGTTCGTGGCCGCGGCGCTGGGCCAGTTCGGCAGCGGGTGGGCGTGGCTCGTGAAGGGCAAAGACAAGCCGCTCGCCATCGTGAAGACACCGAACCAAGACAACCCGGTGATGGACGGCCACACCGTGCTGCTGGGCTGCGACGTGTGGGAGCACGCCTACTACCTGCGCTACCAGAACAAGCGCGCCGACTACGTGAACGCGTGGTTCAACGTGGTGAACTGGGACTTCGTCTCCGAACTGTACGCCGCGAAGTAGAGTTTCTTGCCGCACGATGAACGCCGATCAAAGACACGATTAGATAAAAGAGACTTGGCCGCAAAAAGGCACAAGAGACACAAAAAGCAGAAGAGTTGAGTTCAATCAAACTCTCTGGCTTGGTCTTCCTTTGTGTCCGTGGTGCTTCTTTGTGGCAACTCTGTCTCCGCCTTTTCGGATCGTGTCTCTGATCGGCGTGCATCGTGCGGCTAAACGGCCTTTTGCTTTCCGACGGTGGCGGCGAGCGTGATTTCGGCCACTTCGCGCGTTAAAATACCTCCATGTCACGCGAACGAGTTACCGACGACGCCCAAGACCTGTTCGCCCGCGGGAACAAGGCGCTCAGCGCCGGGGAATTCCACGAGGCCGTGGAGTGTTTCACCCGCGCCATCCGGTTGCGCCCGGACGTGAGCATCGCGTACCGGCACCGGGCCTACGCGCTGCTCGAACTGGGTGACCGCACCCGCGCGCTCAACGACCTCGACCAAGCCATCCGCCTCAAGCCGGACGACCCGCAGAGCTACGCGGACCGCGCCGCCGAACTGTTCGCGCAGCGCCAGTACGAACTGGCGGTCGCGGACTGCGAGCGGGCGCTGAAACTCGAACCGGGGCGCACGGCGCTAATCGCGCTGCGCGGCCGGTGCCACGCGGAGAACGGTAACAGCGGGGCCGCGCTCAAGGACTTCGCCGCGGCCATCGCCGCCGACCCCGCGAGCGCCCCCAAGTACCGCCTGTGGCGCGCGCACCTGCACTTGGACTTGGACGAGCACGACGCGGCCCTCGAGGACGCGAGCGCCGCGGCCGAAGCGGACCCGAAGAACCCCGAACCGCTGTTCGTGCGCGGCAGCGTGCGCCAACAGACCCGCGACTACGCCGCCGCCGCCGCCGATTTCAGCGCGGCGCTGGCGCTCGCCCCCGATCACGCGTTCGCGCTCTTGGGCCGCGCGGTGTGCGCGCTGCTCACGAACGACTACGCCGCGTGCGAAGCCGACGCGACCGCGTTCCTGAAGTTGGTGCCGGACCTCGTGCGCGGCTACGAGGTGCGCGGCAGCGCCCGCAAGGCGCTGGGCAACTTCGAAGGCGCGCTCGCCGACTTCAACGAGGCCGTGCGCCGCGCGCCCGGGTCGGTCACGCCGTACAACTACCGCGCCGGCGCGTACTACGCGCAGGGCAAGTACGGCCTCGCCATCCGCGATCACATGGAAGCGCTCAAGCGGGACCCGCGCAGCGCCCCGACGTTCAACCAGTTGGCGTGGGTGTGGAGCACCTGCCCGGACCCGGACGTGCGCAACGGCGAGCGCGCCCGCGAGTGTGCCACCCGCGCGTGCGAACTGAGCGAGTGGGGCGAACCGGGGTTCGTGGACACGCTGGCCGCGGCGTGCGCCGAGTGCGGCGAGTTCGACGACGCGATCAAGTGGCAGGAGAAGGCGCTCGACATGCTCGACGGCCCGGACGCGGAGCGCCGCGCCGACTACCGCTCGCGGTTGGACTTGTACAAAGCCGGCAAGCCGGCCCGCGTGGTCGGCGGCGTGTGAACCCGCGGGGGGCCCGATGTTCACACACCTTTCCGCCGCCGCACCCGGTATGGTTCTGCTGGTCGCACTCGATTCCCTCAACAAGTCGCCTTACGGACTTCCGCTTTACGCCGTAGCGCTCGCGGTGTCCGCGCTGCTCGCGTGGGCGCTTCGGCGGCGCGCCCCACTGTGCACCGGGTACGATTCGTACACCGTGTGCTTCTGCGCGTCGTTCGCGGTGTGCGCCGCGCTGGCCGCGCTCGCGGCGCTCTGATGCCGAACCGGAATGATCGGGGCACGCTGCAGTCGGAGTTTGCGCCCCGGTGTTCTGGTTTGAAGAGAACTCCGGCCTCTTCGTGTGACCGCGCGATCGCGCTTCGGAACGCGCGGCCACACGGCACACGAGTCGAGGCCGGCTACAGACGGTTGTCAGCAAGCGCTGACAGCTACGGATAGAACCCGCCGGGCGGCTCGAACCCGCCCCGGCCGAACCCGCCGCGCGAGCGGTACAGCGGCTCCAAGCTCTTCATCAACCCCTTGAGCGGTTCACCGGTCAGTTCCTTCCACTTGGCCCGCTGCGCGTCGGTCAGCACCTTGAGCATGCGCTCGTCGGCCGCGTCGCGCATCTTCTGCCCCGTCTCGTCCGCCAGCGGGCCGTCCCCGTTGGGCCTTTGGAAGCGGGAGCGCAGTTGCTGGAGACTTACCGCGCTGTTGCTCAACTCGAACAGGCGGTCGGCCTGTTCATCGGTAACGGCCAATTCGGTCGTTTCGGTGAGGGCCGCGAACAGGCTGTCGGCGGCTCGCTGCTGGAGGGCGAGTTGCTTCAGCCGGGTCTTCTGTGCGGCGGTGAGCAGGTCGGCAACGGCCCGGTCGAACGCGACCTGCGCGGCGCTCTGAGCGGCGTACTGTTCCGGCGATTGCGCGAACCCGCCGCGCCCCCAACCGGACTCGCCGCGCGAATCGAACTCGCTACCGAACCCGCCCGGTTCGCGCCCGACCCTGAGACCTTTCTGGTAGGCCGCGCGGGCCGCGCTCAGTTTCTCCTTCTGTTCGCTCGTCAGGTCGAGGCCGTTGGCGAACAGGTCCGAACGGCCGACGGCGAGGAGCAGAACCGCGTCGGACGCGGGCGGGGCCGGGTCCGGTTGAGCGAGCCCGCCGAACGGCGCGCCGACCATCTCCTTCCACTTGGCCGCTTGGGTGGGGGTGAGCAGGGCCGCGGTCTTGTCGCGCCGCGCGGTCACCAGCGCGTCTAACTTCTTCTGGGTCGCGTCGTAATCGGTGGCCGCGACCAGCACCGCGGCGGCTTCGGTCTCGAACGCCGCGAGCGCGGCCGTGAACGCCTTGCGCTGCTCGTCGGTCAGCCCGAGCGCGGTGGCGACGGCCGGTTCTTGGTACCGGTCCTCGATGTGCGTGCGGGCGAACGGAACGTACTCCCACCCCGTGAACCCGACGCCGCGCGGCTGGTCGGCAGCGAACTGGAACGCGAGTTGTTCCAGTCGCTTCCGCTGGTCGGCGGTTAGCCCCTTCAGAGCCGCTTCCGACCGCGCGACCAGTTCCTTGTGTCGCTCGGCCTGCTCTTTCGGGCTGATCTCCCTCGTTCGCCGGCCGGTCGATACCGCGCCCCACTGTTGGGCCAGTTCGGCGAGCGCCCGGTCGTCGGCTCCGGTCAGTTTCAGTTCGGCCCGCACGTCTTTCGCGGCCAGCAGCGCGAAGCCCCCGGGCGCGGTGAAGTTCGTCACGATGCGCGGGTCGGTCTTGACGCCCCACCGCTTCGCGATCGGGCCGAGGAACTCTTTCAGCGCGGTCTGCTGCGCGTCGGTCAGTTGGCTCGGTCCGAACGGCACGCCCCAGCCGACGGCCAGTGCCTTCTTTTGCTCTTCGGTCAAGTTGAGTGCGTCCGCGATCTGCGGGTACCGCACGAGGACGAGTTGCGTCACGCGGGGCGCGAGCGGCCCCGTTCCCGGGCCGCCCTCGCGGGGGTCGAAGGAGCGCTGCGCGAGTACGCTCTGCGCGCCCAGTTGCACGGCCCGCTTGTACTGTTCGGCGGTCAGTACCTTTTTGAAGAGCGCGTCGCTCGCTTCGTGTCGGGCCTTCGCCCCCTCCGAGAACTGAGCGGCGTTGAGGTTGTACCCGTCGTCCCACACTTCCTGCCGCCGGGCGACGAGCGCTTTCAGTTGATCGTCCTTCAGTTTCAGTTCGGCGACCACGACCGGGTCGTCGATGCCGTTCAGTACGACGACCGCGAGGGGCGTCGGGGTCGCGCGTGGGAAGCCGGGCTGAGCGCGAGCGACCGTGACCGCACCGGCGCACAAGAGCGCCGCGAACGCGAGGCGAACCGGGTACATGGGGAACCCTCGGAACACGTGGAAGCGGCCCGTGCGGGCCGTCAACCTAATTCCCGTTCCGTGCGAGGGCTGTCTCGATTCGCAGAGAAAGCGCGAAGTCAGCGGTCGCGCCGGGCGACCGCCCGCTGCGATTCTCCCCTACCACTCCGCCTTCTCGAACTTGAACCCGGCCTTCTTCACGCTCTGCGTCACGTACTCGCCCTTCGACGGCGCGGCCTTTAGTCCCTCGTACACCGACTCTGGCACTTCGAGGTAGTCGTACACGCCGCCGCTCGTGAACTCGATCGTCAGTCGCTTCGTCGCGGCGGTGTACCGGAAGCGCTTGATGGCGCTCGATTCGGGGCGCAGCAGCGGGAACAGGATCACGTCGCGGATGGTCTGCGTGTTCGTCAGCAGCATCACGAGCCGGTCGATGCCGATGCCCAACCCGCCGGCGGGCGGCATCCCGTGGCGCAGCGCGCGCACGAAGTCGTGGTCCATCTTCGCCATCGAATCGTCGGCCGACATGCCGGCGAGTTGCTGCGAGAAGGTTTGCTCCTGTGTGTCCGGGTCGTTCAGTTCGGTGTAGGCGTTCGCCAACTCCATGCCGTGAACGAACAGTTCGAACCGCTCCGCGACCGCCGGGTTGCTCCGCTTCCGCTTGGTGAGCGGGCACAGGCTCGCCGGGTAGTCGTAGACGAACACCGGCCCGACGAGCTTGTCTTCCACCAAATCTTCGAACAGTTCCTGCACGAGCACGTCGTGCGCGACCGCGACCTTCGGCGCGCCGGGCGCGGGTTCCACTTCGAGTTGCAGCTCCTCGGCGCGGGCCGCGGCGCGCACCGCGACTTCGTCGTGCATGTCGCAGCCCACGTGCTGCTTGAACAGCTCCGCGTAGCTCGCGCGCTGGAACGGCGGCGCAAAGTTCACCGTCTTTTCGCCCCACGGGATCGTGCGGCCGGTGCCGAGCGCGTCCACGCACGCCACGATCAGCCCTTCGGTCAGGTCCATCATGCTGTGATAATCGCCGTACGCTTGGTACAGCTCCAGCATGGTGAACTCCGGGTTGTGCTTCCGGCTGATGCCCTCGTTGCGGAACACGCGGCCGAGTTCGTACACCTTTTCGAGACCGCCGACGAGCAACCGCTTCAGGGGAAGTTCGAGCGCGATGCGCACGAACAGGTCGATGTCGAGCGCGTTGTGGTGCGTCTCGAACGGGCGCGCCGCCGCGCCGCCGGCGATGGCGTGCAGCGTGGGCGTTTCGACTTCCATGAAGCCGAGCGCGTCGAGGTGGTTGCGAATCGTGCGCACGATCTTCACGCGCTGGTGCGCGCGGCGGAGCGTGTCCGGCGTGTACACGAGATCGAGGTAGCGGTGCCGCAACCGGTACTCCTCGTCGCCCATCCCGAACACGTCCTTCGGGTGCGGTTCGAGGCTCTTGGTGAGGAACGTCAGGCCCGTGACCTGAATGGTCGGCTCGCCGGTCTTGGTCACACCGAATTCGCCGTCCACGCCGATCAGGTCGCCGAGGTCGAGCAGTTGCGCGACCTTCCATTCGGTTTCCGTGAGCCGGTTCACACGCAGCATGAGCTGTACGCGGGCGGTCTGGTCCCACAGTTCGAGGAACAGCAACTTCCCGGCGGAGCGCTGGCGCACGATGCGGCCGGCGGCGCGCACCTTCGGACCGGGCTTGTCGTCGCTGAACGGCTCCGCGGGCAGTTCGCGGACGTGCGCGATGGGCATGGCGTTGTCGAACCGGTGCCCCCACGGGTCGAGGCCAAGCGCGGCGATCTTGTTCAGCTTCTCGCGGCGCACTTCGGCGAGGTCTTGCGTTTCGTCGGCCACGATGCACGTTCCGTTTTCTTGGTGAAGAGTGGTGATGGCGTTTTAGCGAGGGCGCGGCGCGGCACCTACCCCCCGACCCCCTCCCTAAAGGGAAGGGGAGAGACGCCTCGCTCCGCTCGGCGACGAAGTAGCCCATTCTCTTCGTCTTCGCAGCGTCACGAAGTGACGCTGTCTCCCCCTTCCCTTTAGGGAGGGGGGCCGGGGGGGTAGGTTCGCCCGGCGCGCCGCGGTATGCTGTCCGTACCCCCGGAGGCGCGCGAATGTCCAACGAAGCGGCTCTGATCGCGGCGATTCGCGCGAACCCGAGCGACCACACGCTCCCGCTCATCCTCGCGGACTACTTCGACGAGAACGACGACCCGCGCGGGCAGTGGATCCGCAATTACCGCTTGCACGAGTGGATGCGCCCGGACTACCAAAGCCCGGTGCCCAAACTGCTCGAATCCCTCGCCAAAGACAAACGGGTGATCGAGGTGCGCCGGGCCGCGGCCGTGATCGGCGAACCCATCGTGCCGGGCCTCGTGGAACTGCTGAAGCACGAGTGGGCGCGCGTGCGGCAGCAGGCGTGCCACTGCTTGCGCGCCATTGGGCCGCGCGCGAAGGCCGCGGTGCCGGCACTCATCGAGCGCATGTCCGATGAAGACAGCAACGTGTGCTCGCAGGCCGCGAAAGCGCTCAAGGACATCGGTGCGGACGCATCCGCGGACGCCGACAAACTGAAGGGCGCACTCACCGCCGACAACTGGGCCGTGCGCCGCGCCGCCAGCACGCTGATCGGCAAGATGGGCGCGCGAGAGAGCGTGCTGGAACAGATCGTGGAGCGGTTCGACAGCCCGCAAGCGGCCGACCGCGTGGCGAGCGCGCAGGCGCTGGGCGAGTTGGGGACGGCCGAAGTGATTCCGCACCTCGCGGGGTGCCTGAAGGACCGGGCCCCGAGTGTCGTGCTCGCGGCGATTCGGGCGCTGGGCGGCCTCAAACTCGCGGCCGCGGTGCCCCCGTTGCTCGCCGCGTTCGAAGATTCCGAAGCCGAAGTGCAGCTCGCGGCGGTGAACCAGTTCAACGACTACGGTCGCGACCACCTGTTTACCGAGGGCGCGCTGGCGGCGCTCGCGGCGCGGCTCAAGGACCGGTCCGCCGCGGTGCGCGAGGCCGTGTGCAACGCTCTCTCGCGCTACGAGAAGCGCGCCGCCGCGGTCGCGCCGGCGCTCATCGGAGCGCTCGCGGACAAGTCGCCGGAGGTGCGCCGGAGCGCGGCCGACGCGGTCGGCCAAGTGTGCCCGACGCCGGCCGCGGCCGCGGCGCTGCTACCGCTGGTTTCGGACGAAGTGAACATGGTAGCATCCGGGGCCACGAGCGCGCTCTCGAGTTGCTCCGAGCTGCCGCGGGAGTTCGCCGAACCGCTGATGGCCTACGTGCGCCGCGCGCGGGCGGCAAACACATGGGAACTCCCGGTCGGCTACGGGTTGGCCGCGCTGGGGCGACTCGCAGATCCGCCCGCGAGCGCGGTGAAGGTGCTGCGTTCCGCGCTGAACGGGGAAGAGCGCTGGACCGCGTTCCGCGCGCTGGGCCAACTCGGCCCGGCGGCGGAAGCGGCGCTGCCGGAATTGTTCGAGCTGCTCGACGACGAAAACTGCCAGAGCGAGGCGCTCCGAACGATTCTCCGGATCGGTGGCCCCGCGTTCGCGCGGTTCACCGAAATCCTCGACGGCCCGGAAACGCCGCTCCGCGACAGGATCGTCTCCGCCATGTGGCGGGAGGAATCGGCACTTCCACTGGTGCCGGCGCTCGTGCGCCTGTTCCGGCGTATCCGGAACGACGACAAGCGCGGTAACGTGCTGCACGCGCTGCGCGGTCTCGGCCCGAAGGCGACCGAGGCGATCCCGCTGTTCGTCGAACTGCTCGAAAGCTCCCCGACCTCACAGTTCCGCGACCACGCGCTCGACGCGCTGCAACCGATGGGCGCGCCGCTCGTACCGTACGTGGAGCGCCTCGCGCCGCTGCCCGCGCGACCGGGGTACGCTTCGCACCGGCCCGCGTTCGCCCGGCTGTTCGCGAGCCTCGCGGCCGACAACGCCGTCGCGTTCGAAGCGCTCCGCGGGTTGCTGCGATTAGAAGTCCCCACCGGCGGCACGCCGAACGACAACTGGTACGCGCGCCACTACCACACCAACGCGCTGTGCCAAGCGCTGCGCGGGCTGATGACGCTGCGCGAGAAGGCCGTACCCGCGGTGCCGGACGCGATCCCGCTCGTCGCGCACGAGAGTTCCGAGGTCTGCCTTGCCGCGCTGGATTTCTTCTCCGTCGTGGGCGCGCCGGCCGCGGCCCCGGCGCTGTGCGCCGCGCTCGCGAGTGCGAACGAGGTGGTGCGCGTGAAGGCCGCGGAGGCGCTCGCCCGCCAAGGCGCTCCCACCGACGACACCCTGAACGCGCTCGCGGCCGCGGTCGAAGACCGCGCGGCGAAAGTGCGCCGCGCGGCCGTCGAAACGCTGAACAAACTCGGCACGAGTTCGCCGTCCGTGTTGGCCGCACTCGGAGCCGCCACAGAAGACGCGGACGCGAAGGTGAAGGAGCGCGCCGGCGTCGCGCTGCGCAAGCTGACGCCGAAAGCCGAAAAGCCCGCGGCACCGAAAGCGAAAGGAAAGAAGAAACCGCGGTGAAGACGCGCGCCGCGCTCTGCCCGCGCGCGGCGCGGGCCGCTACACTACGCGCGCTGCCACCGGAGGAACCGCCATGTCGTCCGCGCCGCCCGCGCCCGCCGAGTCGGAACAGCCCGCACCGCCGCGCAGCTTCTGGGACAAACTCGGGGCCGTGCTGCCCATCGCGCTGACCGCGCTCGCTACCATTTTCGCGTCGATGTCCAACGGCGCGCTGCAAGAAGCCATGTACTGGAAATCGCAGGCCGCGCAGGACCAATCGCGGTCCACGAACCAGTGGTCGCTGGCCGGGTTCAAGCGGGACCGCGCGCTCATCATGCAGGCCACCGCGGCGCAGCTCCGCGCGCAGAGCGGGTACGCTGCGGTCGAGTTTATCGTGCCGCAAGACGCGAAAGACGAGACCCGCAAGGCGCTCGCGTGGCTCACCGAGAAGGGCGATAAGGGAGGCCCGCCGCGGGTGAACCTGCCGACCATCGACGACCCGCACATCAAAGAGTTGCGCGACGCCATCGAGAAGCGCGAGCCGGAAAAGGATCAGCAGGCGAAGGCCGCGCTGGTGCCGCTCGCGCGCATCAACGCCGCCATCGACGACGCCGAGAAGTTCGTGGAGCACACCGACCGGGAGTGGGACCCGGTGGTGAAGGCCGCGACCGCGCTCGTGGCGCACCAGGCCGCGAGCGTGCCGAGCGGCGCGCAGAAGAAGGACGCCGCCACCGCCGCGCAAGCCATCGGCTTCGACCTCGAAGAGCGCCGCTACCGGGCCGAATCGCGGCTCAATCAGGGAATCGGGTTCCTGTACGAAGTGCGCACGAAAGTGAGCGGCGCGGTCAGCGACAAGTTCCGCCGCAAGAGCACGTTCCTCTCGTACGCGATGCTGGTCGCCCAAGTGGGGGCGGTCGCGTCGTCGCTGGCGCTGGCGCGCAAGCAGAAGAGCGCGCTGTGGCTGTTCGCGGGCATCGTCGGGTTGGTATCGGTGGGCGTCGGCGGCTACGCGATCTTGCCGCCGCTGCTGGGGATGTAAGGGCGCTTTGACGGGCCGGAAGCGTGAGCGACGCTCTTACACCGGGGAAGACCGTCGCTCACGCTTCCGGCTCGTAACCACAGGAGAGGGCACGCCGTGGCCGACCCGGAACAGACGAAACCGCGGTCGCGGCTGGCGCGCGTCGGCACCGCGCTGGCGGTCGCGCTCACCGGCGCGGGCACCGCGCTGGCGGGTCTTTCCTCCGGCCAGATGGACCTCGCGCAATACTGGCGCTCGCTCGCGGCGCAAGACCAGTCGCGGGCCGCGAGCCAGTGGGCGCTGGCGGGGTTCAAGCGCACGCGCGCGGTCGCGGTGGGCGCGAGCGCGCGAACCGCCCGCGCG
>JALHNS010000211.1 GCA_022843445.1 Gemmata sp.
CGCACGCGCACCTCCGCGCCGAGCGCGTCGCGGTTCAGGTTGGCGTCGCGCGCGCGCACCGCGAGCCAGTGCCCGCGGTTCGGCGCGACGTTCCGCAGCACCCGCGCCGGCGCGCCGATGGGCGCAACGATCAGGTCCGGCGCGCCGTCGCCGTCGACGTCCGCGCGGGCGAGGCCGCGGCCCACGTTCCAGTACCCGCACAGCGCCGGGCTGTCGGGGGAGACGTCGGCGAACTTGCCGGTGCCGTCGCCCGCGAACAGTTGGTTCTTCTCCGCGTAGGTTTCCCAGAAGCCGAGGTCCGTTCCGCTCGCCGGCCCGCCGCGCGCCACCTTGCCGTTCGCCACCGCGATGTCTTGGTTGCCGTCGCGGTCGAAGTCGGCCATGAGCGTGCCGAACCCGGTGCCGCGCCACTTCGGCGCGCCCAGCCCCGATTCGAGCGTGCGGTCGCGGAACTGCCCGCGCGGCCCCTGCCGCCACAGCGTGTTCGTTTCGGTGCCGAGGTGCGTGACGAACAGGTCGAGCAGGCCGTCGTTGTCCGCGTCGCCGACCGCGATGCCCATGTTGGCGAACGCCTTGCCCATCCCGGTGAACGCGACCCCGCGCGACACGGCCTCTTCCGCGAAGGTGCCGTCCTTTTGGTTCATCCACAGGTGGTTCGGCTTGCCGTCGTTGGCGACGAACACGTCCGGGCGGCCGTCGCCGTCGGCGTCGAGGATCGTGACCCCCAACCCCGGCCCGGTCACCTTGCCGATCCCGGACGCGAGGCTCACGTCTTCGAACTTGGGCGCGCCGCCGGGGGCCGCGGTGACGTTGCGGAACAGCTTGCTCGCGGTACCGGGAAACGAGTTCGGCCCACAGAAGTCGAGCTTCCCGTCCGGGGCGCGGCACTCCACCTTCGGGTCGTAGTCCAAGTAGTTGACCACGAACAGGTCGAGCCGACCGTCGAGGTCGTAATCGAAGAACGCGGCCGACATCCCCCACGACAGGTTCGCGAGGCCGGACTCGGCGGTCGCGTCGGCGAACCGCCCGCCGCCGCGGTTCAGCAGCAACTTGAGTGTGGCCGGGCCGGTGAGCAGCAGGTCCGGCTTGCCGTCGTTGTTCGCGTCGCCCACCGCGACGCCGTGAAACCTGCCGCGCAGGTCGGTAGCGGATCCGGCCGAAGCGTCGGCGAACTTGCCCGGTTCGCGCTGAAGGAACAGCTTGTTCGTGTTGGGCGAATCGGGTCCGCCGAAGGTGAGGAAGTACAGATCGGCGCGGCCGTCGCCGTCGGCGTCGAACGCCGCGACGCCCGACCCCATGGATTGCGGCATAGGGTAGCTGTCGGTGGGGCCGGAATCGTGGGTGAAGCGCGCGCCGAGGGCGTCGGTGGCGTCTTCGAACCACGCCGGCCCCGCGGGCGGGTCCGGGTGCGGGGGCGGCGGGGCCGGGTCGCGCTTGCACGCGCCGAGGGCGAGCGCGAGCAGCGGCGCGAAACCGACTGCGGCCCGCCGCGCGCCGCGCGAAGGGTGCATGAGCGCGCTCCGGGAAGTGCGAACCGGTGGTCAGTTCTTCGCCGCGCGCCCTTGCGCGAGGTCGATCGTGATGTTCTGCATCGCGTCCGAGGTCACCTCGTAGGTGAGTTTCGTGTTCTCGAGCGCGAACACTTCGTAAGCCTTTTGGAACGCGGCGATTCGCTTTTCGCTGTCCTTTTCGCCGGGGTAGGCGCTGACCGTAACCGCGATCTTGTACTTGCCGGGTTGCGCCTTGGCGGTGAACGTGAGGTCCTTGTTCAGCGTGACCTGCGCGCCCGCGCCGCCACTTTCTTGCGCCGAGAAGACGAGGTTCACGCTGTCGGTATCGGTCAACTTGGTGTTGGGCAGGAGCACCAGTTTGCCGGACACTTCGACCACCTTCGGCCCGCCGCACCCGGCAAGGGCGAACAGGGCAACGGCGCACAAACCGCACGACGCGAGACGAGAGAGCATGATGGCACCAGCACGTGGAGGGGGGAGCTATCACAAGTTCTAGGAACGAAAGTGCCCTCTCGGACAGAGAGGGCACTCGCGGAACCGGGTGCGGCGCACCGGTTAATCGAGGTTCAACACGCGGGTATCGAGCGGCCGGAGGGCCGAGTCGAAGTTCGCGCTGCCGCTGAAACGGTAGTTCACCCCGCGGACGCTGCCGTCGAGGAACACGAAGTGGCACACGTTGTGCGGCGAGCCCCACTTGTCGCCTTGGCCCGATTGGTCGTCTTGCACGAGGACCGTGCTGCCGCGACCGGTGCCGCCGTAGCCGCCGGAGTAAATCACTTCTTCCCAGTTGCTACTGTGGTTGCGGTTGTATTCGCGCCTGTCGAGGAACCCTTCACCCACGTACAACACGTTGCTCGTCCCCTTGCCGCTGGTCACTTGGGCCATCGTGGGGCGGTTCGGGTTGTTGTTCGAGACGTTGAAGAACCCGGTCCAGTTGATCTTGTAGTCGGTGAACGGGCCGTTGAAACCGGGCGAGTTCGCGCCGGCGGTCGAGAACCCACCGCGGCCGCGAGCCGGGATCAGGTACGTCTTCACCGGCACCCCGCCCGGCGGCGTGCCCGCGTCGCCGAGCCGCTTCATGTTGTCTTGTTCGATGAACGGCAGGTACTGGTAGGCCCAGCACCAGTCGGGCCGGTTCGCGGTGTTCACCCCGTTCGACGCGATGCGTCCGATGGTGTCGTGGTAGCTGTGCGCCGCGATGCCGATCTGCTTCAGGTTGTTCTGGCTGCTCATCCGGGCCGCCGCTTCGCGCACCTTTTGGACCGCGGGGAGCAGCAGACCGATGAGGATCGCGATGATCGCGATCACCACGAGCAACTCGATGAGCGTGAAGCCGCGCTTCGAGCGAGCGAGAGAGGGACGCATTGGTCCTCCAGTTGAGAGAGTAACAGAGACCGTGAACGACACGACAGATGAAGAACGTGAGAGTGAAGAGGGCGTGAGAAATGTGGCCCCCCGACTCTCTTTCGCAGTATCATCACATGATACACTGGAGTCAACGCCTTTTTACTCGATTTCTCACGAATTTTCTCGCTCGGTGGCGCGGCGCTTCGCTACCTTCACGGCGGCCCCGTTTTCACGCACTTCGGTGTCGCCATGACCCTTCTGCTGCCGCTGTTGCTCGCCGCCGCGCCGTTCGATCAGCCGCCCGCGAAACTCCCCGCTGGCATCGACCCCGCACTCGCCGATTGGACCCCGCGGCCCGCGCAGGGGAAGGCCGAGCCGTGGGAGAAAATGACCGACAAAGATTGGATCGACCCGCGGTTCCGCGAGATGAACACCGGGCCGGCGCTCAACTGCACCCTCCGCTACCCGGTTGGCAAGGGCACCGAAGTCGCGTTCAAAGCGATTGTGATAAAACTTAATGAGAAGGGCGACGCGTGCGCCGCCTACGACCGCTCCACGATGCAACTCGTCGCGATCTGGACCGGCGGGCACCTGAACCACAGCGACCGGCGGTTCGGGTTGCTGAACACGCCCACCCCGAAGGGCACGGTGCTCTTTTCCACCGCGCCGCGAACCGCGTGGAGCGTCGAGGGCGCGCCGGCGGCCGGCAAGCCGCCGTTCACGGCACCCCCGGACCCGGAGGTGAAGTATCGCGGGCACTTCCTCCAAGACGGGCGCGTCGTGTTCCGCTACACGGTGGGCGACCGCCGGGTTGAAGAAACGATCAACTTAGCCGAGCGGTCGAAAAACGGTCCCGCGGTGGGGCGCACGGTACACGTTTGGCCCGGAAAGAAGGCGATTCTGTGGGCCGCGGACGATGCGAACGGCAAACCCAAACGGTTCGCGCCGAGCGAAGAGGACCAGTTCGACGGTCGCGACTACGGCGGGAAGCCCGAAGGTGTTGACCTGTTGTTACTCGCAACCGGGCCGGGCAAAGCGCGCTGGGGCGAACCGCTCGTCACGAAACTGGAACAGGCGAACCCCAACGGCCCGTTCGCGGTGGACACGCTCACGATCCCGTACAAGAACCGGTTCGGTGCGCTGTTCTTCTGCACCGGGTTGGACTTCCTCAAGGACGGGCGCGTCGCGGTGTGTACCTGTCACGGCGACGTGTGGCTCGTGACCGTCGATGAGAAAGCCGGGACGTGCTCGTGGCAGCGCCACGCCACCGGTCTCTACCATGCGCTCGGCCTGAAGGTGATCGACGACAAAGTGGTGGTGCTCGAACGCGGGCAACTCACGCGCCTGCACGACGCGAACGGCGACGGCGAGGCCGACTTCTACGAGTGCGTGAACGGCGATTGGCACTGCGGCGGCGGCGAGCACAGCTACGACACCTGCCTCGAAACCGACCCGGACGGCAACTTCTACTTCTTCAAAACCGGCGACACGCACACCGCCCACGGCGGGTGCCTCATGCGCGTCTCGAAAGACGGCAAAAAGGCGGAAGTGTTCGCCACCGGGTTCCGGCACCCGATCGGCATGGGCATGTCGCCGAGCGGCGTGATTACTGGCGCGGACCAAGAGGGCAACTGGATGCCCGCGACGCGCGTCGATCAGTACACGAAGGGCGGCTTCTACGGCGACATGCGCGCGCACCACCGCGACACGCCCCCGAAGACCTACGACGGGCCGCTGTGTTGGCTGCCGCGCGAGGTGGACAACTCGGCCGGCGGGCAGGTGTGGGTGCCCGAAAAGGCGTGGGGCGCGCTGGGCGGCAAACCGCTGCACTTCTCTTACGGTCGCTGCCGGCCCTACGTGCTGCTGCGCCAAGAACTGAGCGACGGCCGCGTGCAAGGCGGCGTCGCGGGGTTGCCCATCGAGTTCCTGTCGGGCGTGTGCCGCGGCCGGTTCTTCGGCGAGACCCTGTATGCGTGTGGGCTGAACGGCTGGCAGACCGCGGCGAAGGCCGACGGGTGCTTGCAGCGCGTGCGCCCCACCGGTAAGCCGCTCGACGCGGTGGTCGCGTTCGAGGCGAAAGGGAACACAATCCGGCTGACGTTCGCGCGCGACATGGACGCGGGCGCGGCGAAGGCAGCGGCGAACTACAAGGCCGCGTGGTGGAACTACCGCTGGAGCGGCGACTACGGCTCGAAGCGGTGGAAGGTGGCGGACCCGAAAGCGGAGGGCATGGACGAAGTGCCGGTGCGCTCGGCGAAGCTGCTCGAAGACAAGCGCACGCTCGAACTGACCTTCGCGGAACTGAAACCGGTGATGCAGATGCAGGTGGGCTTCAACGTGAAGGCCGCGGACGGCAAACCCGTGGTCGGCTCCGTGCTGCTCACTCTGCACGAAGCCGGGAAGTGAGCGCGCACAAGTCGAACCGAAGTCCTCACTGCTGGATCGGCATGCACACCTGTTCGAGCAGCTTCTCGCACTTGTCCTGAATCACGTCCGCGAGGTTCGGGAGCGGCGCGCCCGTCGGCAGGCCTTCGCTCACGGCGGCGAGCCACCGGGGGAAAGCGTAGAGCTGCGCGAAGGCGTCCAGCTCCACCGGTTCGAGGCGCGCGTGCCGCCCGCGGCGCTCCGCGTCTTGCAGCAGCGTCTTGCTCTTGCCGGTCATCGCGATGTCGTCTTCCGGGCGCAGCAGGATCAGGTAGTCCACCATCGCCGGTTGCACGTCCATCACGGAGAGCTTTACTTCCAAGTCCTTCGGCTTGCCCGCGCCGCGAGCGAGGAACAGCCCGATGCCGACCTTCCACGGCTGGCCGTCCTTGCACGCCCAGTGCGCGAGCGTCACCGCGCCGTAGGTCGGGTGCTCGCCGTAGCTCCACTCGTTCACGACGTGCTGGAGCCGCCACGGGCCGACCTTCACGCCGTGATCGAGGCACGTCGCGAGGAACGCGCCGAGGCCGGCTTGTAGCTCGCGGGTCGCACCGGTGAGCGCGCCTTCGGGTTCGAGCTTGCGGCGCGCGGCGCGCTGCTCCTGCTCCCACAGTTCCAGAAGCGACGGCGGCGCGGGCCGCGCGTCGAACGCCGGCACGAGGTCCGCGAGCGGCGCCGACTCTTGTGGCGCCGGCGGTGCGACCGCGATCGGCGCGCTCGCCTCGTCCGGCATCTCGGCGGGCAGCGGTTCGGGTTCCGGCGTGAGCGCCATCGGCACTTCGTCCGCGGGCGCTTGCACCACATCCACCTGCTTGAAGGCGATGTCGTCGGCTGGCGCTTCCGCTTCGGGCATCAGGTCCGACACGCGGCTCGCGGCCGGTTCGGAAATGATGTCGTCGATGCCGGGCGCGGGTTCGTCGCGGGGCGGCACCTCAATGTCCGCCATCGACGCCGCGACGCGGTTCGCGCTGGCCTCCTGCGCCGCGTCGTCCGGTTCGTACACGATGTGGTCGAACAGGTGGCGGAACTGTTGGAGCATGTCGCGCAGCGTCGGTTCGGTGCGCGCGATGCGCAACACCTGTTCGTCGTCGAACGGGAAGATGTCCGGCACCGCGGTCGCGCTTCGCGGCAGTTCGCCGAGGACCGAACGCAACCGCGCTTCGACGACGCGGCGCGCGAGGTCCGCGGGCGGCGCTTCGAGGCGCAGCGCCTTCACGGTGCCGTGCTTCGGGACGTGAACCGGGTTGTTCAGCCGGTCTTGGATGTAGCCGTCCAGCGAGGGGACGAACCGGTTCCACAGCCCGCGCTCGGCGAACACGAGGAAGCACAGCCCGTCGATCTGGTGCATCGCCTGCACGATGCCCGCGAAGAACGCTTCGGCCGTGCGGTGCGCGTCGTCGGTGCGGCGCGCGAGCAGCAGGTCTTCGAGTTGGTCGAATGCGACCACCACCGGCGCTTTCAGCGTGCGGAAGATGTCGGTGAGCACTTTGAACAGCGCGAGCACGAGGTCTTGGCGCGACGGGCGCACGTGGAACTCGAGTTCCGCGAACCCGTAGGTGAGGAAGTTCGCGAGGTCCGATTCGTCGCGCAAGAGCACGGCCTTCGCGAACCCTTGCACCACATGCCGGCGCATCATGCCCGCGGCGTTGTGCGGTTCGGTCTTCGCCACATGTGCGCACACGAGATCGAGCGCCTTCTGCGGCGCGAGGCCGCTATCGGCGAGCGCTTGGCCCATCGGCAGCGGCACGCGGGCGAAGTTCGAGTAGCCGCTGAGGTTCTCGGCGAGCCACTCGGCGCGCTCGCGGGCCTGTTGCGTGCCGAGGCCGAGCCGCCGCGCCCACCGGCCGAGGCCCGGCGGCGGGAACAGTTCCACGCGCTCGTCGTCGCTCAACTCGCGCAGCGCGACGCCGAGCGTGCGGCGCACGAGTTGGTCGCCGATGTACTCGAGCGGCCGCGTGCCCTTCTGTTTCCCGCCGCCGAGGAGCGTGTCGATGATTTGGAACAGCAGGTATTCGAGGAAGTCCGTGTCGCGCTGGTACACGCCGGGCGTGACGAGCAACTGCCACTGCCCGCCCAAACCATGTTTGATTGAGTGCAACAGGTGCGTCTTCCCGGCTCCCTTGTTCCCCAGAATGGGAACGATTTCGGAGTGCGTGCCGGGGTCGTAGCGGTACAGGTCGATGATGGCGTGCAGTAGGTCGCGCTCGGGCGCGAACAGCTCCGGGACGTGGAACCGCGCGCACACTTCGTCGTCCGGGTTGCGGGCGAAGTAGTTGCGGAACGGGTTCCCGGCGCGCTTGAGCGCGTCCCGCATTGGCGCGGTGAGTACCGGTGCGGCGGTCGTCGGCGCGGTGGTCGTGGTGGAAGTCATGGCTTGTCCTCTGGTTCACAGCGGAACGTGGGCAGCGGGCCAAGCGCCACTGCTCACTCTCCGCTGCTCACTGCCCACTTTTCAACGAGGCGTAGTAGGCCACGCCGTGGCCGATCATCAGGGCGAACTGCGGGTCGGGCATCGCGTACAGCGGGCCGGTCCAGTGGTGCAGCGCGAGCGCGCCGTCGGCGTGCATTTCGCGCAGGCAGTCGTGGAACGCCCCGAGGGTGAGCGGTTCGGTGTTCGGGAGCGCGCGGAACAGTTCCGGCAGTGTGCAGTCGGTGGGGCCGCGGCGCGCGGCGAGGTACTCGCGGATCGCCGCGGGGAGCGAGGCGGTTTCACCTACCCCCCCCGGCCCCCCCTCCCTAAAGGGAAGGGGGGAGGAGGGAAGGGGGGAGGGCGCGTTACTTCGTGACGCTTGCGAAGAAGAGGCCGTTTCGACGAGCGTAGCGAGACGATTCTCCCCACTTCCCTTTAGGGAGGGGGGGCCGGGGGGGGTAGGTTGCTGGATCACTGGCAGCACGCGGCTCACCGCGGCTTTCAGCCCGTGCAGGCTGTCGGCCATGCGGCGGGCGGTGCTGAGCAGTTCGTCTACTTCCCCCTCGCGGGCTTCGAGCACGCGCACGAAGTCTTCCAACACCTGCTTGGGATTCACCGACGCGAGCAGGAAGTCCCAGCCCTTTTCGCTGAGCGCGTACCGCACCTTCGGTTCGGTGCCTACGGCGCGCAGCAACTCGTCGGCGAGGCACTTGTGCGCCGCGGGCTTCGCGGCCGCGGTGTTCGGGAACAGCCCGGGGTCGGATTTGCCGGCGTACAGCGGCAGTCCGCCCGGTTCGCTCGCGGCGCGGGAGAGGGCGTCGGTAACGAGTTGCGTGAGCTTGTCGGCCACTTGGGAGTTCCGCTTCCGTGCGGGGCATTGGACCGGCCGCATGGTAAACGCGCGCGGAGTTGCGTTGCAACCCCGACCGCGCCGCGTCATCATGGTGCGCACGCCCGCCCACGAAGGGAACCCGCCGATGCCCTCCCGCCTCTACACCTCTCTCGCGCTGGCGCTGGTCCTGACCGCCACCGCTACGGCCCAAGAGCCGAAACTGCCCGATGTTCGCGCCTTCGACAAACTCGTGAGCGACGCGCTCCGCGACGTGCACGACAAGGGCGCGACGATTTACAACGACGCGAACGACTTCGCCGGCGCGTTCCGCCTGTACGAAGGCGCGCTCGCCGCGGTGCGCCCGCTGCTCGCGCACCGACCGGCGGCGCAGAAGCTGATCGACACCGGCTTCGCCGCCGCCGACAAAGTGCCCGACGCCGAGGGCAAGCCGAACTTCGCGCGCAAAGCGTTCCTGCTGCACGAAACCATCGAGGCCGTGCGCAAGGAACTGAAGACCGGCTTCACCGAACCGCCGAAAAAGCCGGATGACAAGAAGCCGCCGGAGAAGAAACCGGGAGACAAGAAGCCGGTCGATCCGCCGAAGAAGCCGGAAGAGAAGAAGCAACCGGGCGGGCTGAGTGGCCTCGTGACGCTCAAGGGGCAACCGCTCGCGGAAGGCGAAGTCACGGTGGTCACGCTCGGCGCACCGGTGCCGCGCACGTTCACGGCCGCGGTGAAGGACGGCAAGTACCTGTTCGCAGACGCGCTGCCGGTCGGGAAGTACGTGGTGATCGTGACCGGGAAGGGCGTGCCGGAGAGGTACACGCTCACGAACTCGTCCGCGCTGCGCTTCGACCTCGCCGCGGGCGCGGCCGTGTTCGACATCGCACTCCAATGAGGCGCGCCGCACATGCCGAGTAACGAACCCGTGCCGGGGCGGTATCGTCACTACAAGGGGAACGAGTACGAGGTGCTCGGCGTCGCGCGGCACAGCGAAACCGACGAGCGCCTCGTGGTGTACCGCCCGCTGTATGGCGACCAATCGCTTTGGGTCCGACCTTTGAGGATGTTCGTGGAAACCGTGACCGTGAACGGCGAACCGGTGCCGCGGTTCGCGCACTTGGGGCCGATGTGACAGCGCTACTCGGTTCGCTCTCCTCCGTTCGGCGCGCGATTGAGCAAGTCGCGCCCACCTCCGCGACCGTGCTCATCGCCGGCGAAACCGGGACCGGGAAGGAACTCGTCGCGCGCGCGATTCACTCGCACAGCAAGCGAACGGCGGGGCCGTTCGTCGCGGTGAACGCCGCGGTGCTGTCGCCGGCGCTCGCGGCGAGCGAGCTGTTCGGGCATGAAGTCGGCGCGTTCACCGGTGCCGTGAAAAGGCGCACCGGAAGATTCGAGCAAGCCCGCGGCGGGACGCTGTTCCTCGACGAAATCGGCGAACTCGCACCGGACGTGCAAGTTCTGTTGCTCCGCGCGCTTCAAGAGCGCGTCATCGAGCGCGTCGGCGGTTGCGAACCGATTCCCGTAGAGGTGCGCCTTATCACGGCGACCAACCGCGACCTCGCGGAAGGCGTGCGGGCCGGTTCGTTCCGCGCCGATCTCTTCTACCGACTGAACGTGTTTCCGATCGCACTTCCGCCGCTGCGCGAGCGCCGCGGCGACATTCCCGCGCTCGCGTCGCACTTCCTCGAACACTTCGCCGAGTTGCACGCGAAGCCGCCGCGACCGTTCGCACCGGGCGCACTTCGCGCGCTAGCCGCGTACGACTGGCCCGGCAACGTGCGCGAACTGCAAAACGTGATCGAGCGCGCCGTGATCGCGTCCGATGGCGATGTGGTGGAAGTGGCCCCTGCGTGGCTGGTGAGCGCGGCCCCGGTGGAAACGGCGCGAACGTGGGCGGAGCAGGAGAAGGCGCGCATCTTGGGCGCGCTGCGCGCCGCGGGCGGGCGCGTGTACGGCCCCGGCGGCGCTGCGCACCGGCTCGGCCTGAAGCCCACTACGCTCTACGGGAAGATGCGCAAGCACGGCATCCGGCGCGACGCCGATTGGATGTGACCGCATTTCGTCACTTCACGAACGCGCGTCGCGCTCGCGCGCGCGGTTCGCTACGAATCCCGGCACTTCGCACGCGGCACGGCGTCTGCTTTTAGTTCTCGCGGTTACGTCCCTTCAACCGCGAGGAACCTCAGATGGCGCACGTTGTGACCGAACCGTGTGTGGGCTGCAAGTACACCGATTGCGTGGTGGTCTGCCCGGTGGAGTGCTTCTACGGCGACGACAAGCAACTGTACATCGACTCCGACGACTGCATCGACTGCGGGGCGTGCGTCCCGGAGTGCCCGGTGAGCGCGCTCTTCCTCGACGCCGACGTGCCCGCGAAGTGGAGCGGCTACATCCAGCTCAACACCGACCGCGCCCGCGAACTGAAAGCGCAAGGCGCTCGCGTGACCGAGAAGCGCGTGCCGTAGCGGCTTTTTCCTTCCCGCGCCTCTCGCGCCGCGGTACGCTCAGCGCATTCCTTCCCCGGAGTGCGCTGCCATGCAATCGCGTCGCGAGTTTCACGCCAAGCTCATCGGGTCCGCGGTCACGTTCGCGCTCATCGAAACGCTCTGGAGCCGCGACCTGTTCGCCGCCGACGCCAAACCCACCATCGGGAAGTGGCTCGCGGAACTGGTGAGCATGAGCAACGACCTCAAGGGCCAAAAGCTCACCGACCTCCAGTTCCAAACGAAGATGGAAGACCTCTACAAGCGCGTCGATCTGCCGGCGCTGTGCGCGCTCGTGAAGCTGGACGAGATCGAGAAGCGGAAGCTGCCGGAGAACGGCGCGTCGAGCATCGGGTTCGACCTGAGCAAGGTGGACGGCCTGCCCGCGAGCATCGGGTTCGGGAAGCAGGTGTTCGGCTGCGCGAAGGGCCGGTCCATTGTGCCGCACGGCCACGCGAACATGTGTACCGGGTTTATCATCCTGAAGGGCAAGTGGAGCGGCAAACACTACGACCGCGTGGAGACGCTGAAGGACCACTACGTCATCAAGCCCACCATCGACCGCACCTTCGGCCCCGGCGAACTCTCGACCATCTCCGACCACAAGGACAACATCCACTGGTTCAAGGCCGAGAGCGACTCCGCGTACATCTTCAACGTTCACGTGATTGGCTACGACAAGACGATCAAAGAGAGCAGCGGCCGGTTGTACCTCGACCCGGTCGGCGAGAAGTTGGCCGGCGGTCTGGTGAAGGCCCCGAAGATGACCAGCGCCGACTGCCACCGGAAGTACGGGTGAGAGACAGAGGACAGAGGACAGAGGACAGAGGACAGAGGACAGAAGGCCGAGGGCAGAAGGCAGAGGGCAGAAGGCAGAAAGCGTTTCGGATTTATCCGCGGAGCGGCGGCAGATATTAGCCCGGGTGCAGCGAGCGCAGCGAGCAAACCCCAAGTACAGGCACGAAAGTGTTCCCGGGGTTTGCGCGGGGCGCCGTCGGCGGCGGGCGCCGCCCCCCCGGCTGGGATCTGGCGCCGCGCCGCGGCGCAGGCAAC
>JALHNS010000212.1 GCA_022843445.1 Gemmata sp.
CACCACCCCCCGTGGCAAACCCCCCCCCCCGGTCGCCCGTTTCGGGGTTGGGGGTCGGTCAGGCGACGAGCGCGCCTTCCGCGGTGCGCACCGCGAGGTGCTGGGCGGGGGCACGTTCGGCGGTCATTTCCTCCTTCACGCGGCGCGTGAGTTTGAGCACGTAGGCCACGTCGCGGAGCAGGGCTTCGGCCGCGGCGGTGCCGGCGGCTTGGGCGGTCTTCGTGACGCGGGCGGTATCGGTAAGAGCGGTCATCGTCGCATCCTTGCGAGGGTAATTTTGGCTTCGTTGAGAGATGGAAAAGCACGCGCCGTGCCACTCGCGCGAAAACCGCGCCGAACCGGGTGAAATCGTGCCACGCACTGGGATTTCTAGCACTTCGCGCGCGGCCCGTGCGCGGCGCGCCGCGCGTCACTTCGTCCGCAACTGCGTGTAAATTTGGAACTTGAGAGAAACTCTACATTCCGCGCGCGTCGGAGTTACAAACCGGCAGGTTGGGAGGGACGGCCGTTGAACCGCCGGCGTGAGCCGGCGGGTTTGGTCGAGTTCACCCGCCGGCTCGCGCCGGCGGTTCGACGGTGAGGAACTCACGGTTCGTCTGTAGTGACAACCGGGGCGGTTTTCGGCGCTTCGAGGTCGGACGTGTCGAGGCAGTTCTCGGTGTGCAGCTTGCGGAAGATGGCGATCGTTTCGCGGATGCCGTCCACGAGGCTCATCTTCGGCATCGGCCCCAAGTCGCGCTGCAACCCGTCGTCGGAGAGGTCGTAGGCGATGGCGATTTGCGTGGTGCCGAACGTGATCAACTTCGCGGCTTCGGGAAGAACTTGGCACAGCGCCGCGTGGAAGTCGCTCATCTGAACGACCGCGCCGCGGAGGTTGTAGCTCTTCGCACCGGTGTAGGGCCGTTCGAGGCTGTTCACGAACGTCTGCGCCACGTCGTCCACGTATTGAAAGTCGGTCCACCCGCCGAAGTTGATGTGGTACGGCCGGCCGAGCATGGCGGCCTTGATCGCCTTCGTCGGCTCGCTGGTCATGCCGAGGTCGCGACCGACGCCGTACACGGTCCACGGGCGCAGGCCCACGCTCGACAGTCCGAAGTCTTGAAAGTAGATGCGGGCGTTGCCCTCGTTGCAGCACTTGAACACGCCGTAGTGCGTGCTGGGAATCAAAGGAGAATCGTCGGGCTGCGCGCCGGGCGCGTACTTGTCCGGGCCGCCGAAGACGGCCGCGGAACTGGCGTAAACGAGCCGCTTCACTCGCGCGCCGGCGGCCTTCACGGCCTCGAACACCGCGAGCGTGCCGAGCACGTTCACCTTCGCGCCCAACAGCGGGTCGGCCCGGCAGGTGGGCACCTGAAGCCCGGCGAGGTGGATGACGTGCGAAATCTGGTACTGTTTGATTGCGGCGTTCAGCGCGTTCAGGTCGCACACGTCGCCTTGCACGAACGCGACCTTCGCCACTTCGCTTTCGGGCAGGATGAGCCGCAGCCGGCGGGCGTCTTCGCGCAGGTCGAGCACCCACACTTGCGCGCCGCGCGCGAGCAGGTTGCGGATGATCCAAGCGCCAATGAACCCGTACCCGCCGGTAATCAGCACGCGCATGAGAGGCTCCGAGAGAGCAGTTGATCCGCAGACCGGAAGACGGAAGAGTTTGATCCGCAGATTTCGCAGACGGACGCAGATTAAAAAGCCGGATGAGCAGAGAAGAGTTGTTGACAGGATGAACAGGATATACCGGATGAAATCAATGTCTTCACATCCTGTCTATCCCGTTCATCCTGTCAACAACTCTCTGTTTCTCTGATTTCGAATCTGCGTCCGTCTGCGAAATCTGCGGATCAACTCTCTTCTATTCCCCGGCGACGGTTTCCGTGGCGACCTTCGCCACGGTTACGAGTTTGTCGCCGTCGTTCAGGTTCATCACCTTCACGCCCTGCGTGTTGCGCCCCACGAGGCGGATGTCGTCCACCTTCGAGCGCGTGACCATGCCGCTTTGCGTGATGAGCATGATTTCGTCGCCGGGGCGCACGCTCGCGACGCCCACCACCGGACCGTTCTTCGTCGTCACCTTCACGTCCTTCAGGCCCTTCCCGCCGCGACGCTGGAGGCGGTAGCGCATGCCGCTGGGGTCGCTCTCGTCGCCCTCGCCCTCGGGTTCCGGTTCCGGCGCGTCGGGTTCGGGTGCGTCGTCCGGTGCGCCCTCGGGTTCGCCTTCGGGAAGCGGTGTGTTCGCGCCGAACGGCGTGCGCTTGCCGAGACCGTTTTCGCAGATCGTGAGCAACTGCCCTTCGGGATCCGCGACTACCATGCCGACGATCACGTCGTCGGGGCCGAGTTTGATGCCCTTCACGCCGCGGGCCGTGCGGCCCATCGACCGCGCGTCGGTTTCGCGGAAGCGAATCGCCATGCCCTTGCGCGTACTCAGTACGATCTCGTCGCCGGGTTTCGTGAGCGCGACGCCAATCAGGTCGTCGCCGTCGTCGAGCGTGATGCCGATGATGCCCCCGGCGCGCACGTTGCTGTACGCCATTAAGTCGGTCTTCTTCACCGTGCCTTGGCGCGTCGCCATCAGCAGGTACTGATCGTCGGCGAACTCGCGCACCGGCACGATGCTCGTGATCTTCTCGTTCTCCGCGAGCGACAGCACGTTCGCGATCGCGCGCCCGGGGCTGGTGCGGCTCGCTTGCGGAATCTTGTACACCTTCAGCCAGTACATCCGGCCGGTGTTGGCGAAGCACAGCAGGTACGATTTCGTGCTCGCGACGAAGAAGTGTTCGACGAAGTCGTTGTCGCGCAGCCCGCCCTGCACGCCTTTCCCGCCGCGGCCCTGCACGCGGTACTCCGTAAGCGGCATGCGCTTGATGAAGCCCTCGTGCGTGATCGTGACGACGTTCGGTTCGTCCTCGATTAGGTCTTCCATGTCCACGTCGCCGCCGTCGTCGGAAATCTCCGTGCGCCGGTCGTCGCCGTACTTCGCTGCCATGCGTTCAAGGTCTTCGCGTATGACCGCGCGCACGTTCGCGTCGTCCGAAAGCAGCGTTTCGTACCCGCGAATCTGCTCGCGGAGGGTCGTGTATTCTTTCAGGATTTCGTCGCTTTCGAGCGCCGCGAGTTGGCCGAGTTGCAGGCGCACCACGGCTTCGGCTTGTAGCTCCGTCATGCGGTATTCGGCCAGCGCCCCGAGTTCCTTCTGAAGTGCGCCGAAGGCCGCCGCGCCGATGGCGCGCTCCATCAGGCTCGCCGGCACCGCCAGCCCTTGCAGGCGCACTTTCGCTTCCGTGCGGTTGGGCGAGGTGCGGCAAATCTTGATGACGTTCTCGATGTCCGCGATGGCGATGAGTTGCCCTTCGAGGACGTGCCCGCGGCGCTTGGCTTCGCGCAGCAGGTACTCCGTGCGCCGCCGAATCACGACGACGCGGTGCTCCAAGAACTTCTGGAGCATTTCTTTCAGGGTCAGTTCGCGGGGCCGCCCGTCCACGAGCGCCAACATGATGACGCTGACGGTTTTCTGGAGTTTCGAGTACTGGTAAAGCTGATTCAGCACGAGGTGCGGGTCTTTGCCGCGCTTGATCTCCACGACGATGCGCACCGGTTCGCCGGAGCGCGCGCTGGATTCGTCGCGGATGCCGCTGATGTCCGGGATGCGGTCGTTCTTCACCAGTTCCGCGAGTTCCTTCACCAGCGGGTCGCGCGAAACTTGGTACGGCACTTCCGTAATCAGAATGCTCGGCGACTTGCCTTTGCCCTCTTCGGTCACGCGGGCGCGGGCGCGCAGTGTGAGGTGGCCCGCGCCTTGCGAGTAGGCGTTGATGATCCCCTGACGGCCCATGATGATGCCGCCCGTTGGGAAGTCCGGTCCGGGGATAATCTCAATCAGCTCCATCAGCGACGTACCGGGTTCGTCGATGAGCTTCACGAGCGCGCGGCACACTTCGCGCAGGTTGTGCGGGGGAATGTGTGTCGCCATACCGACCGCGATGCCGTCGGAGCCGTTCACCAGCAGGTTCGGGAACTTGCCCGGCAGCACGAGCGGTTCGCGGTACTTGCCGTCGTAGTTGTCGATGAAATCGACCGTCTCGCGCTCGATGTCTTCGAGCATGTCGCCGGCCGGAAACGCGAGCCGCGCTTCGGTATAGCGGTGCGCCGCGGGGGGCAGGCCGGCGATGGACCCGAAGTTCCCCTGCCCGTGAACGAGCTTGTACCGCAGGTTCCAGTCTTGGGCCATCCGCACGAGGGCGTCGTAGATGGACGAGTCGCCGTGCGGGTGGTACCGCTTCATCGTCTCGCCGATGATCCCGGCGCACTTGCTTGTGCTCGCGGTCGGGCCGAGGTTCAGGTCGTTCATGGCGACCAGAATGCGCCGCTGCACGGGCTTCAGACCGTCGCGCACGTCCGGCAGCGCACGCGAGACGATGACAGACTGCGCGTAGGTCAGGTAGCTGTCGCGCAGTTCGTCGAGGATGTCGAGCGGGTTGATCGGCGCATCGGGCGCAGGCGGCTCGGTGGGGGCGCCTGCCGGGGGAACGGGATCGGCCAAGACGACTCCTTCGCGGTGCGCGCCCGCGGTGCGGAAAACCGTTACGTCCGTGGTGGCTATCGTTCCGCGGGGAACTGTATTATCTTAGTGGAAGCGGCTCCTGCGAACCAGCGCGGTAGCACGCTTCTGCGGCCTTTTTCCGCCGTCGGAAGTCGAATCTGGGTAAGCTGTTCCGGCCGCAACTCGCGGTCGCCTTCGGGAACCCTCCTCGCGCGAGTCGTGTCATGCGTTTGAGCGCTCATTTTGCCACCATCGCACTCGTCGTGCTCGCCCCGCTTGCGAGCGCTCAGCCGCCCAAACTCACCGCCGCCGCGGAGCAGACGCGCGACAAAGCGCTGAAGGTGAAAGTGGCCGCCGAGTTCATGGACGCGCGCCTCGGCGACGTGCTCAAAGAGTTCGCGGCGCAGGCCGATATGAAGGCCGACGCGGTGGTACTGTGGACGTATGGCCCCGACTTTCCGTTCGACAAGAAGGTAACGTTCGTCTGCAAATCCAAGCCGATCGACGAGGCACTCGCCGACTTGTTCACGAAGGTCGGCGGCGGGTTGGGGTACGTCGTGGTGTCGAAGGACGGCGACAAGCACGACGGTTGGGTACGGCTGACGACGACCGGCGAGCGCGGCACCGCGAAGCCGGTCCCGATGGCGACCCCTGAAGACGAGAAGGGCGCGGCCGAGAAGCTCGCGCTCGCCAAGCGCCTGATCGAGGGCGGCAAAACCGACCAAGCGAAAACCGTATTGAACTTCGTGGTGAAGCGGTTCCCGCTGGCGAAGGCCGCGACCGAAGCGAAGGAACTGCTCGCGAAGTTGGACAAGTAAGGTTTTCAAGAGTAGGCCGCTCGCTCCGCGAGCGGCCATTGGGGTCTGCAATCACGTGAAACTGTTTTGCACCGCGAAGGGTCGCTCGCTCCGCGAGTGACCTAATCTTGTGGAGAGGAACCGGGCGTGAGCGGGGCGTCGCACAACTCCGAGGTGCCGTGGATTCCGCCCGCGGAGGCGGAACCGGACGGGTTCGTGGGCATCGGCGGCACGCTCGCACCGCACACCCTGTTGCGCGCCTACAGCGACGGCGTGTTCCCGTGGTACAACGAGGGCGAACCGATCTTGTGGTGGTCTCCGGACCCGCGCGGCATCATCGAACTGAGCGCCGCGCGCGCCGGCCCGGACGCCACCCCCGGTTACGGCGGGTTGCACGTCTCGAAGCGGCTCGCGCGGACACTCCGCAGCGGCAAGTTCCGCATCACCTTCGACACCTGCTTCGAAACCGTGATGCGGGCGTGCGGCGAGAACCGCGACGAGGGCACGTGGGTGACCGAAGAGATGGTGACGGCGTACACCCGGTTGCACAAACTCGGGCACGCGCACAGCACCGAAGCGTGGGTGCGGCACCCGGACGCGCCGGACGAGTGGGTGCTCGCCGGCGGCACCTACGGCGTCGCGGTGGGCGCGCTGTTCGCCGCGGAATCGATGTTCTACCGCGAGACCGACGGCTCGAAGGCCGCGCTGGCGGCGCTGGTGCAGCACCTCATCGCCCGCGGGTTCGAACTGCTCGACGTGCAGATGGTCACGGAACACACCGGGCGCATGGGCGCGGTCGAAATCCCGCGCCGCGACTACCTACGACGGTTGAAGAAGGCGCTCGCGAAACCCGGCGTAAAGTTCGCGTAAAGGCGAGGGCGCGCCACAGGGTTTCTCCCCGCGGCTCGCCGGTGCGCGCGCTGTAAGCGACTGGAATTCGGAATATCATGGGCGCATCGCGAGGAGTGCCCGCCGTGAGCAAGACGAAACCCGACAGCGAAGAAGAAGCGTTCCAACAGAAGCTGGACGAGCACCCGGACGACCACAGCACGCGGCTGGTGTTCGCCGACTGGCTGCAGGACCGCGGCGACGTTCGGGCCGAGGGCTACCGCGCGCTGGCCCGCTGCGGGTTCGTGCTCAGCGACCGCTATTCCGGCCCGCCGATCCGCTTCATTCCCAAGCAGGCGTCGCGCATCTTCCGGTTCGACCGCACCGGCACCGGGCGCGACTACACGTTCCCCGCGGACTGGTACGAACGGCTCCCCGGCGCGAAGAGCGAAGAGAGCGGCGGGTGTGTGCTGTTCCCCAACCGGCGGGCGGCCGAAGACGCCGCGGCGCTGGCGTTCGCCGCGCTCCCGCCGGCGCGCCGCACCGAACTTCTCGGTGGCGAGCGCGGCGAGGGCTAGGGGCAAAGTGGCACGACGCTCCGCGTCGTTACCGTTGGCCGTTCGATCAGTCAGGGAAGTCGAAGTGGCGAGTGCGACGCGGAGCGTCGCACCACGATCAGTCACCACGTTAGCGCCGCACGGCGGGCACGATGCGGCCCAGTTCGTGCATCGCGGTGGTGAGCAACCCGGCGTAGTCCGGGCACAGGCCGATCTCGCGGTTCAGGCTTTCCGCAAAGGCGTCGATCTTGGGTCGCACACTGGCGAGGAACGCCGCGAGCGCCGCCACCGACAGCCCGAACTTCTGTTGCGCTACCGCGAGCGCACGGTCAAGTGCCTCCGGGTGCTCCACCACGGATTCGAGCTTCGTGAGCAGCCCCGCGAACCACACCAGTTCCGCGCGCCGCTCGTGCCCGGTGCCCGCGGCGCGCTCCGGGTGGTGGTGGTGCAGCACCGGCACGACCACGTCCGGCGGCAGGCCCCACCGAGTCAGCACGATCGCGCCGACTTCCGCGTGGTCCACCCCGAACACCTCGCGCTCGCGCGCGCAGGCGTGCTCGCCGAGCGGGTCGCCCCCGCGGGCCGCGAGCGCGGCCCACTCCTTCGGATAGGTCTGTTGAATGAGCAGTACGCCGATGTCGCGCAAGAGCGCGGCGTTCAGGTCCTCTTCCGGTTCCGGGTAGCCGCGCAGCGCCGCCAGTTCGCGCGCGAAGATGGCCCCGCCGACCGACGACAGCGAGTGGTCGAGCGCGCCGGGCACGAAGCGGCTCTGCTGGCGCATCGGCGGCAGCGCGAGGCTCAGCGCCAGCGCCCGCACGCGGTTCAGCCCCACCAGCAGCACCGCGCGATCGACGGTGCCGACGTTGCGGACGGTGCCCTCGCGGGCCGTGTTCACGGCTCGTAGCAGCGCCGCGCTGAACGCCGGGTCGGTGGCGATGAGCGCGGTGAGTTCCGCGGGCATGCACTTGGGCCGCGCGACCAGTTCGGCCACCTTCGCGGCGATCGCGGGCAGTGACGGCAACCGCGACGGGTGAACGACGGCATCGAGCACCTCGTCGCGCGGGGCCGGCAGTTGCGGAACGGGGAGGGTGCGCGACGTGGCCGTGCGCACGATCCAGCCGGTGGTGGTAGCGGACATGCGCGCCCTCTCGCGGTCGGTCCCTGCGCGAATAGAATCGGGCGGCCCACGCCGGATTTGCCACGCAGCGCGTGCCAGCTGAGCCCTCACAGCGCGCGTTCGAGCGTGCGGCGGATGTAGTCGCGCACGCCCGCCACATCGACACTCGCGGCGATGCGGGCGTTCGGGTCGCCGCGGTTCGGGCGCGCGTCTACCACCGTCATGCCGCGGGTCAGTTCGCCGCGCGTCTCGATGTCCACGTTGTGCGCCTCGCTGCTCACACTGCCGGCCACCGCGACCGCGACCGTGCCCAGCACGTCCTTCAGGTGGAAGCCCTCGATGCCGTACAGGTTGGAACTCGCGCGGATGCCGAACGGCACGATCTGCCGCAGGAACTTGCACGTCGCGCTGTCCGGGTTCGGCAGTTCGAGCAGGTCGGTCGGCGAGAAGATGAGTTTCCGCGTGACATCCAGCGGAATGAGCAGCGGGTGCAGCGGCGACGCGAACACGCGCTTCGCCGCGTCCGGGTCCAAGTGCATGTGAAACTCCGCGACCGGCCCGGCGTTGCCCGGTTCCTTCCACGCGCCGCCGATGATGACCGTTTGGTCGAGCACCGCCGGCAGTTCCGGGTCGCGGTCGAGCGCGGTGGCGAGCGTGGTGAGCGGCCCGAGGTTTACGACGGTCACTTCGCGCGGGTTGGCGTGCGCGAGTTCGCACAGCACCTTGTCGGCCGGGTGCAAGCTGTGCCGGCTCACGTTCGGGAACGGCACGCCGCCCAGCCCGCCGGGGCCGTGCAGTGCGACGCCGTTCGCGTCGTATTGCGCGGGCAGCGCCGCCGCGATCTTGGGGTACTTCGGCGGGTCGATGGCCGCGAGCAGCGTGTGAACGTTCGCGGTGGCTTGGTCCGCGCTCACGTTGCCCGCGGTCGGCATCAGCCCGACCACCTCAAGGTTCGGGTCGTTGAGCGCGAGCGCGAGCGCGAACGCTGTGTCGATACCGGGGTCCGCGACGAACAGCACCTTTCGTGGCATGATTCAGCCCGCACCGGGGAGAAGGGAGGCGAACCGCTCTGCCGAAGCATGATACACTGCGAACGCCGCGAGGTGAACCGATGCGAACGCGTGAAACCGTATTGGGGAAGGTGTAACCGCGCGTTGCATCGCGGGCGCATTTGCGCACTTCGAAGTTGGCCAGCGGACCAAAGGAGGCCAACAAATGGCCGAAGTTGGCCAACCGCTGGCCAACTTAGCAAAACGCCTAGAAATCCCAGCATTTCGTGAGGGTTCCGGTGGGTAAGGTGGCCAAAGTTGGCCAACGTACGCGCGCTACCCTTCTCCCGCGATAAATGTGTTTGGAATTGGCAGATTGCATGCGCAATTTTGTTCACTTCGGAATTGGGGATCGCTTACCGCAAGGGGCACCGTTGTTGGTCGCGCTCACTCGTTGTGGCACAGCGCTTCCAGCACCGCACGCGCTTTGCCGCTCTTGAGGGATGCGTCGGCGCGGTCCACGCCCTCGCGCAGCGATTTCACCGACTCCGCGGCCCACAGCGCCGCCGCCGCGTTCGCCAACACGATGCGCCGCGCCGGGCCGTCGCCGCCGTTCAGTACCCCGCGAATCAGTGCCGCACTTTCGGTCGCGTCGCTCGCCTTGATCGCGTGCAGCGGCACCGCGGCGAGGCCGAACTCCTCCGGCGACCACACGCGCGATTCGTACGCTTCGCCGCGCACCACGCGCACCATCGTGGGGGCCGATAGGCTCACTTCGTCCAAGCCGTCGAAACTGCACACCAGCACCGCCTGCCGCACACCCAAATGCGCGAGCGCCGCCGCCAGCGGGTCGAGCAGTTCGGCGCGGCCGACGCCGAGGAGCTGGTACGGCGCGCCGGCCGGATTGGCGAGCGGACCGAGCAGGTTGAACAGTGTGCGCACCCCGAGCTTCTTGCGCAACTGCGCGACGTGCGCCATGCCGCGGTGGAACTGTGGGGCGAAGCAGAACGCGAACCCGATGCGGTCGAGGCACTTTTGCGCCCACTCCGGCCCGGCTTCGATGGGCACGCCGAGTTCGCGCAGCACGTCCGCGCTGCCGGACTTGCTCGAAACGGCGCGCCCGCCGTGCTTCACCACCGACACGCCGGCCCCGGCCGCGACCAGCGCCGCCGCGGTGGAGATGTTGAACGTGCCGCTCTCGTCGCCCCCGGTGCCGCACGTGTCGAGCACGTCGCCGGACACCGGCACGAGGCGCACCATTTGTTCGCGCAACACGAGCGCGGCTTCGGCGATTTCGGACGCCGCTTCGCCCTTCATGCGCAGCGCGGTGAGGAAGGCCGCCGCGCGCGCGTCGTCCACGCGCCCGGCCACAAGGTCGCGCACGGCTTCCGTGGTGCGACCGGGCGGCAGCTCGCGCCCGGCGAGCAGCGCGTTAAACAGTTCGGGAAACCACGCGGGCGCGGTCGGCTCCAAGCGTCACCAGTTTGGGAGGGTCGGGGCGAGTTCTCGGCGAATCGTATCGCGCAATCGGGGAAAGTGGCAATTTTTCTCTTCACTTGTGAACGAGTGGACATTATACTTCCATTCAAGCTGGACGGGCGCACTACGCGCACACCCGCCACCCATACACCTTCACACGACTTTGGAGTTCGCACGATGAGCACCGCCGAACCGAAGCCCGCACTCACCAAGAAGCAGCTCGCTATCTACAACTACATCCGCAAGCACATCGAGACGAAGGGCTTCCCGCCCGCGATCCGCGACATCTGCACCGAGTTCAACATTTCGTCTCCCAACGGCGTGATGTGCCACCTGAAGGCGCTGCAATCGAAGGGCTACATCAACCGCGTGCAGAAGCACGAGAACTCGCAGAAGGCGCAGGCCCGCGGCATCACCATCCCGGGCGTCTCGGCCGGCGGGTTCAGCCTCCCGCTCGTCGGTGTCGTCGCCGCCGGTAAGGCCATCGAGGCCGTCGAACAGGACGACCGGCTCGAACTGCGCGACATGTTCGGCCAAGACGACCTGTTCGTGGTAAAGGTGCGCGGCACGTCCATGATCGAGGGCCACATTGCCGACGGCGACTATGTCGTCATTCGCAAGAAAGAGACGTGCGAGAACGGCGAGAAGGTGGTCGCGATGGTCGATAAGGCCATGACGCAGAAGAAGTACGTGAAAAAGAAGGACACGATCCACCTGCAGCCGATGAACAGCACGATGGACCCAATCGTGGTGGACCCGGAGAAGCAGGACGTGCGGATTCTCGGTGTCCTCGCGGGCGTCATCCGCAAGTGCTGATCGAGCGCGTTTTTGCCGCACGATGAACGCCGATGAAAGGCACGATTAGGTAGAAGGACGTTTGACAGGATGAACTGGATAGACAGGTTTTCAGAACTCTGATTTCCTCCTGTTTATAGTGTTCATCCTGTCAAATACTCTTTGTTTTCTGTCTGATCGTGTCATTCTCGGCGTTCATCGTGCGGCGACATATCTGGGGCGCGGTGGGGCAGGACGTAGCGCGTGATGAACACGAAGTACGTCACACTGCCCGCGGTGTCGCAGAAGTGCAGCATCTCGTGCGCCGCGACCCACCCCGGCACGAGCACCGGCCATTGCGCCAGTTCGCAAATCGCGCCCGCGCTGAAGAACGCCGCGCCCAGCCACACCCAATTCATCGCGCGCCAGCCCACTGCGCGATACAACTGCGCGAGCGGGATCAGCCCCACCCAACCCATCGACAGGTACACCGCGACGACCAGCGAGTAGTGCGCCTTCGGTAACAGCCACAAGCAACTCACGCCCGCGATCGCCAAGCCCCAGATCACCGTCAGGCACCAGCGCCGCCACGCCCCGGTGAGCAGAACGGCGAACGGTGGCGTGTACGTGCCAGCGATGAGCGTGTAAATGCACGACTGGTCGATCTTTTGAAAGAACCGCTTCTCTTCGGGCGAGTCGTAGTGGAGGCCGTGGAACGCGGCGCTCGCGGTGTAGAGTGCGACCATCGAGAGGCCGTACACCAGCACGATTCCGCGGCGGTGCGGCGTGAGGCGCATCATCACCAGCGTTGCGAACACCGCCCACACCGCCGTGAGCAGGTGCGAGGCCGAACTGACCGCCGAGTTCACCAAGCCGGCCACCCCGCCCGAAGCCGGCGAGCCGCCCTACGACCTGAAGGTGAAGGCCGGCGCGCTGCCCGGGGCCGCCGCCCCGCC
>JALHNS010000213.1 GCA_022843445.1 Gemmata sp.
ATTGCTTCCGCGGTCGCGCCCCAAGCCAGCGGCGCGGGTTCGGTCGGCAGTTCGCGCCCGGTCATGCGCGAAACGCGCGCGAGGAACTCGTCGGTCTGTGCCGCGCTCAGGTGCGGGGCCACGGCGCGCAGGTGCTCCAACGCGCGCAGCGCGTCGGCGAAGGGCGCGCCACACGCAATCAGGCCGAGCCGCTCTAGCCCCCGCGCGACCGCAGGGCACCAGTGCGGCACGTTCGGCAGCGCGTGCGCCGCGAGCGCGCTCCAGAGGCCCGGCCCAAGCCCCGGCACGAAGTAAGTGCCACCGGGTTCGGCGCAACGCGCGAGCCGCTCCGGCAGTGAATCGGTACCGCGTAAGAGGTGATTGACTGAGTGTCTGATAAGCCGACAGCGTTCCCGAACAAGCGATACGTGGAAAACCACTGGAATGATTGCAGTCGTGAAGGCAACCAATGCCTCACCGAGCGCTGTGTCCGAAAATCCGTCGGTCGAATTTGGCTCAAACGGAGCGTGTCGCGACAGTGCAACTGGTCGGAAAATCGCCAGTAACGGAACGACCGGCAGCGCTCGCGAACGCGACATCGTTCCGTGCCCGGCAGGCGGAAAATGAATCGAACTGCAGTGATCGTATCAAATGTGCAAGCGAAACGAGAGGAGAGTTTGTGAAGCTGTGCGGAACGCGAGGAATTGGAAAGAGTTGCGGTGCTGAGTTGGCTCGGACTGAAAGAGAAAAAAAGTGTCCCGCCGGAGACCTCCACAGCGTCGCCCATTCACTGTGGCTGCCAACCGGCGGGACACTGGAATAGTACTCTCGTCTCGTGGAGAACGCAACATCCCTGTCTGCTTTTTCTCCGACTCGCGATATCCCGCTTGTCCGAAAAGCCGACATCAGCAGACTTCGCGTCAGGAATGTCTTCTCGCGTATGGACTTGTGGTATGAAGCCAGAACCCAAATTTGGTCCGTGTTCTGGTTGTAGCGGCGAAAAAAGTTTGCCAACGCGAGCTCTTCACACCCGTCACACGCGATTTTCCGGTTCGCCCGCTATTGAAACAGCAACACTTTCGCGGGCACAACCGGGAGCGCGCCGTGCTCGATGCCGTGGTCATCTCCGACATTCACCTCGGCAGCGACAACTGCCAAGCCAAATACCTCGCGCATTTCCTTGGCGAAGTGCGCCGCGGCAGCACGCGAGCACAGCGGCTCATCCTGAACGGTGACGTCTTCGATTCCATCGACTTCCGCCGCCTGAAAAAGCACCACTGGAAGATTCTGAGCGAACTGCGGAAGCTCGCGGACGAAATCGATGTGGTCTGGATCAACGGGAACCACGACGGCCCGGCCGAGATCGTCTCGCACCTGCTCGGCGTCCGCTGCGCGGACGAATTGGTGCTCGAGAGCGGCGGGCGCAAGGTGCTGTTCCTGCACGGCCACCGGTTCGACGAGTTCATCACCCGCTACCCGGTCATCACGTGGCTCGCGGACAAGGCCTACAACCTGCTCCAGAAGCTGGACAAATCGCACTACTTCGCGAAGCTCGCCAAGAAGAAGAGCAAGACGTTCCTGCGCTGCGCCCAAAAGATCGAAGTGGACGCGGTGCGGTACGCGGCGAAACTCGGTTGCAGCGCGGTGTGCTGCGGGCACACGCACCTGCCGGTGGCGAACACCGCCGGGCCGGTGCACTACTTCAACAGCGGCTGCTGGACCGAAAAGCCGTGCCACTACCTCACCGTGAAGGACGGCACCATCGACGTGTGCTCCTACACGGAAGAGGTGTCCGACGCGGTTCTCGAAGCCGCGGTCGCGTGACTACCGCGCCTCCGGCGCATCGACCGATGTGGGGGCGTCTTCCGGCACGATCGGCCTCGTCGGGTCGATGACGAGCCACGAGAGCACTCCAACCCCGTAGACGACCGCGTACATCGTGAAGCAGATCACGAACCCGGTCGGCTGCACCTGCTTGTCCACGGTGTGCGCTTCGAGGATCAGCCCGGTGACGAGGTTCCCCAGCGCCGCGCCGAGGTTCCCGATCATGTTCATCGCGCCGGACACGATCGCCGAGTACCGGCGGCCGATGTCTTGCGCGGTCGCCCACGACGGCCCCATGATGAGGTCGTTCGTGAACCCGACCATGATGAGGCACCCGGCGAACACCCACAGGTTCCCGCCGGTGAACGCGGCAGCGGTGGCGTAGCAACACCCCGCGAGGCCGTAGCCGAGCATGCCGTAAATGCGGCGGCCCCACTTGCGGTCGCCGGTGCGCCGGATGTAGCGGTCGGTGAGCAAGCCGCCGAGCAGACAGCCGGCCATGCCGATGAGCAGCGGCGCGCCGCCGAGCAGCGCGAGGAGCAACTTCCCGCCATCGGTCTGGTTCCAATCCGGGAACTGCGATTTCAGCGTTCCCGGGAGGTAGTACATCAGAAAGTACCAGTTGAAGTTCGTGACCGTGTACATGGCGCACAGCGCCCACAGGTTCCGACTGCGGAAGATGCGGCCCCACGGGACGCGCGCGTCGGCCTGCGTCGCGCCCTTGCCGGCGTTAATCAGGTCCACTTCCGCGGCGTTGCACCGCGGGTCCTCGCTGGGCCGGTTGCGGAACCCGCGGTAGAACGCCACGCACCACGCCGCGGCGACCGCCGCGAACACCCACAGCGCGTGCCGCCACGTCAGCCCGCAGATCACCACGAGCAGCACCCACACGAACGGCGTCAGCCCGCCCATGAGGCGCGCCGCCATCCACACGAACCCCTTCGCGCTGCCGCGCTGGTTCTCGGGGAACCAGTTGTAAATCGCCTTCGAGATGTTCGGAAACGCCCCGGCCTCACCCATGCCGAACAGGAACTGCATGGCGACTAGGACGCCGAACCCGATCACCACCACTTCCGTGCCGGGGAAGTTCACGCCGGCGAACGCGGTGAGGCCCACGAACAGCGAGAACCACGCCACCACCCGCAACAGCGTGACGCGCGGGCCGAACCGGTCGCCCATCCACCCCGCGGGAATCTCGAAGAGCGCGTACGCGATCTGGAACGCGACCAGCACGAGGTAGAACCGGCTCTCCGGTTGGCCGACCGCGGCCATCAGTTCCCCCTTCGCGCTGCCGTACATGGCGCGATCGAGGTACGTAATCATGGCGAGCAGGCACAGCAGAAAGAGCACGCGGTAGCGCACGCGCGTGGGAGCGGCATCCGAAGTTGGCAGCGGAGCGTCACTCATTACACAAAACCGAAGAGGGAGTTCGGCGGGCGAAAGTGCCTACTGTAGCGGCTCGCGCGCCGCGGTGTGAGCGGAAAAACCTGCCGCGCTTGACGCGCGCGCCGCGGTCGGTTCTGATGGCACGCGGAGGTTCCGCCATGCGCACGCTCGCTCTCACGCTCTGCCTGTTGGCGGTCGCCCGCGCCGACGACGCACCGAAGCCGGTTCGCGTGGTCATCGAAACCGACGCGGGCGACATCGAAGTGGAGTTGGACGCCGCGAAAGCGCCGAAGACGGTGGCGAACTTCCTGAAGTATGTGGACGCGAAGCACTACGACGGCGGGCGCTTCCACCGCACCGTGACGCCGGACAACCAACCGGACAACAAGGTGAAGATCGAAGTGGTTCAGGCGGGCGTGAACCCGAAGAAGGAGAAGGCCGACTTCGAGCCGATCAAACTCGAGCGCACGAAGGACACTGGGCTGAAGCACAAGGACGGCACCATCTCGATGGCCCGCGACGGCCCGGACACTGCGACGAGCGACTTCTTCATCTGCATCGGCGACCAACCGGAACTGGACTTCGGCGGCAAGCGCAACCCCGACGGTCAGGGCTTCGCCGCGTTCGGCCGCGTCACGAAGGGTATGGACGTGGTGAAGAAGATTCAGAAGTCCGCGGCGAAGGAGCAAGCGCTCACTCCGCCGGTGACGATCAAGAAGCTAACGCGCGTACCGTGAGTGTGGAGGTTGCTGAGTGCTGATGACCGAATTGCATTGGGTTCCGGTTCCGCACGCGGGGCGGCTCGCGGTGTCGGCCCGGCCGCGCGGCGGGGATTGGCTCGAAGACGAGTTGAGCGCGTGGCGCGCGGCCGGTGTCGATGTGGTGGTTTCGTTGCTGGAACTCGAGGAAGAAGCGGAGTTGCATCTGGCGAGCGAAGCCGCGATTGCTTCTGCTAACGGGATCGAGTTCGTGCGGTTCCCAATCGCGGATCGCGCGGTGCCAGCGTCGCGCGAAGTGTTCGCGCAACTGGTTGCGGCACTCGCGGAGCAGATTTTGGAAGGCAAGAGCGTCGCAGTTCATTGTCGTCAAGGAATTGGGCGCGCCGCCACGCTCGCGGTCGCGATTCTCGTGCGCCTCGGCTCGCAACTGGAGCGCGCGATTGCCACCGTCTCTGCGGCCCGCGGGCGGGACGTTCCCGAAACACCGGAACAACTCGCGTTTCTTTCCGCATTCGCGGAGCGAGCGAACACGTTAGACTAACTCCAACTTTCGCGCCACAGCTTCGGCGGCGCGGTGCCACCTTCGGAGGCGCGACGTGAACCCGGCTCCCGCGGGGCGCGATGAGGTGTTCGCTCAGGCCCGCGAGTACTTGCTCGTGCTGGCCCGCATCGGCCTCGACCCGCGGCTGCGCGCGAAGGTCGACGACGCCGACGTGGTACAACAGACGCTGCTCGAAGCGCACCGCGATTGGGACCAGTTCCGCGGAACCACCGTCGCCGAGCGGTTCGCGTGGCTGCGCCAGATTCTCGCGCGCAACCTCTCGAACCTGCTCCGCGACTTCACCCGCGACAAGCGGAACGTGCGCCGCGAGTGGGTGCCGGACCGCGCGGCGGAAGATTCGGCCGCGCGGCTCGACGGCTGGCTCGCGGTGAACCAGACCACGCCCGGCACCGCGGCGCAGCGGAACGAAGAACTCACGCGCGTCGCGGTCGCGCTCGCGGCGCTCCCCGAAGCGCAGCGCGAAGCGGTGGTGCTGCGGCACTGGCACAACCGGTCGGTCGCGGAGATTTCAGAACACCTGAACACCACCCGCGACGCCGTAACCGGGTTGCTGTACCGCGGGCTAAAAGCGCTCCGCGCGCAGCTCGGGGCCGACGAGGACAGCCGATGCCTGCCGCCGAGAGCGACCGAAGCCGAGACGACCGGGTAGAGGCGGCGCTGCGCGAGTACCTCGAAGCCGAAGACGCCGGCACGCCCCTTCCCCGCGACACTTTCATAAAGGCACACCCAGAGCTGCGCGCCGAACTCGAAGCGTACTTCCACGAAGTGGACGCGCTCGACCGGTGTTCGACGTTCCTCACGACCGACGCGACCGCCGCGGGGCCGTACCCGCACAGCGACGGCGCGCTGCCGTGGACGTTCGCCGGCTACGAACTGCTGGAAGAAGTGGGCCGCGGCGGAATGGGCGTCGTGTACCGCGCGCGGCACGTCGCGCTGAACCGCACGGTCGCGGTGAAACTGCTGCGCGCGGACGACCCGGTCGCGGCGAAGCGGTTGCTCGCGGAGGCGCGCGCCGCGGCCCGCCTCGATCACCCCGGCATCGTGCCCATCTTCGAGGTCGGCGATTACGGCGGGCGGCCGTATCTGGCGATGGCGTTCGTAAGTGGTGGGACGCTCGCGGATCGCGCCGCGGGTGGTCCCCTCCCCCCTTACGACGCGGCGAAGCTGGTGCGTGACGCGGCGCGCGCCGTGCAACACGCGCACGATCAGGGCGTCATTCACCGCGACCTGAAGCCCGGTAACGTCCTACTCGATGAAAGCGGCCGGCCAAAGGTCGGCGACTTCGGCTTGGCGAAGGCCGACGGCGCGGCGACGCTCACCACCGAAGGCGCGGTGCTCGGCACGCCCGCGTACATGCCGCCGGAGTTCGCCGCCGGGCGCGCCGCCACCGCCGGTCCGGCGTCGGACGTGTACGGCCTCGGCGGAATCCTGTACGCGCTGCTCACCGGCACCGCGCCGTTCAGCGCCGAAACGCCGCTCGAAGCGCTGCGCCGCGTGGCCGAAGACGACCCGGTGCCGCCGCGCGACGTCAACCCCGTGGTGCCGCGCGGCCTCGAAGCGATTTGCCTGAAATGCTTGGAAAAGGAACCGCAACACCGCTACCGATCTGCGGCGGCGCTGGCCGCGGACCTCGACCGCTTCCTGAACGGCGAAACCCCGCACGCGGAGAGCGTGAGTTGGGTGAACTGGCTGGGCCGGCAGTTCAACCGCGCGGTGGATTTCAGCCCGTCGCGGCGCTGGGGGCGCTTTCTGTTGGCGCTCACGGCTCTAATGCCGCTGGTTCACATCGCCATGTACTTCGGCACGCGCGACGAAACCCGCGGGTGGGCGTTCTGGCTGTGGTTCCTCGGCACCACGTTTGCCACCGCGTGGGGGCCGTGGCTGCTGATCGCGGCGCGCCGGCGGCTCGATCCGCGCGAGCGCGAGATTTTGTTGTTCTGGGTGGGCGTGAGTCTCGGCCGCGTGATTCTCTTCGCCACCTACTGCCCGCTGTCGGGCGAAGTCCACGCGGGCGAAGTGTACCGGTTCTTCCCGGCGTCGCTGGTGCTGTACGGCGTGATGCTCTTCGGCGAGGGCCGGCTGTATTGGGGCCGGTTGTACCTGATCGGCGCGGGGCACTTCGTGGCGGCGCTGGTGCTGGTGCAACTGGTGCCGGTCGCGCCGGTGCTGTACGGCATCTGGCACGCGCTGGTGATGCTGCGCATCTCGCTGCACTTGCGCCTGCGCGCCGCCGAGCGCGCCGCCCGCGCGGCGGGCGCGCGGGGCTGAGGGCGCGGGAAACGAACCCGCGTTGAACCGTCGGCACCGACCGGAAGGCGGCGGCGGGGTTCCGGTTCGCCCCGCTCACGCGGTGCGCCTCACCCGGAAGTTGCGCCGCCGTCCCGTTCGCGCGGGAAAGGCAATTCGCGCCGAACTCTGGTCCGGTCGCACCGGCCGCCCTTGCGGGCGGGGGCTTTGCGGCGCTCACTTCTTGTCCTTCTTCGGCTCCTCTTTCTTCGGTTCGGTCTTCTTCGGCTCCACCACTTCCACAAGCACCGGCGGGGGGATGATCGCGAAATCTTTACCACCGACCTTTGTGGTCGCGCGGAACACCAGTTGGTGCGCGCCCGCGGGCGCGGCCGGTTGCACCGTCAGCGCGCTCTCGCCTTTCGTTTGGCCCTTCGCCACCGCGCCCTTCGGGTTCGGCACAATCGTCGGCGGGTTGAACAGCGGCACCACCGCGATGTCGCCGTCCGCGGCCTTGTCGCGGGTCGCGTCGATTACCAACTTCGCGGCCTTCCCCTTCTCGAACTTCAGCGGGTCCGCGGTGAACTTCAGGCCGAACGGCGGTTTCTCCGTCACCGCGAGCGCGCACGCGCTCAGCAGTTCCGCCGGCGGGTTCGGGATGCCGCCAAAGCTCGCCTTCACCGCGTCCGTGAGTGTGCCGAACCGCACGATTGCGCCGCCGCCTTCAAGGCTCGCGGTGCCCTTCACGCGAAACGCGACCGGGCCAATTGTGGTGCCGTCCTTCACCAGCACCGGCACGAACGCGAGCGTCTGCCCCGCGGGCACCGTGAACTTGCCGCTCAGCGCCGGGCCGCCGTCGATACTCAGTTCCACCGGACCCGCGAAGCCGTTCAACCGCGTCAGCGTGACGAACGCGCCCGTTCCGCTCCCGGCGGGCGCTTCCCCGCGGTCGAACGCCACCGCGAGCGCGAAGTCCGGCTCCACGGGAACGACACTCAGGTGATAGATTTCGTTCGGGCCGTGCAGGAAATTCTGATGTTCGCACGCGATCACGTAGTCGCCGTCCGCGGGCGGCGTGAACTCGAAGCGGTTCGGCGCGGCCGCGGGGTTGCTCGCCGCGAGTTGCCCGCCCTTCGCGTCGAGCACGCGCACCAGCACCTCCGCGGGCGAGTTCACTTCGTAGGTCGAAGCCGTGATCGCGAGCTTCTGACCTTTCTTGCCGACGATGGCGAAGTGATCCACGTCTTTCGACTTCTCGAACCGGCCCGACGCGCCGCCGGGCACCGGCAGCTTGTTCGCCTTCGCGCTGTCGTCGTTCGGCTCTTGCTCCGCGATCTGCGGGTAATCGGTCAGCAGTACCGGCACCGGCCAGCCGTTCGCGGGGGCGACGTAGAACGCCGCGAGGCCCGCGTCGGCCGGTGCGGTGACGCTCGCGCTCGGTAGCGCGTCCGGCCCGGCGAAACCGATAGTGGCTTGCTTGCCGCGCTGCGCCGCGAGCGGGAACGCCGTGGTCGCGCCGGCGAACTCGCCCACCCGCAACCGGTAGGTAAAGTCGCCGCCGCGGTAGGTGGTGTCGCGCACTTCCACCAGCACGTCGGTCGCTTCCTTGAAGGTGTGCGTGAGCCGGCAGTCGCCTTGAAGGCCCGGCGTATCGTCCGCGTACAGGTTCACCAGTTCGCGCTTCGTCTTCGCGTCGTGCAGCACGATGATCGGGTCCAGCGGCGAACCGATGCGCCGCGCGAGCACCTCGAACGTGAGCTTCTGCCCGGCCTTCGCTTGGACCTTGTAGAAGTCGGACGCTTCGTTCGCGATGGTGCCGGTTGCGACGCCCGGCACGGCCAACGCGAGCGCGCTTTCCTTCGACCGGTTCGCACCGGCGCTCGCCGTGACCGGGAACGAATCGACCACGAACGGCCGCAGGTTCGAGACGCCGTGCTTCGTGGCGACGCGCACCGCGTACAGCCCGTTTTGGGCCTTCGCGTCGAGCGCCACTTTCACGCGCAGCTTGTTCGGTTCGGTACCGTTCTTGTTGTCGGTGGGAATCGTGACCTTCGCCGGGCAGTTCAGCAGCACGCCGACCGGGTCGGCGAGGTTCGTGCCCGTGAGTGTGATTTCGACTTCGTCGCCGGCCTTCGCGCCGAGGAACGCAGGCGTGGTGAGCGTCGGGGCTTGAGGCGCGGGCGCGATGGCCGGCGCTTTCGGCTGCGCGGTAGCTTCTCGCTGGCCGGTGGAGAGAACGATTCCAAGCCCGGCGGCGAAACACGCGAGCGCGAGCAGTTTGGCGGGACGGCGCGACATGCGGGACCTCGGAGAGGGGCGAACCGGCGGGATGAAGCAGATGTTACCGCGACACGCGTGCGAAGGCGAGCGTTTCCCAGAAACGAACGAACCCCGCGAGCTAGCTCGCGGGGTTCGCCGACGAAACCGGTTTCGGTCTACATCCCGACCTGTAGCGCGGAAGGCTCACGGCACCGCCGGGCGAACGCCGAGCGCTCGCTGGGCGGAACCGCGAACCGCGGGGTTGTCCCAGACCGCCCGGCGAGCGCTCGGCGTTCGCCCGATAGCGGTGCTGGAACAGCCTTCCTCGCGTCGTGTGGCAAGGCATACTCTCGGGCGACGCAACATCGCCCTGTGGGAAACCCACGAGCTAAACCGAACCGGTTTCGTCGCGCTCAGTGTAGCCCGCCGCTAGCTCACGAACAGGTGCGGGACGAAGCGGCTCGTGTTGCGTGTGATGAGGCCGCTGTCCTCGCGGATGCCGATCCCGCACGACTCGCCGCCCACCACCCAACTGCCGATCACCGGGTAGCGGCCCTCGTGCGGCTTCAGTTCCGTCGCCACCTGCTGATACACGCACGGCCCGCCGGTATACGGGCCGTCGGTCGCGATCGCGGTGCGCCCGCCCAGCACCACTTCGATGTTCGCGCCCTCGCGCGCGTGGACCGGCTTCTTCACATAGTCGCGGCCTTCCAACGGGTCGAACGACGCCGGCAAGAGGAACGGGCAGTCCGGGTGCCGCTCGTACAAGAGCGGGAGAATGCTTTTGCAACTCAGGATCATCTTCCACGCCGGCTCCACCCACTTCGTTTGCGCGACGCGCAGGTTCGGCGCGAACTCCTCGTTCACCATCCACTCCCACGGGTACAGCTTGAAGCACCGCGCGATCGGGAACCCGGTGTTGTCCACGAAGCACCGGCGCGGCTTGTCCCACCCGATGTCGTTCACGTCGATGAACGAGGTCTGCGCGCCGGCTTGGATCGCCACGTCGCGCATGTACTCGGCGGTGATGTAGTCTTCGGGCGTGTCGATCTGGCTCATCGCGGCGAAGTGAATCGGGTTCTTGTCGCGCGCGAGCACGCCCTTCCACGCGTCGATCAGCCGCTCGTGAATGCTGTTGAACTGGTCGCCGCGCGGGTCGATGTCCTTCAGCCACATCCACTGCGCGACCGCGGCTTCGACGAGCGCGGTGGGGGTGTCGGCGTTGTACTCCAGCAGGCGCGGCGGGCCGTTGCCGTCGTACGCGAGATCGAACCGCCCGTACACCGACGGCTCGTCGTTCTCCCACGACCGAACGACGTACTCTTCGAACTCCTTCGGGATCAGGAACAGCCCGAACATCTTCTTGGAGATGACCTCGTCCACCAAGTCCATGCACATCTTGTGCAGTTGGTTGGTGGCCTCTTCGAGGACGTCGATCTGGTACGCCGTGAACTGGTAATAGGCGGACTCGTCCCAGTACGGCTCACCGCGGAGGGTGTGGTAGAACAGGCCGAACTCTTCGACGCGCTTCTGCCAGTTGGGGCGCGGGTCGATGGCGACGCGGCGCATGGCGCGGCTCCGGTAGAATGGAAGCGAAGTGAAGGTGTAGGCGCGGGAACAGCCGGCGCGCCCCCGGCAAAGCGGGTTCGTGCCGGCTGGTGGTGTTCGGACCGCGAATCGGGATCAGCCGCCGCCGCCACCGCTCACGCGCACACCGGTCGAGCCGAAGCCGCGGGTGGACACGCTGGACATCGCCGCGTGCCGAGCGCCGCCGCCGGTGGTGGAGTACGACGCGCCGCCGAAGTGCCCGATGAAGATGAACCCGCCGCCGCTGCGGCGCGTACCGCCGGCGCGCTGGGCGGCCTGTTCGTCGGCCTTCGCGCCGAGGTCTTGCTCCGGCCACGTGTAGTAGCCGGCGGTCAGTAGGCCCGCGCCGAGCAACACGAGTGAGAACTCACGAGACATCCGGGTCATGGGAAACCCCTTGGGCAGCGGCGCGGGCACAACACGAGACTATTCGTACACCGCGTACACCATCTTTACCACAGCGGCGCGAATTTGGGTAGCGCATTTTCGCGCGCAATTTCGCTCGACGAGCCCGGGGCCCCGGTGCGGAGCGGGCGAGCCAGCTCGCGAGACCGGGCGCTACGCGGTGAGCAGGTCGCGCACGCGGTTCACGGGGCGCGGCGCGCCGGCCGCGCGGCGCGCGGCCTCTTCGCGGCACGCTTCGAGCAATCCGGCGCGCAACTCGTAGTCGCCGGTGCCGAACCGGTCCCACGCCAGAATCACTTCCGAAGTCGCGGGGTTCAGCTTCGCCACGCGCGCCAACCACATGACGCCGGCTTCGCTCTGGAAGTGGCACGTCTGCGGATGGTTCCACGCGATGTGCGACGCGAGACAGCCCATCGGCACCGCCCGCGCGAACGTGCCGTGAATCAGGAGCGGGCTGGCCTTCTCCAGCAGTTCTGTGACGCGAGCCAACCCGGCATCAGTAACGTGCGGGAGCCACGCGGCGCGGAACTCGGCGACCGGGTCGGTCGTGTGCATGGCGAGGCACTCCCCGCGGCGCGCAGCCGCGAACGCAACTCGAACGGGCCGGATAGACGTAAACGCTTGTGGGCTGCCGCGATAGGATCGAGCGGCAGACACCGGGGTGGGGGCGCGAAAGGCGTGACACGCGGGTGCGCCCCGTTCAGGTGAGTGCATCATAGAAGCGGCCGGAACGGGGTGTCAATAGGCCGCGGGCCGGGGGAAATTCGTGCGCGCGTGGGAGCGTCCGAACCGGTTCGCGGTTCCGGGGGCGCGGTAACGAGTTACGGCGCGGCCCCGCGCCGGAAGTCGCCGGAAATAAATTTCGGATTCTCGCGGGCGCGGCAGATTCGACTTCGCAAATCGCTTTAGTCGTTATTAAAATCAGTTGTGTTTGCTGGATGTCAATGAACCCGCGCGAACAACTGAGATTGCTAGGATCGGGCGCGCCGCGCGCCGCGCGCCGCCGCGAAACCCGGCCGCGCGTTCAGTGACAAAAAACTGTCACTT
>JALHNS010000214.1 GCA_022843445.1 Gemmata sp.
TCGCGCTCGCCGGGCACGGTGACGTTCGCCACCTCCGCGGCGCACGCCTCGCGCGCCCGCGCCGCGGCCGCGCGGAACCCGCGCGACACGTCCGGGTGAAGCGGGTCGCGCTCGCGCGCCGCGGAGATGGCGATGCGCTCCATGTCGGCCAGCGAGCGCTGAAGCGCGAACATCGCGCGCAGGCTCACGACGTTCTCGCGGATGATGTCGTCCGCGCGGCGGCCGAGGTTGTCGAGCAACCCGACGCCGGCCAATCCGATACCGAACAGGAACGCGGCCGGGGGCAGAAACAGGAGCGCGACGCGGCGGCGCAGCGAGAGCGTCATAGGCCGAGCTTCTTCCGCTTGCGGTACAGGGTGCTGGGGTCGATACCGAGCGTTTGCGCGGCGTCTTCGAGCGCCGGCGCGGACGCCAACACGCGGCGAATGTGCTCCGCTTCCAGAGCTTCGAGCGTGACCGCGCCGCCCACCTCCACCGGCCCCGCGGTCGGCGGGCGAACGAGCTGTGCCGGCAACTGTGACAGCCCGATGTCACTGTCGGTCGTGAGGATCGCGCCGCGCTCGATGGCGTTGCGCAACTCGCGCAGGTTGCCGGGCCACGAGTACCGTTCGACGGCCGCGAGCGCCTCCGGCGTGAACCCGCGCACCGGCTTTCCGGTTTGCCGCGCGAAGAACGCAAGCAGGTGCGCCGCCAGCCGCGGCAGGTCGCGCCGGCGCTCGCGCAACGGCGGCAGCGTCACTTCGATCACGTTCAGCCGGTACAGCAGGTCTTCGCGGAAGCGGCCGGCGCGCACATCGCCTTCGAGGTCGCGGTTGGTCGCCGCCACGATGCGCACGTCGCCGGTCCGCGTGCGCGTTTCGCCCACGCGCTCGTAAGTCTTTTCTTGCAGGAATCGCAGCAGTTTCGGTTGCAGCGCCAGCGGCAGGTCGCCGATTTCGTCGAGGAACAGCGTGCCGCCTTCGGCCGCCGCGACTTTTCCTTCGGTCGCTTCGACGGCCCCGGTGAACGCGCCGCGCGCGTGCCCGAACAGTTCACTTTCGAGCAGCTCGCCGGAGAGCGACGGACAGTGAACCGTGACGAACGGGCGCGCCGCGCGCTTGCTTCGCGCGTGAATCGCACGCGCGAGGACGCCCTTCCCGGTCCCACTCTCGCCGCGCAGCAGCACCGCGGCGTCCGTTGGTGCGACGCGGAACGCGACGTCGAGAGCCGCGCGCACCGCGGGCTCCTCCGATTCGAGGTCCGCCTCCGGGAGCGCCCCCTTTACTTGTTCGCGCAAGCTGCTGACTTCGGCGCGCAGCCCGCGCAACTGCTCCCACTTCCCGATGAGCACGCGGAGTTGGTCCGGGGTGAACGGCTTCGGCAAGTAGTCGAACGCACCGGCCCTCATCGCCGCGACCGCGGTATCGACGGCCGCGAACGCGGTCATCACTACGACGCCCGCGCCCGGTGCCGCAGTCAGCAGTTGCGGCAGCAGTTCGAGGCCGTTCTCGCGCCCGAGCTTCAGGTCGAGAAACACCAACTCGAAGCGCTCGTGTGCGAGCGCGTCGAGCGCGGCCTTGCCGTTCGCGGCCTCGCTGACGCGGTGCCCCATGCTTTCGAGCGTGAGGCGCAGCGTGCGCCGCAAGCTCGTTTCGTCGTCTACGAGGAGCAAGTTCACCGCGAACTCCGGGTGGTGCGAGCGGGATCAATGCGATTCGCGTGCCGGTGTGCATTTCGCACGAATTCGCAGGTCCCGCGCGGCGGCGTCGTGCGACTTGCAATCCGACACCGTGCATTATGCCCGACGCCGGCAAAGCTGCCTACGCGCTCACGTCCGGTGCTTTCGCACGCAACCGCTGGCGCGCGGGTCGCTTGCACGTTCCGCGGCGCGAACGGCACGGCGCGTGCTTTGTCCGCTCCCGTCTCTGGGAGTGACGCAATGGAACCGAGTGTGTTGGCGCTGTTCGCACTGGGCCTCGCGGCGGTCGGCTTGATGGCCGCGTTCGTGTGGTTCTGCGACCGCGTGTGAGGGCTTCGCCGTGATCTGGTTCACTGCCGCTGTTGTGCTGCTGCTGTTCGCGTACCTGCTCGCGGCGCTGTTGCGCCCCGAGTGGTTCTAACTCTGTGGAGTAATCGCGCCATGTGGTTCGTGCCCGTTTTCGTCATCGCCAGTTCGGTCTCGCTCGCGGTGCCGCTCGGCCGCTACATGGCCCGCGTGCTGGACCGCGACGGCCCGCGTAGCGCGCTCGAGCGCGTGCTGCACACCGGTCCGCAGAACTGGAAGCGGTACTGTTTCTCCCTGCTCGCGTTCAACGCGGTCGCGTTCGCGGTGGGGTTCGCCGTGCTCGCGTTCCAGCACCACCTGCCGCTGAACCCGGACGGTAAGGGCGCACTCGCGCCGAGCACCGTGTTCAACACCGCGGCCTCGTTCCTTACGAACACCAACCTGCAACACTACGCCGGCGAAGTTCACCTGTCGTACTTCTCGCAGGTGTTCTTCATCTGCTGGAAGCAGTTTGTCGGCCCGGCGATCGGCCTCGCGGCGCTGCTCGCGCTTTTGCGCGGGCTGCGCGGCGACGAGCACATGGGCAACTTCTACGTGGACGTGTGGCGCGGCACGGTGTTCGTGTTCCTGCCGCTGTCGCTGATCGTCGCACTCGCACTCGTCGCAGCCGGTGTGCCGATGACGCTCGAAGGCGCGGCGAAAGTCACCACACTGGAAGGCGGCGAGCAAACCATCGCCCGCGGCCCGGTGGCGGCGATTGAAGCGATCAAGCAACTGGGGACGAACGGCGGCGGGTTCTTCGGCACGAACTCGGCGCACCCGTTCGAGAACCCGAGCGCGCTCACGAACCTCATCGAGTGCGCGAGCATTCTGCTGGTGCCGATGGCGTGCGTGGTGATGTTCGGGCGCGTGCTGCGCGCGCCGCGCCAAGCGGCCGTGATCTTCGGCACGATGCTGCTGTTCCTCGTCGCGTTCACCGCGTGGGGCGTCTTCACCGACGCGCGCCCGAACCCGGCGCTGAAGGGCGCACCCGTTGCGGACGCGGTGAACCTCGAAGGCAAGGAACTGCGGTTCGGGCCGTCGGCCGGGCCGACGTGGGCCGCTGCGACCACCTGCACCTCGAACGGTTCGGTGAACTGCATGCACGACAGTCTGAACCCGCTGGCCGGGCTGTCGCCGCTTGCGGGCATGTGGCTGAACTGCGCGTTCGGCGGCGTGGGCGTGGGCCTCATCAACTTCGTGGTGTACCTGATCGTCGCCGTGTTCTTCGCGGGCCTCATGGTGGGCCGCACGCCGGAGTACCTCGGCAAGAAGGTGGAAGCGCGCGAGATGAAATTGGCGATGCTCGCGCTGCTGATCCACCCGCTGCTGATCCTCGCGCCGACCGGCCTCGCCGCGGTGAGCGACTGGGGCACCGGCGCGCAGAACAACCCCGGCGCGCACGGCCTCAGCGAACTGCTGTACGAGTTCACGTCGGCGTCCGCGAACAACGGCAGCGGGTTCGAGGGGCTGGCCGACACCGTGGGCACCGCCGCCGACGCCGCGGACCCGGAGAAGGCCGACGCGGTGCGCCGCGCGACCAACTGGGACCTGAGCACCGGGCTGACAATGCTGTTCGGCCGGTTCGTGCCGATCATTGCGCCGCTCGCGCTGGCCGCGGCGCTCGCGGGGAAGAAGCGGACGCCGTTCACCGCGGGCACGCTCCGCACGGACATGCTCACCTTCGCGCTGATTCTGGTGGGCACCATCGTGCTCGTGGGCGCGCTGCTGTTCCTCCCGGCCGCGGCGCTCGGCCCGGTCGCGGAGCACCTGCAACTGGCCGCGCGCTAACTTCGCACACCAATTACAAGGAACCCCGACCGTGACCGCTTCTCTCGACGACCCGAAAGCCGCCCGCCGCGCGAGCCGCGCCCGCGGGTTGTTCGACCCCACCCTCACGCGCGCCGCGGCCGTGCGCTCACTGGTGATGCTGCGCCCGGACGTCCTGTGGAAAAACCCGGTGATGTTCGTGGTGGAGGTCGGCACCGTCCTCTCCATCGCGTACACGGTGGCGAAGGCGCTCGACCCTTCGGCGTCGCTCGCGTCGCTCGGCTACCTTGTCGCGCTCGACGTGTGGCTCGTCGCGACGCTGCTGTTCGCCAACTTCGCCGAAGCGCTCGCCGAAGCGCGCGGGAAGGCGCAAGCCGACGCGCTGCGCAAAACGCGCGCCGCGACGCCCGCGTTCCGGCTCCGCGGCGCGCGCGCGCTCGATTCGGTCATGCCCGCCGACACCGAACAGGTGAACTCGACCGAGTTGCGCGAGGGCGACGTGGTGCTCGTCGTCGCGGGCGAACTGATTCCCGCGGACGGGGAGATCGTCGAAGGTGTCGCGTCGGTGGACGAATCCGCGATCACCGGCGAATCGGCCCCGGTGGTGCGCGAGGCCGGCGGCGACCGCTCCGGCGTCACCGGCGGCACGCGCGTGCTTTCGGACCGCCTCCTCGTGCGCGTGACCGTGAAGCCGGGCGAATCGTTCCTCGACAAAATGATCGCGCTCGTGGAAGGCGCGAAGCGCCAGCGCACGCCGAACGAAATCGCGCTCGGCATCGTGCTGTCGGCGTTCACGCTGGTGTTCCTGCTGGTCACGGTCACGCTGTGGCCGCTGGCGAAGCACGCGGAAGACTACACCGGCACCGCGGGCCTCGGCACCGACGTGCCCACGCTGGTCGCGCTGCTCGTGTGCCTCATTCCCACCACGATTGGCGCGCTGCTCGCGGCCATCGGCATCGCGGGCATGGACCGCGCGCTGCGGGCGAACATCGTCGCCAAGAGCGGCAAAGCGGTAGAAGTCGCGGGCGACATCGACACGCTGCTGCTCGACAAAACCGGGACGATCACGTTCGGGAACCGGCGCGCGGCGCGGTTCGTGCCGTTCGGCGAGTTCAGCGCCACCGAGGTGGGCCGGCTAGCGGCGCTCGCGAGTACTGCCGACGACACGCCCGAAGGCAAGAGCATCGTGGAGCTGTACCGCAAGCAACCGGGCGCGGCGCGCGTCGACGCGCCGACCGGGGCCGCGTTCGTTCCGTTCTCCGCACACACCCGCATGAGCGGCGTCGATCTGCCCACCGGCGAACGCATTCGCAAAGGCGCGACCGACGCGGTGCTGAAGTACGCGCGCGCGGCGAACGGCGTCATTCCCACTGGTGTTGAAGAACACGTGCGGGCGGCGGCCGAGCGCGGCGCGACGCCGCTGCTCGTGTGCGCCGGGAACCGCGTCGCGGGGATGGTGGTGCTCGAAGACGTGCTGAAGCCCGGCATCCGCGAGCGGTTCGAGCGGCTCCGCGCGATGGGCCTGCGCACCGTGATGGTAACGGGCGACAACCCGCTGACCGCGAAGTTCATCGCCGAAGCCGCGGGCGTGGACGACTTCATCGCGGAGGCGACGCCCGAAGCGAAGCTCGCGTACATTCGCGCCGAGCAAGCCGCGGGCAAACTGGTGGCGATGATGGGCGACGGCACCAACGACGCGCCCGCGCTCGCGCAAGCCGATGTGGGCGTCGCGATGAACAGCGGCACGCAAGCGGCCAAGGAAGCCGGGAACATGGTCGATCTGGACAGCGACCCGACGAAGCTCATCGAGGTGGTGGAAGTCGGGAAGCAGCTCCTGATGACGCGCGGCGCGCTGACCACGTTCAGCATCGCGAACGACGTGGCGAAGTACTTCGCCATCGTGCCGGCGCTGTTCGCGGGGACGCTCCCGCACTTGAAAGCGCTGGACTTCATGCACCTCGCGTCGCCGACGTCCGCGATCCTGTCGGCGGTGATCTTCAACGCTCTCGTGATCCCGCTGCTGATCCCGATCGCGCTGAAGGGCGTGACGTACCGCCCGGTGGGCGCGGACGCGCTGCTGCGCCGCAACCTGTTCGTGTGGGGCTTGGGCGGGCTGATCGCGCCGTTCGTCGGCATCAAGTTGATCGACCTCGCCCTCGCCGCACTGGGGCTGGCGTAACGCGATGAACGCCAACGAACCGCGGTGGCAGGTGTGTGCGGTGGCCGCGGCGTGGGCGCTGGCCGGCGCGCTGTTGGGGCCGCTGAGCGTCCTCGCGGGCGTCCCCGCAAGCACGGGAGCCGCGTCCGGCGTGTGTGCGTCGCTGTTCGCGCTCGCGGGCGCGGCGCTCGAACTCGATCTGTGGTAACCGACGAGCCGGAAGGGTGAGCGACGGTTGTGTTTTGTATCTGGTGGCACAGGCTTTCCAGCCTGTGCTTTCCATGAGCAGAACACGCACAGGCTGGAAAGCCTATGCCACAGAGATGAAGACCGTCGCTGACGCTTCCGGCTCGTCTGAAAAGGAGCGTCCCGTGTTCAAGCACATTCGCGCGTTGGTCGCTTTGGTCGCGCTCACCGTCGCGGCGGGCGCGGTGTTGTACCCGCTCGCGGTGTACGCCTTCGCGCAGGGGCTGTTCCCCGCGAGCGCGAACGGGAGCCTGATCGAGCGCGACGGGAAACCGGTCGGCTCGCGGCTGATCGCGCAGGAGTTCAAGGGCGACGAGTGGTTCCGCCCGCGGCCGTCGGCGGCCGGGTACAACGCGGCGGCGAGCGGCGGCTCGAACTTCGGCGCGAGCAACCCGAAGCTGCGCGAGCGGATCGACGAGCAACTCAAGGCCGACGCGCGCCCCGGCCCGGTCGCGGCCGACGCGGTGCTCGCGTCCGGTTCGGGCCTCGACCCGCACGTCACGCTGAGCAACGCCCGGCAGCAGGTGGAGCGCATCGTTGCCGCCCGCGCAAAGGTCGGGGCCGACGGTGCACAGGTGCGCGCCGCGGCCGACGCGGTGTTGAGCGAACTCGCGTTCGCCCCGCTCGGCGGGTTGGTGGGCGGCGAACCGCTGGTGAACGTGTTGGAAGCGAACCTCGAACTGGCCCGGAGCACCGGTGCGCGGTGAGGGAACCGAATCGCACCCGCACCAACCGCAGGCCCTTCGGGGCCGAACCCCGGAGTGCCCTTCCCGCGCTGCGCGCCCGCATTCGTTGTTGAGCGCGCTGTCGCGGGCGTTACAATTGGGCGGCACTCGCATCACGGAGCCGCCCGTGCCCAGCACCGACGAAACCCGCGATCTGCCCGTCGTACCGCCCACGCAAACGCACACACCTGACGGTGCGACGCCGAGCTACCCGCCCGACGGCACGCGCGAGCAGACCCCCGAACGGGTGGCCGCGCTGTCGGGCGCGTCGAGCGATTCGAGCGCCCCGCCGATTGTGCCGGGCTACGAGATCGGAGCCAAACTCGGCGAGGGCGGGATGGGGGTCGTGTATCGCGCGCGGGAACGCGCGTTCGATCGAGACGTCGCCATCAAATTGCTGAAAGACAAGTACCGCATCGAGTCGCCCGGGGCGCGGCGGTTCTTGGAAGAAGCGCGCGTCACCGCTCAACTCCAGCACCCGGCGATTCCGCCCGTTCACCACATCGGAACTTTGCCCGACGGCCGCCCGTTCTTGGCCATGAAGCTGATCAAGGGCGACACCCTGGCTGACAAGCTGGACGCCGACCCGGCCGCCCGGTTGCGGTTGGTGCCGGCGTTCGCCCAGGTGTGCCAGGCCCTCGCGTATGCCCACAGCCGCAAGGTGATTCACCGCGACCTGAAGCCGCAGAACGTGATGGTGGGGGCGTTCGGCGAGGTGCTGGTGATGGACTGGGGGCTGGCAAAGGTGCTGAACGACGCGCCGGCGGCCGAGGCGACCGAGCCGGGCGCGGGCGCGGGGACCGAGGTCCGCACGGACCGAGACCCGGACCTCGCCACGCAGGCCGGGGCGGTGCTGGGCACGCCGGCGTACATGGCCCCGGAGCAGGCGGCCGGCGAGGTCGACAATGTGGACGAGCGGGCCGACGTGTTCGGGCTGGGTGCGATGCTCTGCGCGGTGCTGACGGGCAAGCCACCGTACCAAGGTCCGAGTACGGACGCGGTGCGGATTCAGGCGATCCGCGGCGAACTGTCCGACGCCTTCACGCGGCTCGACGGGTGCGGGGCAGACGCGGAACTGGTCGCCCTGTGCAAGCGGTGCCTGAGCGCCGACCGGGACGCTCGCCCGCGGCACGCCGGCGAGGTGGCGAAGGCGGTAGCGGCGCACTTGGCGGCGGTCGAGGAGCGGGCCCGGCAGGCCGAACTGGACCGCGTAAGGGCCGAGGAGCGGCGGAAGCGGCGGCGGGTGCATTGGGTGCTGGCCGGGGCGGTGCTGCTCTTGCTGGCGATGGCGGTGACCGGAGCGACCGTCGCCCGGCTATGGCAGGACGCCGAGGCGGCCAAGGCTGAAGCCGAAACCCAGCGCGACACCGCCGACGCGGCGAAGGCCGAGGCGCTGAACCAGAAGTGGATTGCCGACGGGGCGAAGGATGCGGAAGCGAAAGCTCGCGCGGCCGTCGAGCGCGAGCGCGAGCGCATCGCGGCCTTTGAGTACGGTGCCACAATGCGCATCGCCCACCAAGAATGGCGTGACGGCAACTTCGCCGCAATGCGAGTGCTGTTGGATAGTACCGACCAGAAGCGCCGCGGCTGGGAGTGGCACTACCTGAACCGACTCCACGATCCGTCGCTCCTCACGCTCAAACATGGGGGTACCCTGAATGCGGCAGCGTTCAGCCCCGATGGCACGAGGATTGTGACTGCGAGCGGGCATCCGGACGACACGGCGCGCGTGTGGGACACGAAGACCGGTGCCGAGTTGCTCACCCTCAAGGGGCACGCCGGTCCGGTACTGGCGGCATCGTTCAGCGCAGACTGTACCCGCATCGCCACCGCCGGTTGGGACGGCACGGCGCGGCTGTGGGACGCGAAGACCGGGAAGGAGGTGCTCACACTCAAGGGGCACACGGGCGCGGTGTCATTCTCCACGGACGGCACGCGAGTGGTGACCGCCGGGTTAGACGGTAAGGCCCGCGTCTGGGACGCGAAGACAGGTGCGGAGGTGCTCACCCTGAACGGGCACAGGAACCGAGTGCTGACGGTGGCGCTCAGCCCGGACGGCACCCGCGTCGTTACGGGCAGTGGTAGCATTGCGAAGGTGTGAGAAGCGAAGAGCGGGGCCGAAATGCTCACCCTCAAGGGGCACACGGGCGACATAAAGTCGGCATCGTTTAACTCGGACGGCACGCTTGTAGTTACCGCGAGTGACGACCACATGGCACGACTGTGGGACGCGAAGACCGGGAAGGAGGTGCTCACCCTCAAGGGGCACACGGATCCGGTGCTGGCGGCATCGTTCAGCGCAGACGGTGCCCGCATCGCCACCGCCGGTTGGGACGGCACGGCGCGGCTGTGGGACGCGAAGACCGGGAAGGAGGTGCTCACACTCAAGGGGCACACGGGCGTGGTGTCGGCAGCTTCGTTCAGCCCGGATGGTACCCGTATGGTCACCGCGAGTTGGGATGGTACGGCGCGACTGTGGGACGCGGAAGTGTGGGCCGAGGCGCTGATCATCAAGGGGCACAGGGGTTGGGTGTACGGGGCATCGTTCAGCGCGGACGGCACACGCCTCGTCACCGCTGGGGGCTCTGACCACACGGCGCGGGTGTGGGACGCAAGAACGGCGACCCTGTTGCTCTCCGTCGACCCGCACGAAGGTGGCGTGTTGGAGGCAGCGTTCAGCCCGGACGGTACCCGGGTCGTCAGCTCAAGTTTCGACAGTTCACCAAAGGTATGGGATGCGAGGACGGTGGTGGTGGTGCTCACCCTCAACGGACACACGGAAACGGTAAACGCAGTGGCGTTTAGTCCGGACGGTACGCGTATCGTCACCGCGAGCGACGACCATACTGCGCGGGTGTGGGACGCGCGGACGGGTGCGGAGGTGCTCACACTCAAAGGGCACCGGGGCGTGGTGCACGCAGCATCGCTCTCGACGGACGGCACGCGCATCGTCACCGCGAGTCGGGACGCAACGGCGAGAGTGTGGGACGCGAAAACGGGCCGGCAGTTGCTTACCATCAACGGGCACACGGGCTCCATAATGGCGGCATCGTTCTCTGCGGACGGCACGCGCATCGCCACCACGAATGACGACACGGTGAAGGTGTGGGAGGTGTCCTCCGGGAAGCCGGAAGGCGTTGCGGAGGCAGGTACTGAGGTGCTCACGCTCAAGGGTCACACGAGCCGCGTGCATACCGCATCCTTCAGTCCGGACGGCACTCGGATCGTCACCGGGGGAGACGATTGCACGGCGCGGGTGTGGGACGCGCGGACGGGGGCGGAGGTGCTCACCCTCAAAGGGCACAGAAGTTGGGTGCCTGCGGCCACGTTCAGCGCGGACGGTACGCGCATCGCCACCGGCAGTTTCGATGAGACGGCGCGCGTTTGGGACTCACGCCCGCTACGCGAATCTCTGCCACCGCAGCCGCGGCGCGAGGTTGCGCCGCCACCACGTCCCAAGTGACCGCGTCCTTCCTCTCTGCTACACTACCCCCATGAGCACCACCGCCGCCTTCCCGGTCGCGACCGGCACGCCGCTGCCGGCCACCGAACACGCCGCACTCGTCAGCCGCATGCGCGCCATCGTCGGCGCGGAGAACGTGCTCACCGCGTCCGCGGACCTCTCCGCATACGAGTGCGACGGGTTCACCATCGCCAAGACGAAGCCGAAGGTCGTCGTGTTCCCCACCACGACCGAACACATCGTCGGCATCGTGAAAGTGTGCAACGAGATGGGCGTGAGCTTCCTCGCGCGCGGGGCAGGAACCAGCCTCGCGGGCGGGTGCGTGCTCGTCGGCGGCGGCGTCATGATCGCGCTCGCCCGCATGAAGCGCATTCTCGAAGTAAACACGCGCGACCGGTACGCGGTCGTGGAACCGGGCGTCGTGAACGTGTGGCTCACCAACGCGCTCAAGCCGCACGGCTTCCACTACGCCCCGGACCCCAGCAGTCAGGGCGCGTGTACCATCGGCGGGAACGTCGCCACCAACAGCGGCGGGCCGCACACGCTCAAATACGGCGTCACGGTGAACCACATTCTCGGCGTCGAGATGGTGCTTCCCGATGGGCGCGTCGTGACCGTGGGTGGGCCGACAGAAGAGCAACCGGGGTTCGACCTCACGGGCGCGATCGTCGGGAACGAGGGCACCTTCGGCGTGGTGTCGAAGGTGTGGGTGCGGCTCACCAAGAACCCGGAAGCGTACCGCACGCTGCTCGGCATCTTCGAGACCATCGACGACGCCACGAACACCATCAGCGACATCATCGGGGCCGGCATCGTGCCCGCGGCGCTGGAGTTGCTCGATAAGACGATGCTCTCCGCGGTGGAAGCCGCGTTCAAGTTCGGCTTCCCGCTGGACGCCGAAGCCGTCGTGATTATGGAAGTGGACGGGTTGGCCGCCGGGCTTCAGGACGAGGCGGACCGCATCGAGGGCATCGCCAAGACGAACAAGGCCCGCGAGGTGCGCAAGGCGAACACCGAAGCTGAACGCATGGCGCTCTGGAAGGCCCGCAAGCAGGCGTTCGGCACCATCGGGCGGCTCGGCTACCCTTCGTACTGCACGCAAGATGGCGTCGTGCCGCGCACGAAACTGCCGGAGATCATGCGGCACATCGTGAGTACCGCGAAGAAGTACCGGCTCGGCATCTGCAACGTGTTCCACGCGGGCGACGGCAACGTTCACCCGATCCTGATGTTCGACGAGCGCGACCCGGACCAAGTGAAGCGCGTGCTCGAGGCGAGCCACGAGATTCTCGCGGAGTGCGTGAACCTCGGCGGCAGCGTGACCGGCGAGCACGGCATCGGCGTCGAGAAGATCGACTTCATGCCGCTGATGTTCACGCCGGACGATCTGCACTTCATGGTGCGGCTCCGCACCGCGTTCAACCCGGACGGCCTGTGCAGCCCGGGCAAACTGCTGCCCACCGCGGGCGGCTGTTCGGAACCGAGCGCCACCGCGACTCGGACCAAACCCGGTCGCCGCGCCGCGGTGTGACGCCGCGCCCGAGCGCGGCGGGCGCGGCTACTCCCCGCGGCGCTC
>JALHNS010000215.1 GCA_022843445.1 Gemmata sp.
GGCCGCGCCGAGGCGCACCCGGGCGGCGCGTCCGCGGGCGCGTTCGACCGCACCCGCGCGCTGCTCGCCACCGGGGGCCGCGACCGCGCCGTGAAACTGTGGGCCGTGACCGCCGACGGCGCGGAACCGCTGCTCACGGTGGCGCACCTGCCGGCGGCGGTTCAGGAACTGCACTTCGACCCGAAGGGCGACCGGTTGCTCGTGCTACTCGCGCACGAGCACGCGGCCCGCGTGTGGGACGTGGCCGCGCTGCGCGCCGAACTGAAGGCGCTGAACCTCGACTGGTGACGCGCGTAGAATGGGGTACACCTTCAACCCCCAGCGTGCCGCATGATCCGCTTCGAGGGAACCCGCTCGTTCGCCCTACCGCCCGCGGAAGTCGCGGCCAAACTGTCCGACGCCGGGTTCCTCGCCGGGTGCGTGCCGGACGCCGAAATCACCGACGCGACCCCGGACCGCGCGGTGGGCAAGGTGCGACCGAAGCTGTCGTTCCTCACCGGCGCGCTGTCCCTCGAAGCGACCGTGACGGCCCGCGCCCCCGGCAAATCGGTCTCGTTCCAACTGGTCTCGAAGGTGATCGGCGGCAGCAGCACCGTGACGACAGCGCTCGAATTCCGCGCGGGAGCGAGCGGCGGCACCGACGTGGTGTGGGCCGGCGAGTTGGTCGCGGTAACGGGGCTGCTGAAAGTGGTTCCGAAGGGCTTGCTGGAAGGCGCGGCGAAGAAGGTGATCGAAGACATTTGGGCCGGCGTGGCCGCGAAACTGGCGTAGTCGGGAGCTCCGAGTTCCAGACGGTCCGGGCGGTCGAACCGAACAACTCGGAACTTCCGGGGGCGGAACGGCCCGGCTACGCGGCCGGTTCGACGCTCACGCCGAGCGGGTGCGGGTCCTTCTTCACGTGCGGGTCCGCGCCGCAACTGCGAATCTGGTCGGCCTTCAGTTCGGCCACCTCCAGCGCGCCGGTCCACACCACCGCGCGCCCGTTCTCGTGCGCTTCCATCATCAGTTCGACGCACCTCTCGACCTCGTAGCCGAACACCTTGCGCAGCACCATCACGACGAAATCCATGGTGTTGGTTTCGTCGTTGTGAAGGATGACGTGGTAGGGCGGTTGGCGGCGCGTGCGGGTGTCGGTTTCCTCGTCGAGGTCCGGGAGCGGCGCGGCGGTAGCCATGTGCGGGGGTCTCCGCGGTGTTCGAGGACCGGGCCAATTATAGCCCGGTGGCGGCACGAATGGAAGCCGCGACCGGCGCGCAACGCGCGTGCAACAGGGTTATCGACTTGCGGCCGTTCGTCCGATATACTTGTGAATCTCCCGGCGCGGGCCGCGCTGCCACGCGCGCGCCGGAAGGCTTCTTGGCACTCCTCTTCCGCTGCCGAGGGGAACACAGCATGGTGCGATTCGTTCTCGCCGCCGCTCTGATCGCTCCGCTCGCCGGGGTCGGTCCGGGTGCGCCGCCGTCGAACCCGGACCCGAAGGCCCTCGAGGTGCCGCCCGAGGAGCTCTCGAAGGCGCGCGAACTGGTGCAAAAGCTCGCCAGCGACGCGTTCCGCGAGCGCGAGCGCGCGCAAGAGGCGCTGGCCGAAATGGGCCGGCTCGCCCGGCCCGCGCTGCTCGACGCCGCGCGCTCCGACCCGGACCCGGAAGTGCGCCAGCGGTGCCAACTGCTGCTGCCCAAAGCGACCGCGGCCGAAATGAAGGCCCGGCTCGACGCGTTCCTCGCCGACACCGAGGGCAAGTACGACCACGACCTGCCCGGTTGGAACAAGCTGCGCGCCGCGGTTCGCGGCGAGTTCACCGCGTTCGGGTGGACGTGGGCCGCGCGCCCGGGGGCGGACAAAACCGCCCGCGCGCTGTTCACCGATTTCCTCAAAGCGCCCGGCGGGCGCGAACTGCTGAGCGCGCTCGACCGCGAGCGGGCCACCGCCGGCCAAGTGGTCGCCGCCCGCAAGCAGGAACTGTATCAAGCGCGGTTCCCGCGCAACGGCTCGCCGGGCCGCAACCCTTCGGTCGCGGAGGTGGCGGTGGTGATGTTCGCGGAGTCGCAGGTGCCCGCGAAGAACGTGCCCCGCGCGACCGCGCTCACGAGCGTCATCACCGCGTCCGGGCTGAGCGCCGCGGTTCAGGCGGACGACGACCGCGGCCGCGCGCTGAGGGCCGTCGTGAACGCGTGGTTCGACTCGCGCACCGAAGGCGTGGACATGTACTCCGCGCTCACACTGGCGAACAACATGAACAACACCCAGGCGGCCGGGCGGCTCGCCGGCCGGTTGCTCACGGTGCCGGGCGTGACCGGGTTCTACCGCGGCCAAGCGATGAGCACCATCGTGCGACTGAAACTGACCGACCAACTGCCGTCGGTCGAAAAGGCGCTCGGCGACCAAGCCGTGCTCAGCACGACCAGCCGCGTGGTGAACGGGGCGGTGGTGCGGCAAACGATCGAGGTGCGCGACGCGGCACTGGCGACGGCGGTGCTGCTCACCGGCCAAGACCCCGCGGACTACCATTTCGAGGGGCTGGCGAAGGGTACGACCGCCTTCACCTACACGCAGGGCCGCATCGCCGAGGGCAAGCGGGACGAGGCCCTGAAGAAGTGGAAAGAGTGGCGCGAGAAGAATCCGTAACGGGTTCCGAAGCGTCGGAACGGAGTGCCGGCGGTTGCGCTTGGCGCGCGCGGCGAAATGAGCCATCTTTCAGTAACCAGAAGGCCCGGAACGCGGGAGCGCATATGAACCGGATCGCGGCTGTACTGTTCGCGTGCGGCATGGCGGCGGTGGTGCAGGCTGGCGCGGCGCGGGCCGCGTCGCCGGACCCCAAGGACCTCGCCGTTCCCCCTCAAGAGCTGTCCAAGGCGCGCGCGCTGCTCCAGAAGTTGGGCAGCGACTCGTACCGCGACCGCGAAGAGGCGCAAGCGGAACTGGCGAAAATGGGCCGGCTGGCGAAGGGCGTGCTCGCCGAGGCCGCGACCGCCGGCGACGACCCCGAAATCCGCCTCCGCGCCGCCCGGCTGCTGCCCAAGGCCAGCGCCGCCGACCTGAAGGCCCGCATCGACACGTTCCTCGAAGACAAAGAGGGCAAGTTCGAGCACGACCTGCCCGGCCTCAAGGTGTTCCGCGCCAAGCTCGGCGCGGGCGACAAGAGCCGCGCCCTCTACGCCGAGATTCTGAAATCGCCGTACAACCTCGAACTGTTCGCCGCGATCGAAAAGGGCAACACCGAGGGCGGCCGCGCGATCGGCGACCGCCGCAACAACATGTGGATGGACATGAACGGCCAGCGGTTTCCCGGCGGCGGCCGGCCCACCGCCCCGCGCCAGCCGACGCTCGCCGACATCGCCGCCGTGCTGTTCGCCGAGGCGCTCGTTCCGTCGGACAACATCCCGAAAGCCGGCCAGTGGGCCTACATGAACAGCGGGCAGTTCCTGCAACAGAGCTCGTCGATCAACGCGCTCAACTCGCCCGACCAGCCCCACCACGCGGTGTACCGCACCATCGTCGCGAGCTGGATCGGCTCGCGCACCGACGCGATGGAGATGAGCAACATCGTGTACATGCTGAACAACGCGCCGTTCGCGTCGTTCAAGGAATCTCAGACGCTGCTCCGCCGCATCGTGCTCACCGACGGTGTGCAACTGTGGGCCCGCGGCCAAGCCCTGAACATGCTGGTGCAGAAAAACGGCAAAGAGGAAACCAAGTTCCTCCGCGGGGTGCTGAAGAACGAACTGCGCGCCGGCGACTACCCGGACCTGTACCCCGACGAGAAGGACCCGAACCGCAAGGTGCCGCTCAGCAACGAGGGCGTGGTGCAGCAAGTGTTCTGGCAGAAGCCCGGGCAGTTGCAGGGCCAGCAGCACAGCATCCAACTGCGCGACGCGGCGCTGGCGTTCCTGCTGCACCAAGAGAAGCTGAACCTGCGCGACTTCGGGTTCGAGACGCAACCGGGCTTCAACCCGCCGCCGGGCCAACCGCTGTACTTCGGCCAGTACGCGTTCACCACCGAGGACCAGCGCTCGTTCGGCATGGTGAAGTGGGGTTGGAAGCTGATGAAGGACAGCATCAGCCCGCCCGCGAAGGCCGACGAACCAAAGAAGGACGAACCGAAGAAGCCGAACCCCGAGGGCGACGACTCGACGAAACCGCGGCCCGGCGGTGGCGTGCGCCCGCTGCCCGGCGTGAAGCCGATTCGCCCGCTGCCCGCGGTCGATCTGCCGGTGCCGGCCCCCGCGCCGAAGCCGGACGTTGAGAAGAAGTGAGCCCCGCCCCCGCGGGTTCATTGCGAGCCGGAAGCGTGAGCGACGGTCTTTCCCAACACGGAAGGCCGTCGCTCACGCTTCCGGCTCGTTCGGTTCACGCCCACTCGCTTTGCGCAACTCCGTGCTCGACACGTCTGCGCGGAAGTTCGCCTCCGCGAGCGCGACGAACAGCCCCGCGAACTCCGCGGCCACCGCGGTCGGTTCCCAAACGCGGAACGCGCCGCCGCCGTCCACGCGGCCGCCCACGACCAACCGGCACCCGCGTTCGAGCAACTTCGCCAGCGCCCGGTCGCGGCCCAGTTCGCCGCCGTAATACTTCGGGTCGATCACGCGCACCGCGGTGTCCCACCCCAGCACGAACGCGGTGCCGGGAAAGGTGTCCGCCTTCTTCTCGAACGCCGCGGCCCGCGTCACCCACACCGGCCCCACGCCCGCGAACTGCGCGACGCGGCGCTCCACTTCGGCGCGCGGCAGGTCCGGTTTGTCGGCGTTCGTCACGCTCAGTTCGTAGTGGACCGGTACGCCGAGGTGCGCTTCCGCGGCGCGTGCGAGGCCGGTGTGCCCGCGGTGCAGCGGGTTGAACGACCCGGGCACGAGCGCGAGCGGCTTCGGCCCGACGCGCGCGCCGTCGCCGTCTACGCACACCGCGAACGCCGATTCGAAGAGGGGCCACATGGGAAATCACTGATTTACGAGCCGCGACCGCAAGGGAGCGGCACAAAGTAGCCGCTCCCTTGCGGTCGCGGCTCGTTGGAGATTCGCGCCTTTCACTTCGCGCGCGGTTCCGCGCCCAGCAGGTTGCGCACGAAGTAGTCCATCTCGCGCCGCCGCACGTGCGGGTTGCCGGTGGTGCCGTGGCCCGCGCCCGGCACCACCAGCATGTCGAAATCGCGGTCGGCCTTCACCAGCGCGTTCACCACTTGCAGCGTGCTACTCGGGTCCACGTTGCGGTCCAGTTCGCCCACCAGCAGCAAGAGCTTGCCCTTCAGCTTGTGCGCCTGCGTCACGTTCGACTGCTCCGCGTAGTGCGGGCCGATGGGCCAACTCATCCACAGCTCGTTCCACCAAATCTTGTCTACGCGGTTGTCGTGGCAGCCGCAGTCGCTGACCGCGACGGTGTAGAAGTCGCCGAACGCGAGCAGCGCGCGGGTGCTGCTCTGTCCGCCCGCACTGCCGCCGTAAATGCCGACGCCCTTGCTCAGGTCGAGTTCCGGGTGCTTGGCCGCGGCGGCCTTGATCCACGCGATGCGGTCCGGGAACCCGCTGTCGCCGAGGTTCTTCCAGCACACGTCGTGAAACGCCTTGCTGCGCCAGTTCGTACCCATGCCGTCGATCTTCACGACGATGAATCCGAGTTCCGCGAGCCGCTGTTCGCTCGGCGACGGGTTGAACCGCTTGGGAACGTGGTGGTCGTGCGGCCCGGCGTAGATGTGCTCGATCACCGGGTACTTCTTCTTCGGGTCGAAGTTCGACGGGCGCACGAGGTAGCCGTGAATGTCGGTAGTGCCGTCGCGGCCCTTCGCGACGAACCGCTCCGGGAACCGCCACCCGGTCTTGAGCAGTTCGGCCGCGTCCGCATTCTCCAAGTCGCACACTTTGGTGCCGTCGCTGGCGCGGCGCAGTTCCGCCACCGGCGGCAGGTCCACGCGCGAGTACGTATCGATGTAGAAATTGCGGTCCGGGGACCATTCGAGCGCGTGCGTGCCGTCGCCCGCGGTGAGCTTCACGAAGCCCGTACCGTCGAGTTTCACGCGGCAGTAGTGGACGTGGTACGGGTCTTGGCCGGGATGTACACCGAGCGCGCGGAACGTGATTTCGCGGGCCTTCGCGTCGAACCGGTCCACGCCGCGCACCACCCACTCGCCGCTCGTGATCGGCTTCGCGGCGTTGGTCTTCAGGTCCACGAGGTACAGGTGGTTCCACCCGCTGCGCTCGCTCATCCAGATCAGTTCGTTCGTGTCGTCGAGGTAGTTCACGTACAGCTTGTTCGCGTAGTCGAAGAACGTCTTCGGCTCCTCACTTACTACCGCCGTTACCTTGCCGGTTTCGGCATCAATCGCCAGCAACCGCATGACCGTGTGGCCGCGCTGGTTGTAGGTGAAGTAGAAGCGCTTCGAATCCGGTGCCCAGTGTTCGTAGCTCACGTCCCACGGCGTCGGGAACAGCGCGTCGGAAACGGGCACTTCCTTCATCGCACCGACGTCGAACAGGTGCGGCTTGGGCAGCGGGATCGCGTCGCCCGGTTTCAGGTAGAAGTAGGTTGAGGTCTTCGGCTGGAGTTGATCCTTCGGCGACGACTCCACGAGCGTCACCTTGCGGTCGCCGCCGCCCTTCGTCTTGATGGCGACGAACTTCTTGGAATCCGGTGCCCAATAGACTCGGCCGTAGCTGTCGCCGTCGATGCCGTCCTTGCTGAGCTGCGTTTCCTGCTTGGTGCCGGTGTCGCGGAGCCAGACGTTGAAGTCTTTCACGAACGCGACGAGTTTCCCGTCCGGCGATTCGCCGCGCCGCCCGGGCGGTTGCAGCGCGCGAACGAACGGCGCGTCCTCGTCGTCGCTTTCGACTTCGCTCGCCTCTTCGCCGCCGAACCCCTTCTTCTTCGGCGGCGGGTTCACCGGCTTCGCGTCTTTCGGCAACTTGTCTTCGGTCACGACCTCGCGAGTACCCTTCGCGGCGTCTACGAGTACGAACTGCTTCTGCGCGTTCTTGTACCAGAACCGCGTCCCGTCCGGTGTCCAGAGCGCTTCCACTTTCGCAGAAGTGACTTTGCCCGCGGTCCACTTGAACACACTGTTGGCGCGCTCGTAGTCCGCCTTCGTGCCCTGCGCCGCAACGAGCGGGGCGAGCACGAACAGGGCGACGGCCGCAAACGCGATCCGCATGACGGTAGCTCCGCCGAAAGGATTTGCCCCCGAAGGGGGCGGACAACTTAGCCCGGTGCAACGCACCGGGGTGTGCGAGGTCGAATCGCGCACCCCGAAGGGGTGCGACACGCGCGGGCTTGTCGCAGGCTTGCAGCCTGCCGTTTCTATTTCGGCAAACCCGGTGCGTTGCACCGGGCTAAGGTGTGCAACCCCTTCGGGGTTCGAACACGCGTCAGCGCGCGGCCCACGCGGGCGCGGTGACGTGGCCGTTCGCGGCCAGCGCCCGCGCGCTCACCTGCAACACCCGCAGGAAGCCCTCGCTGTCGGCGTGATCGAACGAGCCAATGGCTTCCATGCTCGCGTTCGCCTCGCTGTACATCTGATGCGGCACGTCTTCCGCCCCGGCGAACTCGGCGCGGCCCTTGTACAGCTTCAGCGCAATCGTGCCGGTCGCCAACTGAGTAATCGGTGAGAGCGCGGCGCGGGCCATGTGTGTGGCGAGGTCGAACCCGTAGCCCTGATAGATTTGCTTGGAAACGAACAGCGAAAGCGCGTCGAACAGTTCGCGGCTGCGGCGGTCCAGAATCAGTTGCAGCAGGTAGGCGTACGCGGAACCGAGCAGTTCCATGCCGGGCGCTTCGTACACGCCGCGGCTCTTGATGCCCACGAACCGGTTCTCCACGAGGTGCGTGGCGATGCCGACCCCGTGCTTGCCCCCGAGCGCGTTCGCGGTCTGAATCGCCTGAAACGCGGTCGTGCTCTTGCCGTTGATGCTCACCGGGCGACCCTTCTCGAATTTCACGCTCACCACTTCCGGCGCGTCGGGTGCGTCCTTCGGCAGCACGCCCATACCCGGCGTCACGAACCACGGTTCGGTGGTGAGGTGTTCGAGCTTGCCGGCTTCGTGCGTGAGGCCGAGCAGGTTCGCGTCGGTGCTGTAGGGCGCGTTCTTGCTCGCCTTGATGGGCAGTTTGTGGCCGTTGCAGTAGTCGATCATCTCCGAGCGGCCGGGGAACTTCTTGAGGAACTCGCGGTCGCGCCACGGCGCGTACACGGTGAATTCCGGGGCGAGCATGTTCGTGCAGAGCTGGAACCGCACCTGATCGTTGCCGCGCCCGGTCGCGCCGTGGCTCAGCACCGTTGCGCCGCGCTTCTTCATCTCGGGGATCATCCCCGCGACGATGACGTGCCGCCCGATCCCGGTCGTATTCCAGTAGTTGCCTTCGTATTTCGCCTGAAACTGGATCACCTCAAGGCCGCTCTCCGCGATCATCTCGTGCAGCGGGATGGCGACGTAATCGGCCGCGCCGCACGCGCGCATCCGCTGCTCGATTTCGTCGAAATTGGCCTCGTCCGGCTGCGCAATGTCGGCCGTGAAGCAGACGACCTTTACGCCGTTTTCGGTGAGCCACTTGGTAACGGTGCAGGAGTCCAAGCCGCCGCTGGCGGCGAACGCGACGGTCTGGCCCTTCAGGTCGTTCATCGTGGTCATTCGCGGTCCTCAGTGTGTTGGCGATAGAATACGCGAATCGGTTCCGTCGCACACTTTGGGGAGGTTGGCATGCGCGCGCTTCTGGCTCTCGCGCTGTGCGCGTTCGGCGCGAGCGCGGCCGAACCCCTCGGGAAGCTGTCGGAGAAGTACGAGTCCGGCGGGCGCGGCCCGGGCACCGTGAGCAGTGGAAAAGGCGACCCCGGCGGCGTGTCCTACGGCACGTACCAACTCGCGTCCAAGATCGGCCGCGCCGACGAGTTCGTGAAGAAGTATTACCCCAAGGAGTTCGCGGGGCTGAAGGGCGGCACACCGGAGTTCACGAAGGTGTGGAAGGAGTTGGCCGCGAAAGACGCGAAGGCGCTGCACGCGAACGAGCACGCCTTCATCAAGGCCACGCACTACGACCCGCAGGCGCGCAAGCTCGAAAAGGAACTGAAGTTGGACGTGGAGAAGCGGAGCGCCGCGTTCCGCGACGTGGTGTGGTCGGTCGCGGTCCACCACGGCCCGAACACCAACGTGATTACAACCGCCGCGAAACCGCTGATCGAAATGAAACCGCTCGGCGAAGTGACCGACGAAGAACTGATGCGCGCAATTTACGCGGAGCGCGGGCGCAAGACCGCGGACGGCAAACTCGTTCGCTTCAAGAACGTGAGCGACGACTGGATTCCGGGCCTCACGAAGCGCTTCGAGAACGAGCTGAAAGACGCACTGGAGATGCTGAAAAAGTGAACCGGCGCTCACTCACGAACATCGGCGGGGCGATCAGCACCGAGGGCGACCGGGCCGACGCGGAGCGGCTCGCGCACGCGCTCGACGTGCCGCCGGCCACCGACGACGACAACGACCCGGCCCGCGCGCACGTCCACGGGTTCCACACCTACCCCGCGCGCATGCACCCGCTCACCGCGGCGCGCCTTGTGACGGCGTTCGTGCCCGCGGGCGCGCGAGTGCTCGACCCGTTCTGCGGGAGCGGCACCGTGCTGGTGGAAGCGCTCGCCGCGAACCGCGCCGCGACCGGCACCGACCTGAACCCGATCGCGGTGCGCCTCGCGGCGTGTAAGACGCGCTCGCGTTCGCCCTCAGAACTCGCGCACCTCGTTTCGCGCGCGGTCGAGTGCGCCGCGAACGCCGACGAGCGGCGCAAAGCGAAAGCCGGGGCGAGCCGCCGGTTCCCGCCCGCAGACGTCGCGCTCTACGAACCGCACGTGCTGCTCGAACTCGATTCGCTGCGCGCGAAGATCGCATCGTTCAACAACGACCCGGCGCGCCCCGACCTCGAATTGGTGCTGTCGGCGGTGCTGGTGAAGCTGTCGCGCAAGACCGGCGACACCGGGGCGCGCGAAACCGTGCGGCGCACGCGGCCCGGCTTCGCGGCCAAGTTGTTCGTGCAGAAAGCGGAAGACCTCGCCGCGCGCCTGACCGCGTTCGCGCTCTTGCTACCGAACCCCGCGCCGCCGGTTCGCGTGCTCCAAGACGACGCGACCGAACTCAAGGCGCTGCCGCGCGAGCCGGTCGCGGGCGTGGTGACATCGCCGCCCTACGCCGCGACCTACGACTACCTCGCGCACCACGAACTGCGCTTGCGGTGGCTGAACCTCGACGCCGGCCCGCTCGCGCGCGGCGAGATCGGTTCGCGCACCGCCTACGCGAAGAAGAACCCCGCCGATGCCGCCGGAGCGTGGGGCGCTGAGTTGGAACGCTTCTTCCGCGCCGTTGTGCGCGTGCTTCCGCCGGGCGGCCCGCTCGTGGTCGTGATGGCCGATTCCGCGGTCGGCGATGTGGCGCTGCGCGCCGACGAAATCGTCGCGACCGCGGCGCGCCTATCAGGGCTTGTGCCGTGCGCGCGCGCGTCGCAGTCGCGCCCGCACTTCCACGGCCCGACGGCGCGCGCGTTCCGCGACCGCCCCCGCGCCGAACACGCGCTGCTGCTACGGAGACCGTAGCGCGGGGCTTTTCATCTCTTTGCGCTTGCATCGGCGTGCGCGCGCCGGAAGATGCTGGTCTGGGGCGGTTCGCGCCCCGGTTCGCCACTCCCACACCCGTTCCGAGGGAACACGATGCGCACCAAGCTGCTCGCGGCGGCGCTGCTGCTCGCCGCACTCGCGCCCGCGCGGGCCGACGACGGCCTGACCAAGGGCACGGCCGAACTGAAGTCGATTTCCGCGCTGGCGTTCGGCCCGAAGGGGCTGCTGCTGATCGGCGACTCGGTCGGGGCGGCCGTCGTCGCGGTCGACACCGGCGACACCAAGCCGGCCGGCGACAAGCCGCTGAACGTCGAGAAGATCGATTCCAAGATCGCCGCCGCGCTCGGCGCGAACGCGGTCCGCATCACCGACGTGAAGGTGAACCCGGCCAGCGGGAACCTGTTCGTGAGCGTGGACCGCGCCGGCGCGCCGGCGCTGGTGAAGGTGGCCCGCGACGGCACCGTGACCGCGTTCCCGCTGAAGGACGTGCCGTTCACCAGCGTGAAGTTGCCGAACCCCGCGAAGGGCGGCGCGAAGGGGCCGCCGGCGGTCATCACGCAACTCGCGTTCGTAGACGGCAAGGTGCTCGTGGCCGGCCTCTCCAGCGAAGAGTTCGCCAGCACGCTCCGCGTGATCCCGTTCCCGTTCAAGGACGCGGACAAGGGCAGCGGCATCGAAATCTTCCACGGCGCGCACGGCAAACTGGAAACGCATGCCCCGATCCGCACGTTCGTGACGTACAAGATCGGCGCGGAAACGAACATCATGGCCGCGTACACCTGTACGCCGCTGGTGAAGATCCCGGTGAGCGAGCTGAAGCCGGGCGCGAAGGTGAAGGGCACCACCATCGCCGAATTGGGCAACCGCAACAACCCGCTCGATATGATCGTGTACTCGAAGGGCGGCAAGGATTTCCTGCTGATGGCGAACACGGCCCGCGGCGTGATGAAGATTCCGACGACCGAGTTCGCGACCGCGACCGCGATCACCGCGCGCCCAGCCGGCGACACCGCCGGCGTGAAGTACGAATCCGTCGCGGAGCTGAAAGACGTGATGCAACTCGACAAGCTGAACGACGACAGCGCCATCCTGCTCGTGAAGAACGGCACCAACTTCGACCTGAAGACGGTTCCCCTTCCGTAAGTGCTCGCGGGCGCGCCGCACCGCGGCGCGCCCCTCTCCCGTTGACAATCTCAATTAGTGAACTTATTATCACATTTGCAACCTGCGCCGCGCGCCGCGGGTGTGGAAGGTGCGCGCACGCGGAACTCGATTCGGGCGCGGAACGGGGCGAAAACTGCTTGTTTTTTCACTTTTTTCACCGAACGCGCTGCTGCGAAGGGCTGCCGTGAGCGAACCCCCGAACCA
>JALHNS010000216.1 GCA_022843445.1 Gemmata sp.
GAAGAACCCGCTCCCGCGGACGAGTTCGCCGCGACCGGCACGTTCGCCCTCGCCGCCGGTGCCGAACCGCCGGTGCCCGAAACCGGCACGCACGTTCCCGGCGGTGCCGCGCCCCGCGCGGTCCCGACCGCCGACACCTCCGCGGTGCTGTCCGGCATGACGTCGTCGGCCACGATCCCGGGGCACACGGCCAGCGGCATCGGGCGCAAGTTGCGCAAGCTCACCTACTGGCAGGGCGTCGCCCGCATCGGCGCGCAGGTGGCCGACGCGCTCGACTACGCGCACCGCCAAGGGATCGTGCACCGCGACGTGAAGCCGTCCAACCTGCTGCTCGACGCGGCCGGGACCGTGTGGGTGACGGACTTCGGGCTGGCGAAGGCCGACGGCGACGACAACCTGACCCACACCGGTGACGTCCTCGGCACCCTCCGGTACATGCCGCCGGAGGCGTTCGAAGGGAAGGCGGACGAGCGGAGCGACGTGTACGCGCTGGGGCTGACGCTGTACGAACTGCTGGCCCTGCGCCCCGCGTTCGACGAGTCCGACCGGAACAAGCTCATCAAGTTGGTGACGCAGGCCGAACCGGCGCGGCTGCGCAAGGTGCGCCCGGACGTGCCCCACGATCTCGACACGATCGTCCACAAGGCCATCGACCGCGACCCGGCGCGCCGCTACCAGAAGGCCGCGGACCTCGCCGCGGACCTGCAGCGGTTCCTCGACGACGAGCCGATCAAGGCGCGGCGGCAGACGGCGGCCGAGGCCGCGTGGCGGTGGGCCCGGCGGCACAAGTTGGAAGCCGCACTGGGCGCGGTGGTCGCGGTCGCGCTGGTGGCGGCGACGGTTGCTTCAGTGGTTCTGGCGGCGCACTTTCGGCACCAAGAGTACGTGCAGCGGCGCACGGCCGACGAGCGGGCCGCGCTGGCCGAACGCAACCGCAAACTGGCCGACGACAACGAGGCCGCCCGCCGAACGGCCGAAGGCGCGCTGGAGCAGTCGCGCCAGAGCCAGCGCGCCCTGAACCTGACGCTCGCGGACATGTACACGTTGCAGGGGCTTCAGGCCGGCCCGACCGGGCGGCACCGCGAGGCCCCGCTGTGGTTCGCGAAGGCCGCCGAACTGGGGGCCGACGACCCGCACCGGGCGTGGGCCAACCGCGTCCGGGCGCAGGCGTGGGCGGCCGACCTGTCGCGCCCGGTGGCCGCCTTCCAGCCGCCCGGCAGCGTCACCCACCGGCTGCACTTCCACCCCGGCGGCCGGTACCTCATCGCCGAGGGGCTGCCGAGTCAGTTGGCGCAGCCGTTCCTCGCCGACATCGAATTGGGGAGCCCGATCTCGCTGCCGGGCGGAAGCGCGGTCCGATCCGCCGCTTGGACGCCGGACGGAACGCGCATCGCGGTCGGCACGAACACCGGCGTCGCGCTGTACACGTTCCCCGGGTTCAGCGCCCCGGAACCGGTCGGGGTGGTCGGCCCGGTCACGCTGGTGCGGTTCAGCGCCGACGGCAATCTCGTCGCGGTCGTGTGCGTCAACAGCGTGAGCGTGTGGGACCGGGCGGCGCGCAAGGTTGTGGGCGGGCCGTGGGCGCACGCCGGCGCGGTGATGACGGCCGAGTTCGCCGCCGACGGCACGCGGCTGGTTACGGCCGACAACACCGGCACGTTCCGCGTGTTCAAGCTGGGGGCGGAGAAGAACCCTGAGCAGAGCGGAACGCACGTGTTCGCCCGCCCCGGGTGGTCTTGCACCGGCCCGCTCCTCGCCGGCAACCGGCTGATCACCGCCGCGACCACGACCGAACTCACCCTCCGCGCGCTCGACGGCTCCGAGCCTGACCGCACGCTCCGGTTGCCGTTCACGGCGCAGGGGCTGTGGCCGTCGGCCGACGGCAAGCTGGCGTTGGTGTCCGGTGTGTCCGCCCGATCGCACGTCATTCGCCCGGATACGGGCGAAACGGTCACCTCGATCACCTCAGGCGGTCTGTGCGCGGCGTTCCACCCGGATGGGCGGAGCGTCGCCGTCGGCGGTGGTAACCCAGGTTTCCACCGTCACCACCTGCCAACCGGGGAGCGGCTACCGGCACCGGCGGTCGAATCGACGGGGTGGAGGTCGATGGCATTTTCGGCCGACGGCCGGCTGCTCGCGACGACCGGGTACGAGGGCCAGGTGCGGGTGTGGGCGTTGCCGCGCCCGGACCCGGCCGAGTTCACCGCCCCGACGGCTGCCAAGACCCGGGGCCGGCCGTCGTTCAGCGCCGACGGGCGACGGCTGCTGGTCACGGTCCGGAACGACTCGGCCCGGCTGTACGACACCGCGACCGGCCGGGACGCCGGGCCGGCGCTACGGCCGGCCGCCGGCACGATGACCAGCGCGGCGCTGACGCCGGACGGCGGGTGTGCCGTGCTGGCCGTGGCCCTGCCCGACGGCAAGGGGCAGATCGAGTTCCGCGACCCCCTCACCGGCGTTGCGCGGCACCCGCCGCTGCCGCTCCCCGCAGCACCCGCGCCCGACGCCTTGCGGCCGACCGTGGCCGTCGATCCGACCGGCCGCCGCGGGGCGGTGCTGTGCGCCACTGGCGCGCTGGTGCTGTTCGATCCGGCCACCGGCGGGCGGGCGGCCGAGGCCGCGACCGACGTCCGCGGCAACAACGCGCACCCACAGTTCTCGGCCGACGGGCGGACGCTGGTGCTGCGCGACGACGCGGGCGTCGAGGTGCGGGATGCGGCCGACGGGAAGCTCCGCTTCCCGGCCCTGCGCGGCAACAACGAGCGATGGCAGATCGCGCTGTCGCGGGACGGGCGGTTGCTCGCCGTCGGCGGGGACGGCGCGGACCAACAAGGCATGCTGCGCGTCTGGGACTGCGCGACCGGCGCGCGGGTCGGGCCGGAGATGCGGCACCCGAGCTGGATCGATGCGGGCGTCGTCTTCCACCCGGACGGCAGTCACGTCGCCACCGGGGGTAAGGACCACGTCGTCCGGGTTTGGGACATCCGATCCGGTACGCCGGTCGCCGAGGTGACCAGCGCCGGCGGGGCATCGGCGTTCACCCCGGACGGTCGCGCGCTGGTCACAGTTAGTGGGCGTGGTGTGTGCGACGTGTGGGACTGGAAAACCGGCACCCGCGTGCTTCCGACCCGGTCGCTCGGACTTGTCGATGGCCCTGGGTACAACGGCGACCGCACCCTGGAGATCAGCCCAGACGGGCGGCTCGCCGCGGTCGGCGGGAGCCCGCACGTCCCCGCCCTCAGCCTAGCCGCGCTGACGCCCGCGCACCCGTGGTCCGACCGCGCCCTGCTCGACTGGGGCGAGTTGATGGCCCAGCAGGAGTTCCGCGGCAGCGGGCCGGCGAACCTGGGCGGGGCCGAGTGGCTCAAGCGGTGGCAAACGTTCCGTGCGGGGCACCCGGAGCGGCTACCCGGCGACACCGCGCCGCTGCGGCCAGTCGCCGCCGCCGCCCGACTGATTGACGCCGGCCGTTGGTCCGACGCGGCGCAGGCGGTGAGCGAACTGTTCGCGCGCACCCCGACCGATGCTGAAGTTGTCGCGGTCGCCGTCGATCTGTTCCGCAAGGTCGCCCGCGCCCGGCAAGCGGGGGCCGCTACTCCCGCGCTCGCCACCGCACCCGTGCGGGTCGCGTGCGAGAAGGCGCTCGCCGCGCACCCCGACCGCGCCGATCTCGCCGCGCTCCTCGCGGCCGTCCTGCTCGAAGAGCGGCAGGCTGTGCAGTGGACCGTCTTGCGACCGACCGCACTCAGGTCCGAGAGCGGGGCCGCACTCGCCGTTCAACCGGACGGCTCGGTCCTTGCCAGCGGTACCGTGCCCGAACGTGATTCGTACACCGTTGAAGTGGACGCGCCGGCTGCCGCCACGGCGCTCCGGCTCGAAGCGCTGCCGGACCCGAGTTTGCCGTTCAACGGGCCCGGGCGCGAGACGGGCGGCAACTTCCACCTCACCGAACTGGCACTCGCCGCCGGCGCCCCCGGCGCGGAAAAGGCGGTTCCGCTCGTCCGCGCCACCTCCACGTTCCGCGACCGACTGCGCGACTTCAACACGACGCTCCGCGACGGCCCGCACGGGGCGATCGACGGCACCCACGCGACCCGCTGGGACGTGTACCAGCACGCCGGGAAGGCCCACAGCCTGACGGTCGATCTCGGCGCGCCGGTGCGCGGCCGAATCGCGATTCGGATCGACTGCCGCGACCCGGTTCACGCCCGGTCCCTCGTACTCGGCCGGTTCCGGTTGTCCGTCACCGACCGCCCGAACGTGGCCCGCGACGAAAACCTGATCGCACTCGCCGAGAAGGGCAACGGGTGGGTGCAACTCGGCGTCGCGCGCATCGTCCGCGGCGAGTGGAAGGACGCCGTCGGTGCGCTCCAAAAGGCGACGGCCGACCCCGCCGTCGCGTTCGACGCGCACCTGCTACTAGCGCTCGTTCACGAGCACCTCGGACAGCCGGTTCTCGCCGACCTGAACTTCAACGCGGCACTCCAGTTCACTCGCACCATCGATTCGCTCATCTTGGAGGTCGGGTTCGAGGTGATCGGCCGGCGCATCGCCCGCGAACCCGCGAACGCGGAACTGCTGCTGCGCCGTTTCCGCTGGCACGCGACCATGGGACACACGACCTCGGCCGTCGCCGACCTGACCCGCGCTCGGGAACTCGAGCCGACCCGGAAACTGGAACCTAGCGAAGCTACGGCGGTTTCGCAACTCGCGCTCGACGCGGCAGCGCGCGGCGAATGGGAGGCGGCGCGCACGGCCCTCGAGTGCGCACCCGCGCCGGCCGACGCGTACACTCTGTCCCGGCTGGCGCTGGTTCGCGCGCGCCTCGGGGACGCCGACGGGCACCGCGGGGCGTGCGAAGAGTTGCTCGAGCGGTTCGGCTCGACGCAGGCACCGTACACTGCGGGTCTGATCGCCCGCGCGTGGGCCGCGCGGCCCGTCGCGAACGTGCCCGCCCGCGCCGGCGAACTGACGGCGCTCGCTTCGACACCCGCGGCGTTCGCGCTGGGCTATCAGGTTCGAGCACTGAGCGAGTACCGGGCCGGGCGGTTCGCTGCCGCCGTCGAGTGGTGCGACACGTGCGACGCGGCGAAGCCGTCTGCGGACGTGCGGGTGTGCTCCGACGCGCTACGCGCCATGGCACTGTACCGCATCGGTCGCACCGACGAAGCCCGCGCGGCATGGCGCGAGTCCGCGCCGCGCCGCGTGCCCCCAAGCACACGGACGGTGTACGCCGCGTACGAGTGGCTCGTGGCAGACCTGCTGTGCTCTGAAGCCGAATCGCTTTTGGCCGTGCCGGTCGCACCACCGCCGCGCGGGTAAAGGCCCCTCCGAATGCGTGCCGCCGTTCAGTCGGCCACGGGCACCACGGCAGTTCCCAGTTGGTCAAGTGGCGCTACGGGAAGGTGCTCGGCGCAGCAGAGCCGGATCGAGTCCGAGTAACGAGAAACCTCACCTCGTTCGACGGGCTGCGGGCGCCGGCGAAGCGAAACCGATCGCCGACTCTCCCGCGCGTCGTTTTGTGTCCCGCTCGGGGTGCGAGCGGGATAGTCTGTTCCTGGTTCCAGCATGGGAAATGCACCCTTTTGGAATCTGGTGCCTCTAATCGAATATGTGCAGACCACTCGGGAGCGCGAGCGAACTGCACTTCCGTCGCGAGCGCGCGGTGCGTGCCGTTGCGGGCGGTCATCACCGAAAACTCGTGGCGCGAATCCTCGGGGTTCACCCCAAGGCGATCGCACGCTGGGTGCGTGCCGCCCGAGTGTCGGGCGGCTTGGAGCCCAAACCCCAACGCGGGCCCGCGCCCGGACTCAGTGACGAGGACCTCCGCACGTTGGAGGGCCTCCGCGCACAAGGGGCCACGGCCCACGGGTGGCCGAACGAGTTGTGGACCGCGGCACGGGTGGCCGTGCTGATCGAGCGCCAGTTCCGCATCCGCTACCACCCCGAGCACGTGCGCAAGATCCTCAAGCTGCGGTCCGTCGCCGTGTGGGACCTCTGACGGTGGTCTGGGATCGCAACCAGATCCACTCGACGTCGGAGGTGGTTCGGGGCTGGTTGACCAAGCACCCCGAGGTGGTGGCCGAAGATTTTCCGGGGTACGTCCCAGATCTGAACCCCGACGAGGGCGTGTGGGGATGGACCAAGTACGCCCGCTTGGCGAACATGACGCCCCGCGACAAGAACGAGCTCCGCGATCGCGTACTCGAGCAACTCACCCTCGCCAAAGGTCGTCCCGGCCTGCTGCGCGGATTCATCCAGCAAACCGGACTCCCCGGCCTCGCACGCTGAAGGAACTTTGGTCGTGCTGGAACCAGTAACCGCGAACTCTACTGAGAATCGCAGGTCGAGTACGCTGTTCCACGAGATGCTCTGTATGTGTCCGGTGAATCACACCTTCCGCCCTCGGGAAGTCTGAGAGTTTTCCTGTCCGAGGAGAACTCGATCGTGTCGAGACACCCTTTCGAGAAAGTCCGGTTCTGGCTGTCACGATCAATGTCTGGAGGCGGTTGAGCGACAAGGCAGAACGCTCGGAGCGGATTCGCTCAGCGAAGAGGTGGAGACAGGTTTGGGCGAATGCGTGGCGGCGGGGAAGATGCCGATGCCACGAATGGCTGGGCTGCGGAATACCGCCCCGTCGATCGGTCCGTGGACGACATTTCAATCCGACCCGCCTGCGCCGACGAATACAGCAATAACGGGTGCGGGCCGTGGGCGCCTAGCGGCCGGTCCGACAGGCACGCCAGAGGCTGGGAAGCGGTGCGGGCATTGCCAGCACTCTGCCGCCGGCGTCGAAGGGGATCACGTGGCGGAACCACTGCTCGAGAGGGTCGCCGCCGGGGAACCGGGCGCGGTGGACGAGTGCGTGGCCCGTTACGGGGCCCTCGTGTGGGCTCTCGCCCAGCGGTTCTCGCCCAACCCGGCCGACGCGGAGGACGCCGTACAGGAGGTGTTTACCGACTTGTGGCGGTACGCCAAGCGGTTCGACCCCCGTGTGTCCCCCGAGGCGACGTTCGTCGCCATGATCGCCCGCCGGCGATTGATCGATCGGCGGCGGCGACTCGCGCGTCGGGTTCCGACCACCGACCTCGATCAGGCGCGTACCGTTCCGGCCGCACCCGTGCCGCAATGGCTGGATTTGAGCGACGAGGTGCGCAAGGTGCGGGAACAGTTCGAGTTCCTGCGCGACGAAGAGCGGCAGGTGCTCGAACTCGCCGTCTGCCACGGGCTCACTCAGGCTCAAATCAGTGAGCGGACGGGCCTCCCCCTCGGGACCGTCAAGACGCACGCCCGACAAGGGCTGATCCGCCTCCGCAAACTGGTTGCCGATTCCCAAGTGGCTGTGGCCGGAGGTGAGCGATGAGCGAACAACAACCCGCCGAGAGTGAGCGCCTGCTCGAGTTGCTCGCGGACCGCGCCGTCTTCGGCCTGAGCGCCGAGGAGGAGCAGGAGTTGCGGGAGTTGCTCCTGTTGAATCCGGCCGCCGATGCGGACGAATTGGACCGCCTCGCCGCCCTACTCGACGTCACGGCGTGTGCCGCTGAACTCCCCCCGCCGCCCCCCGCAGTCGTCGCGCGAGTGCGGTCGCAGGCCCCACACCCGGCACCTGCCATCCCGCACGGAACGCCCCGTTCGTGGGTCACGAAGCGCGAGTCACTCGGGTGGCTGACCGCGGCCGCGTGCCTGCTCCTCGCCGTGTACGCTTGGACGCGGAAGCCCGACGTCCCGGACCCGGCGCCGAACCGCGACCCGAGCCCGATCGCGAAGCGGGATCCGGACGCGGGGCCGGCGGGACCGCCGGTCGCCCCCACACTGGCTCGGCAACGGGACGAACTGCTCGCCTCGTCGGAAGGGGTGCTGCACGTCCGGCTCGGCGAACCGGACGATCCGACCGCCCCGAGCGTCTCCGGCGACATCGTGTGGAGCCACGCCCAGCAGCGCGGGTTCCTGCGCATCAAGGGGCTGCCGTCGAACGACCCGACCAAGAGCCAGTACCAAATCTGGCTCGTCGAAGCCTCCCCGATGCGCCCGGAAACGGTCAACGGCGGGGTGTTCGACGTCGGTCAGCAGGGCCGGGAGTTGATCGTTCCGATCCGGGCGGAGCACGTTGTGAAGCAGCCCAGCACCTTCGTGATCAGCATCGAGCCGCCCGGCGGTAGCCCCGACCTCATCGCCGGCGGCTACCCGCTGGTCGTGAAACTCGGCCACTCGCCGGAGTGACGCGCGGCCGCGTTCGACCCGGTACGGGCGGACGGCGGAGAACTTCAACCAAGCCCGGAGTGACTCACAATGAACCCGATCCTCTGCACGGTCCTAACGGGGCGGCACCGGGCGAGTACCGTCCTGCTCGGGGCCTTGGCCGCCGTGCTGCTCACGGCCTCGGCCCGAGAAGCGCGGGCGCACGGGCCGTTCGGCTTCGGCCTGACGGAGCAGATTCAGAACGTCAAGGACCCCGAGACGGCCCGACAGTTGAACTTGAAAGTCAGCCAGACGGTCGGCGGCGATCTCTGGAGCGGCAGTTGCGCCATCTGCCACCTCGGGGGCCGCGGGGGTACGCCCCGGAACGTGTTCGGCAACGCCATGAATACGTTCCTATCCCAAGCGGATTACTACACCCCCGGCCGCATCAGCGAGGCCGGGCGACGGGTGCTCGACATCCCCGCGAATCCCTCGCTGCCCGATTCGCCGACTTTCGGCGAACTCCTCGACGCGGGCGAGTTGCCGGTCCCCATCTTCAGCCGCACGGTTCCGACGGTTCGCCGGAAAGGCCCCGCGCCCGATCCCGAACGGATCACGGTGGAAGACGCGAGAAAACGTGTGAAGCAGGTCGAGGCCGAGTCCCGGTTCGGGATCCTTCAACTCAGCAGGACCGACGAGATCAGTCCGGAAGTCGCGGCCGTGCTGGCCGAGTTCCGCGGGGAGTTCCTGATCCTCGGCATCCGGTCGCTCACGCCCGAGGTGGCGGCCGCCCTCGCCAACAGTCGGGCCGCGAACGTGTGGCTGCACAACATCACGAGCGTCCCGCCGGCGGCCGCCGATGCGATCGTGACGGTACCCGGCCATCTGGTGCTCACCGGGCTGGCGGAACTGACCTCGCCCGTTCTGGCCGAGAAGCTCGCCCGGCGGCCCGGCGCGCTGTCGCTCCCGTACGTCAAGGAAATCACCCCGCCGGTCGCTTCGGCCCTCGTTCGGCACGAAGGGAGCCTCACCCTCGGCGGTCTGACCGCGGTCCCGCTCGAGTTGCAGGACAAACTCGCCGAGGCCAAGCGCATTAACCTCCCGGCCCTGAAGGCCCTCGAGTCGAAGGCACTGGCGGAGCGGCTCGCCGAGAACTGGCGGCTGTTCCTGCCGGACCTCGACCAGCTCACGGCGGAGCAGGCGAAGCTGTTCGCCAACACGAAGGGGCAGAAGTTCCTCTCCGCGTCCGCGATGACCGACGAGGTGGCCGACCTGTTCTCCCAGAGCATGAAAGCGACCAGCATCGTGCTCTTCGGCCGCGCACCGGTCTCGGACACCGCCTTCGAGGCGCTGCTCAAAACTCGCTTCGCCGGTCTCGAGGTGCGAGACGTCGAGGTTCCCACCCCCGGGCAGATCAGGGTGATGGCCGAGACCAAGCGTGCGGCCTTCTTCCCGCAGTTGAAGAAACTGGATTCGGTGCCGCTGGCCAAGGTGCTGTTCGGGTCGGGTACGTTTCCCAGCGTAACGGAAATCTCCCCCGAAGTCGCCGACGCCCTCGGCAAGCTGCCCGAGGGGGTCCGAAAAGAGCTCGACGGCTCCACCACGAGCGTGCCGTCGGGGCAGCTGTCCTTCCCCAGTCTTGAAGAACTCCCGCCGGAGACGGCCCGGCGACTCCTTCAGCGGCGGTGGCTGAGCCTGTCCTTCCCGGCGTTGCAGGACTCCTCGGTCGAGACGATCAAGGCCATGGGGCGGCAGACCCAATCGCTCACCCTCGGGCTGACCGCACTCCCGCCGGAACTGGCGACCGCGTACGTCGCCGGGCACACCGCCGGCAACTGGGTCGGGACCCAAGGCGGGCTGACCCTGCCGTTTCTCCGGGACCTTTCCGCGGAGTCGGCCCGCACCCTAGTGAGGGGGATGAATCGCGGGGTCGAAATGCAGGGCAAGCTCCGCATCAGTAAGACGCCAGGACTGTCGATCGGCGTGAGTTTCGATCTGACCGCGAGCGTCGCCGCCGAACTCGGCAAGTATGAGGGTACGTTGGCGATCGCGGGCCTTCGCGAGTTGCGCCCCGAGGCGGCTACCGCGCTGGCCACGTTCCCCGGCATTTACCTGCGATTGTACGGCCCGGCGACCCACCGACTCCAACCCGAGGCTGCGGCCTCGCTGGCGAAAATCTCCGGGCGGGTGCTGCTCGAAGAACTGAAGGTGATTGATTCGGTCCAACTGTGCGACAAGAACACTCGAGATTCTGGGTGGTACTGGACCCGGGCCGAAACCGTGTCCCCCAATGCCGTAAACGCCCTCATCCAGTTCCCGTCGTGGTTCAACCTCGACGGCCTGACCGTGCTGGAGTCCCCCGCACTGGCCAAACGGCTGATCGACCCCCCGCTCACGGGCGGTCGGAACCTACACGCCCTGCAACGCCTCACCCCCGCAGCGGCGGAGGTTCTCGCGACCTGCGACAAGCCGCTCCGGCTGGGGCTGACGGTGCTGGACGATGTTGCGGTGGCCCGGGCGCTCGACCGCTCGAAGGGGAAGATCACTCTGAGCCGACTCAAGGCCGCTACGCCGGAGGTGATCGCCATTTTGAAGGACTCCCCGGTGATCGACGTGCCGAATCTGAAGTCGCTCTACGTCCTGACGGGTGAGAAGAAGTAACCGAAATGGGTGGTGTTCCACTGGCACAACTCCCCCTCACCGAGAACGAGCGATGTCCCGACCGATCAAAGTGGCCGCCGCGGTGCTCACACTCATCGGGGCAACTGCGGGCTCCAAGGTCGTTGCCCAACCCGGGCTCGAGCCGGCACGTCAGGCCGGGATCGACGGGCTCGTCGTGCGGCTCGGCGACCCGGACTTCCCGACCCGCGAGGCCGCCGAACGCGACCTCCTTTCCCTCGGTCTGGCCGCCAAACCGGCCGTGCTCAAGGCACTGCAACAGAGCACCGACCCCGAGATTCGCGCCCGGTGCCAGCGTCTGGTGCCGCAGATCAACTTCAACTTCTGTTGGGCACGCGCCAGCCGGATCTTTGGGAATACCGCGGCCGCGCGGCTCCAGTTCGTCGAGTTGTACGGGCCCGAACGGGAGTTGTGGTACGCCTTGGCTGAGGGGGACCCGGGCCTCGGCCGGAAGTACGCGGCTCGGTGCAAGGAGCTGGCGACAGGCCCTCCCCGATCCGGTGCCCGCAACGAAGCCGCGGACCTCGCGCGCTACGAACTCAGGGAGGGGCGGCTGGGGACCCTGCTGGTCATCGGCGCGGAGTGCCGAAGCCAGATCCCCGAGGACGCGCTCCTGCTCGCCGCGGCCCTCTTCAAACGGCAATGGGGCGGCCAGTACGCAAAGGACACGCCCCCACTGCTCCGCCGGTCGTACCTCACTTGGGCCGAAGAGGTCTCCCCGCTGCCGGTCGAGTACACGGGGGACAAGAAGTTGGAACGCCCTCGTGCCGCTCTGCGTTCGGGCACGGTGCCGGCGCGCGACCGACCGGACGCGCTCCTCACCTTGGCCCGTGCTCAGGACAAAGGGGACGACGACCTGATCCGCGGGTTCCTGACCGACGACACGGTGTGCGACACCCTGTTCAGCAAGGGCATCAAGACAGAAGTCCGGTTGCGCGACATCGCCCTAGCAGCCCGTTGAAAAAGATGAGGTTTCGAGCCCTCGACGACCCGACCGGCCTGTCGAGGGCGGTCGGGCGCATCACGGCCGTGTGCCATACCAGCGGCTGATGTAGCACGCCAGAAC